>CAYTFU010000004.1:0-46620 GCA_964437185.1 uncultured Candidatus Saccharibacteria bacterium | reverse complement strand
GCAACTTGGTGGTTACGGAACCGACGGTTCGCAAGTTGGTGGTGTGTACGCTACGGATGGGTCACAAATATTTGGCTACGGTTGTTCCTACAATTGTGGTTCCTACGCGTCTCAGTGTTGTGGAACCTATGGGGAGTACGGCACGTACGGTGGTTATGGCACGTACGGCGGATACAACTACGGTTATCAGCCTGTCGTCATCGGTGGTGTGGCCTACTCCTACACGCCGAGCTACTCGTACCCTTCCTACTCATACCCAACCTACCCAACCCCGCCTCCTGCTCACCCCGTCTGCCCCGCAGGCACGACCGGCTACTACCCGAATTGTATTGGCACCACGACGTGTCCAGCCGGATACACGAAAGTAGGTAACACGTGCGTCCCTCCGACTCAGTGTCCTGCAGGATTGGTTCTTCAGAACGGCGTGTGCATCCCTCCGACGACCTGCCCATCTGGAACGACGATGCACAATGGCGTGTGTGTCCCTCCGACTCAGTGTCCGACAGGTCAGAGTCTTGTAAATGGTACTTGTGTACCCGCGACACAGTGTCCGACAGGGTACGTGCTTCAGGGGAATGTCTGCGTGCCTCCGGTGCAGAATCCGACACCCGCTCCCGCCCCTGTGATCAACATTACCAACACCAACACCAACAACAACGACAATTCCAACACGGGCGGTAATAACACAAACACCAACAACAACACCGCCCCCGTTACTCCCGTGTGGCAAGCTCCGGTAACGTACCCGATTCAGTACACGTACCCGCAGCAATACCAAAACAATCTGTACTGCACGATCTCTGCAAGCCCAAGTGTTGTCGCAAACGGTCAGGCCGCATACCTTACGTGGTCTGCTCCTGGCGCGACGAGCGCGTGGCTCTCAGACGGAATCGGCGCAGTGCAGGCCAACGGTGGTTCGCTCGCAGTGCGTCCAAACTTCTCAAAGACCTATACGCTCACGGTCTCGGGGGCCGGAGGTACCAATACCTGCAGCACGTACGTGACGGTCGGAAGTTCGGCGCCGTATGTGTCGCTCACGCAGATTCCGTACACGGGTCTTGATCTCGGAATCGTCGGCAACATGCTCTACTGGCTCTCGATGCTCTCGGTTGCTGGCGCAGGAGCGTACCTCGTCGTGTACTACAAAGGAGTAGCGGCGCAGCAGTACGCTGGCCATGCGTCTTCCAGGAACGTTGCAGCATTCACGGCACAAACAAAGCCGGTCGTTGCGGAGACGAAGACTGCACGTGAGAAATCACACAATCCCAACGTCTCTCCATCAATGAGCACCTCGGACTCAATGGTGATCGAACGTGCAAGCGAAAGTGAGACTCCGCGAATCGTAATCGCGCGAGGCTAAATTTGGACGGGTGCGAGCTCTCCTGCTTCGCGAAAGCTTCGCAGGATAAACAAAGTGAAAACAAAAACTTCCCCGAACGGGGAAGTTTTTGTTTCTACGTACTTATTGTGACCGATCGGCTATAATCGGTACATGGGAGTGCTTGAACAGGGGATGCGAAGGAGGATGCGCAAGAATGAACTTGTAAAAATAATACTTGAGACCGTTAAAGTTGTTGGTATTTTAGGCATCGCCACCGTGGCGCCCAACACACTCCAGGCGATGGCGAAGCTCGGCATCATCGCATCTCCTCGACAGAAGGATGTTGTAGTGAGAACTCGTGATCGCCTTGTCCGATCCGGACATCTGAGACGGGACGGCGCGCGACTAAAACTTACCGCGAAAGGAGAGCGGGCACTGCACCTCATGACACTCAAATATCAACATCATGGGCAGAGTAGGAAGTGGGATGGAAAGTGGAGAGTTGTCGTTTTTGATATTCCTGAAAAGCGGAAGGGGCTTCGGCCAAAGTTGCGGTCAGCGCTCGTGTCTTTGGGCTTCTACCGTCTCCAGAATAGTGTGTGGGTGTACCCGCACGAGTGCGAGGATTTACTAACGCTTATCAAGGTCGATGTTGAATTGGGAAGAGAGGCTCTGTATATGATCGTAGATTCTATTGAGAACGATGCACCATTGCGCGACCATTTTCAGCTTTCCAAACGACGCTCCTAGTACTTGCGTGATGTACCGATTTGTGCCGGTCGGCACAAATCGGTACAGTGCGGATGGATGGGTCAAGAAGAGGATGGAAATTTGTTCGTGTTGAGGAGAGAAAGGGATGCTAAGCGCGGGTGCGGATTTCTTCCTGGAGTCTAGAAACGATTTCCGCGACGGGAAGAGCGCCGATTTTTCCTGTCCTCGACTCGAGCGTTCCGGTTTGCGCTGACACCTCCTCGTCTCCAACTACGATGAAGTAAGGGACTTTTTGGAGTTTGGTGTTGCGGATTCGTTTACCAAGCGCATCGCCGTCGTCAATTTCTGAGCGAATGGATGCCGCAAGGAATTGCTCGTGCACTTTCTTCGCGTATTCAGTGTGTCGATCCGAGACAGGAAGAATCTTGACCTGAGCTGGCGCAAGCCAGAGGGGGAACGCACCTGCATATTTTTCTATTAGGAATGCGATGGTGCGTTCAATGGAGCCAATGGACGAACGGTGAACGACAAAGGTGCGGTGCTCCTTACCGTCCTCGCCGATGTAGGTAAGATTGAATTTAGTAGGCGAGCTCAAATCGTACTGCACGGTAAACGCAGTGTCTTCCTTGCCGTTCACATTCTGCATCTGGATATCTATCTTGGGTCCGTAGAATGCCGCCTCATCTTTTGCTTCACTGAACGCGACACCTCGTTTTTTCATTGCTTCGCGCAAAAGCGTCTCCGCCTTTTCCCACCCCGCATCGTCCCTGAAATACTTTTCTTTATTTGCGCGGTCGCCAAGAGATAGACGGTAAGAATAATCAACACCCATTTTCAATCCAAGAACGCCGTTTGCGTATTCAATCAAATCAAGCGCTTTGTGTATTTCTTCGATGGCCTGTTCTTCAGAGGCGCAAATGATATGCGCGTCAGAAAGGCAAAACGAACGCACGCGCTGCAACCCCATCAGTTCGCCCGACTGTTCGTAGCGATAGAGTTTCGCCAATTCCGCGTATCGGATAGGAAGTTCACGGTAGCTATGGGGTTCGCGCAGGTAGAGTTCGAAGTGGTGCGGGCAGGTCATCGGACGGAGCATGAACTTCTCGTCCTCATCTTCAATCGGCGCATACATCGAATCTTTGTAGTGAGGGTAGTGTCCCGATTTTTCGTAGAGCTCCAGTTTCGCAAGGTCAGGCGTCAGGACATGCTGGTATCCGCGCCGTATTTCTTCGTCGACTATGAAGCGTTCTAGTTCGCGCCGTATCGTAGCGCCTCTGGGAGTCCAAAGGGGGAGACCCTTGCCCACGGTGTCGGAGAATGTGAAGAGATCGAGCTCGCGGCCAAGCTTTTTGTGATCTCGCTCCTTTAGATCATTTGTTTCTGAATCGGCCATAGTGAAATATAGAATACCGCGCACGCGGCCAAATTCAAAGCGTCAAAGTACCTTGACGCGCTCGACAACAAAAGAAGATTCGCCGTTGCGCTCAGATATGCGCCCTTTTACCGCAATGCAGGCGGCGGGGACGAGGAGCGCTTCGTTTTCCTTGTACGTGCGGGGAAACGCCACGAGCTCGATTGAGCCTGAGAAATCGGTGAGTTTGAGAAACGCCATGCGTTCACCCTTTTTGGTGATGTTGACTCGAACGCTTTCGACGTACCCCGCGATCACCGTTTCCGCCCCAAGAAGGTTTTCTTTTGCGTACGCGATTGTTTTTTTTCTGTCGCTAAATTTCGACTTGTGTTTATCGAGCGGATGGCCGGAAACGTAGAGGCCGAGGAGCTCCTTTTCCCACACAAGTCGCTGGTCGAGTGAGGTGGGTGGGGATGCTGGAAGGCGAAGCGGTGCGCGCGCGATTGCGCCGCCGAAGAGCGATGTTTGGTTGCCCGACGTTTTGAGGTGCTCGCGGTGGTATTCGAGCAACATTTCGACATGGGCCATCAAGTTGCCGCGTTCGCCAAATTCATCGAGTGCGCCCGCTTGGATGAGAGACTCTAGGGATTTTTTGTTGAGGTTGTTGCCCGCTCCTTGCCGAGACTGAGGGTCGGATACGCGAACGAGGAAATCGGCTATGTCGGCGAAAGGTCCACATTTTTCCCGCGCGGCGATGATCGAATCGCCGACTCCCGTGCCGAAGTTTTTGATGGAGTAGAGGCCGAATCGAATCGACGTGTCGTCTATTACTGTGAAGTTGCCTTCGCTGCTCTGGACCGAAGGTGGTAAAATTTTGATTCCCATTCGGGTACATTCGCCGACCACCTCCGCGATCCGCTCGACATCGCCCGCATCTGCGGTGAGTACCGCAGCCATGTAGTCGACGGGGAAATTCGCCTTCATGTAGGCGGTCTTGTAGGCGAGATTGCCGTAGCTCGCCGCGTGCGCTTTGTTGAAGCCGTACGCGGCAAAGGTTTCGATCTGTTCCCAAAGCATTTGTACTGCAACCTTTTTCATTCCGCCCGCGACACACCCTTTTGTAAATTTTTCTTTCTGCGCTTTCATCTCGGCGGGAATCTTCTTGCCCATCGCTTTGCGGAATTTGTCGGCCTCGAGCCAGGAGTAGCTCGCGATTTTAATCGCGATTTCCAATACGTCGTCTTGATAGGTGATGACGCCGTATGATTTTTTGAGAATTTCTTCCATTCGCGGGTCGAGATATTTTACGAGCGACGGATTTTTTTTGCGCTCAATGTAGGCAGGGATGAAATTCATAGGACCAGGGCGGTAGAGTGCTACCATTGCGTTGATGTCGTGAATCGAGGTGGGCTTCAGATCGACGAGATAGGAAGTCATTCCGCCGCCTGCAAGTTGAAAGACACCGAGCGTTTCGCCACGAGAGAGCATTTCAAACGTTTTGGTGTCATCGAGCGGTAGCGTGTCGAGATCGACGGAAATGCCGTGACGCGCTTCGACGCGCGCCACCGAGTCGGCGAGCACTGAGAGGTTGGTGAGGCCGAGGAAGTCGAACTTGAGAAGGCCAGCCTCCTCGATCGCGTACATGTCGTACTGCGTGATTATGTGATTGCCCTTGGGGTCGATCTGGATGGGCGAGAAGTCGGTGACAGGAGTCGGCGCGATGACGACGCCAGCAGCGTGCACCCCGACGTGGCGCGCGTTCCCTTCTATTTTTTGTGCGAGATCAAGCACTTCGCGGGCGTCGGGATCTTTTTTGTAAATTTCTGCGAGCTCTGGCGTTTCTTCGAGCGCGCCAGCGATCGTGACGGGAAATCCCTGTTTACCAAACGGAATGAGCTTGGCAATCGTATCGCCGAGACCGTAGGGATGTCCGAGTGCCCGCGAGGCGTCGCGCACCGCCGCACGCGCCATCATGGTGCCAAATGTCCCGATCTGCGCCACTTTGTCCGAGCCGTATTTTTCTCGAACGTACGCAATCAGCTTGTCGCGCTGGTTGTCGGCGAGGTCCATGTCGATGTCCGGCGGACTCGGGCGTTCGGGATTGAGGAAACGCTCGAAGGGGAGTTGATATTCAAGAGGATTAACGGTCGTGATGCCGCACAGGTATGAGACGAGCGATCCTGCAGCCGAGCCTCGGGTATTGGTGAGGATTCTTTCTTCGCGCGCGTGCCGCAAAAGATCTGCGACGACGAGAAAATACGGCGAATATCCTTTTTTTCCGATGATCGAAAGTTCGTAATCCACGCGTTGCTTATTTTCTTCGGTCGCTGGCACGGCGCGCGTCTCAAACCCTTTTTCAGCCAATGATCGGAGTTCCTCATGTGCCGAGCTTCCCTCCCGTATCGGAAAGGCGGGAAATACCCATGTGCCGAGAGCGAGTTCGACGGTGCATGATTCCGCGATTGCGGCGCTATTCTCGAGTGCGTGGGGAATGTCGACGAAGAGCTCGTGCGCGCGATCCTGAGTCATAAAAGATAGATCTTGTGCTGCCTGCTCAAAGTCGCGATTGAGTACTCGCGCGGTGCGGATATTGTCGACGAGTTCGCGCGCGAGCGCATCGTCTTTCTTAAGATAGTAGGTATCTTGTGCCGCAACGAGGGGGATGTCCATCTCTGCTGAGAGTGAGACCAGCATTTTCATGGCACTTTCATGGCCGTCGACCTCGGGGTGATGCGTAATCTCAAAAAATATATCGTCCGGAAATATGTGTTTGAAAGAGCCGACGATTTCTCGCGCCCTATCAACGGAAGAGTCGCGGATCGGCTGAATGTGTGGCCCAGCAAGTGAGGGTAGTATCGCGATGAGGCCATCTCGATGTGCCGCCATGAGTTCAAGATCAATCCGCGGTCGGTAGTAGAAACCTTCGAGGTGAGATTTGGACACGAGCTGCATAAGGTTGCGATACCCGGTTTCGTTTTTTGCAAGGAGGACAAGGCGCGAGGTGTGGTCGTCGATGCGGTGTTCTTTGTCGCGGCGCGTGCGCGGCGCGACAAAAAAATCAACTCCAATAATCGGCTTTATTCCTGCATCTTTACACTCTTTGTAAAACTCGATCGCACCGTACATGTTGCCGTTGTCGGTGAGGGCAAGCATGTTTTGGCCGTCGGACTTTGCCGCGGCCACGAGCTCGGGAATCTTTGGTATCGCCTCCAACAAGGAGTAGTGAGAATGAGTGTGCAAGTTGACGAAATTCGTCCTGGACATGCGTCGAGTATACCAAACTCGGCTTTCTCAGATTGCTACAATAGGAGCATGAGGTATATCGTCGGAATCGATGAGGTGGGGCGTGGGCCGCTTGCAGGGCCGGTTGCGGTTGGCGCGGTCTTGGTGCCGCTCGATTTTGATTGGAGCGCGATGGAGGGCGTGCGTGATTCAAAAAAACTTTCGGGAAAGAAGCGCGAGGCGATTTTTGAGCAAGCGAGCGAATTGACTAAGTCGGGGCGTTTGCGATTTGCGGTGGCTACGTCATCCTCGGCTTACATAGATTCGTATGGAATAGTGCCCGCAATTCGGCGCGCGCTCGCGGAAGCCCTCGCGAAAATTGAGGCTGACCCGAATCGCTGTCGAGTTCTCCTCGACGGGGGGCTTCGCGCTCCTGAGGTATATGAGATCCAAGAGACCATCATCCGTGGCGACGCCTCCGAGCCCGCGATTTCTCTTGCTTCTGTAATGGCTAAGGTGACCAGGGATCGGATGATGATGAAAATTTCTGAAAAATATCCTGGATATGGTTTTGAGGTTCACAAAGGGTACGGCACTCTCGCCCACCGAACTTCTATTCGAGAACGAGGGCTGTGCGCGCTCCACCGCGCCACGTTTTGTTCCCGTGTACTTACAGACTTCTAAAATCCATCGACACCTCCCGCTTTGGATTTACCACTATCCCCAGATCCACCCAACATGGCATGTCCAACCACGCTCCCGTGCTATACATCCCTCATGTGCGAGAGATCCTTGATCTCCCTGCGAATCACCTCTCTTATTCTGTTCGTATTGTGTGCCTTTTACGCTCCTCTCATAGCGAACGCCGAAGTGCTTTTCTCGCAGACGGATAGTTCACAGGTGTTTACAACTTTTTTAACCAGCAGCGACCCCGGTGCCTACTGGCGCCTCTCTATACCCAACGACATGGGTCCGGTGCGCATAGACTCAATCGAGTTCCGTGCCCAAGGGGCGCTAGGAAATGCGCAAATATACGATATGGCAGGAATGAGAATGGTCTGCTGGCTCGACGCTGCCAAAACGACGCGTTGCTCAAATACCACCTGGGGATTTTCTGGTGCTCAGAGGTTTGTCGCAACGCCACCCAACACTGGCCCAAAAACGTATCGCTTCGACTACAGGAGTCCCGATGCGTACTACCCCGCTGTGCCGCATGCCTCGACCACCCTTCCGGCCGTCTTCGATCACGCATACATTGACGTCTTTCGTGTTGCTGGATCAGGAGTGATCCTCTATGGAACCTCCACTCAGATGTATTACATCGTGCATGGTGAACGCCTCTCATCATCAACTCCCGTATGCACCACAAATTGCTACTCCAATGTGATGTTCTTGCCTGGCATTGAGTCGAGTCGGTTGTATATGCCTCGCGAAAGCGGTAGCGAAGACCAATTGTGGGAGCCAAACGCGGATAGTGACGTCGAAGACCTTTACCTGAAACCTAATGGCCTGAGCATTCGAGAAGATATTTACACCAAGGAAGGTGATGTCCTCGACGAATTACCGACAGGGGCCAACATTTATCAATCCTTTCTCGATGACCTCGAACGCTGGAAGTCTGAAGATCAATTGATCAACGACTATCGTGTCGTGTCCTACGACTGGCGTCTTTCGCTCGACGATATCCTCGATTATGGCAACAAACTTCCCGACGGACGCGTCTATTATTCTGGTTTGCACCGAGCCACGAACACTCCCTACATTCTGCAAGAACTCCGCGCACTTGCGACCTCCGCCAAAAACGGCAAGGTCATGATCGTCACGCACTCAAACGGCGGTTTGGTAGCAAAGGCGCTGCTTAAGCGACTGGCCGACACCAACGATCCGCTGCTTGAGAAAATCGAATCGCTTGTCCTCGTCGCAGTACCACAGACAGGTACGCCGATGGCTATTGGCGCAGCGCTTCACGGCTTCGATCAAGCTCTCCCTGGTGCTTGGGCTCCCTTCATCCTCAATGAGGCGACTGCCCGCGCCTTCGCGAGTACATCGCCTATGGCATACCACCTCCTTCCTTCCGCTGCGTACTTCTCTGGCCCCGGAGGGACGATGGAGACACCCCCAATCACCTTTACGCCGGGATCGCTCACACAGCATTTTGTCGACACCTACGGAGAATCAATCGACTCATCATCCGAACTGCACGATTTCCTCTTAGGAGCCGAGGGCAGAGAACAACCCGCCTTTGGCACCACCTGGCATCCTCTTGTGCTTTCGCCATCTCTTCTTTCTTACGCAGAGAGCACGCATGCCGAACTCGACGTGTGGAGGCCACCCGCCTCGATGAAAGTCTACGAAATCGCGGGGTGGGGCAACGAGACACTGGCTTCCATTCGCTATTACACTGGAATTACGTGTGTCAGGCTCGCGATCAGGGGCAACGGCTTGTGCGAAGAATATGCGCCTCAACTGCAGTATTCTCCCGAGAAAGTGGTTGAGGGTGATGGTACTGTGATTGCGTCGAGCGCGCTTGCGATTAGTCCGACATTTTCGAACGTTTTTAGGGCCTGGGTGGATTTGGATGAATATAATCGGGTCTTGACTATCCCTCTTCCCGAACAGTTGCGAACGGGTCACGCGGATGTTTTGGAGGTGGAGTCTCTAAGGAGCTATGTCCTCGACGAGGTGCTAAAGGATGACTTGGTGGCACTTCCTGAATATATTAGCCTTTCAGTTCCTGATAGGGGCGCGACAGAATCCCGCCTCCACTTCACTCTCCATTCACCACTCTCACTTTCCGCTCACGACAACCAAGGGCATGAGATCAGCGCCAGTGTATCGACGATCCCAGGAGCCATATATCGCCGCTACGGTGAAGTGCAATATATATCCATCCCCGCCTCGATTCACCCCACGCTAGCGCTCGATGGTGAGGCTGATGGTTCATTTACCCTCGATATCGAAGAATCTCTTGGCGGCGTGACTGTGGCAACAACCACTTTTGCTGGAATCCCCAGCACTGCCGAAAGCAGAGTATCGATGGAATTTCCAGATGGAACCGTGGGAGGGTCCGCACCCCTCATGATCGATTACGACGGAGATACCGAAGTTGACCTTTCACTCCAGCCACGAATCGGCGAGATCGTACTCACGCCACGTCCGCTTTCTGTGATTGCCAACAGCGCCACTACGACCATTGGCAGCGACATTCCAGCCCTCACCGCCACGCTGAACGGATTTGTCGGTGATGATACGGTGCAAAACAGCGTCACAGGCGAAGCAAGTTGCACAACCACCGCAACGAGCGCGAGCCCTGTCGGCACGTACCCAATTACTTGTACGATCGGTACACTTGCTTCTGATGATTATGTTTTTACCGAGTTTGCTCTAGGTACACTCGCCATAACGTATCGTTGGGATGGCTTTCTCCAGCCTATCGACGACACCACGGTAAATACATCGCTAACGCCCAGTGTATTCAAAGGGGGAAGTACAGTCCCCGTAAAATTTCAATTGAAAAACTCATCGGGTGTAGCGATGCAATCCATCGCAGCGCCGATGTGGGTTACTCCTGTGGAGATTTCGCCTTTGAGTGCCGCTGTTGACGAGCCTGTCTACACGATCAGTGGCACAAGCGGCAGTACCTTTAAGTGGGACAGTACGAGCCAGCAGTACATCTACAACTGGAGCACGAAAGGCTTTGTCACGGGCAAATGGTATCGGGTTTATGCACAGCTGGAGGATGGGACGTTGCGATCGGTTGTCGTAGGATTACGGTAGAGAAATGGTAAGAATCAGTATGTTAAATATACTTACAAAAAAGGGAATGCTAAACAGCTTGTTGTTGTGCACAGCTTTCTTTGCTGTAATCGTTGTTTTCTTTGCGATCTTTGGCAATAACTGTAGATCGATCGGGTGGTGTAATAATTTTATGAACGAAAATGCCTTCACGGTCCTTTTATTGCTCGCCGCTCCAATGTCCGCCCTGCCGTTCTCTCTTATCACGTACCGCATGAACGACATAGTTTTTACTAACTGGCGGAATTTTGCTCTCTGGTGGGTTCCATTAATGTGTCTAGTAAGCTATTTTCTTTTCGCGGTCAAAGAGAGTACGGGCGGCCTAGGAATATCTGGCACATACGATAAATCGTTTACTCTGTTAATCCTCGCGACCATTTATGCAATCTTTGTTCTCGTATCGACCATTATCATCCTCTGGAAATGGTACTCTCTTCGCGGTAAGTGAACGCACACGTTTGGCCGTAGGGCAACCCTTAAGGGTTACGTAGTAGGATTGAGGTAAGAGCTACCACCAGACCTTTTTTTATGCTGAGCAAAATACTTACAAAAAGAAACATCCTGTTAGCTTTAGGTTCGTTGACGGCATTGTTGTTACTGATTGATCGAGTCGGTCGCGTTCGTCTGTGTGGAGGGGATTTCTTCCACGGATTTTGTGCCAATGCCTACTTTTTATTCATTGATTCAGCAATCTTTATTATTCCTACTTTCGTTTTCTGCCTCATCGTTTATAAAATGCGTGACGAAATATTTTGGTCCTGGGCCAAATTTGCTGCCTGGTTTGTTCCCGTCTCTATTCTGATTATTTCCTCTGCTTCCGCGAGCGGCAACTCGTATGTATTTCAATCCGACCAGGAGGTACTCACGATGCTTCTCGTTCCCTCCTTCATCATAATCTCTCTCGGCATCATCCTTTGGAAATGGCACTCACTTCGCGGTAAGTAGATGCCGTTACTTCGCATACACACAAGACCTACGACCGTGGGAGTTGTATGTATATGAGCGGAATATACCCGCAAGGGTTACCCTTGATTTTGCGGCTTAATATGGGCTGTTTGGGGAGGGTTGCGGATGGGTGGGTAGGTGCTAGGCTGGTTGTTATAGATAGGACTTCTCAATCGTATGTATAACACTTCGAAAGGCCAGCTGCGGGTCATCATTGTAGGGGGGTTATGCTTTTGGCTATTTTCCATTGGCGGAGCGCTAGATTATTCACCGTCGTGGTGGCAAGTCACAAATGCTGTTCTTACGCCGTTTCTTGTCATTTTTTATGTCATAGGATGGAAACGTCATCATAAAGAAGAGATAGTTGGTAGCACCAAATTTAAGAGCGTTAATCTGGCCGAAACGATATCGCGGCTGCGGAAGGTAGTTGCATGGTTTGTGATTCTCCTTGTGGTTGGTGGAGCTCTCATTTCTGTCAGTGTTTTCGTCTACGATAAAAAGTACGCTGAACCTGCGCGTAAGACTGCGGACGCAGAGGAATACGTAGGGCGTATCAACCGCCTTGCACAGCATGTGACCAATGCTCAAGAGTGTCGAGATGAATTCGTAAGTTCTCGTATAGAATCTAAGACCACTGAATGTAAAACTCTCTACGACAGGGCTTATTCAAATTATAGAATCTGTCGCGAGTTCGATGACCATACATACTGCCTACTCAATTGGCCAAGTGCTAACTATGAGGCAATAGATTGTTCGGAGGAATTCGTGGTGAAAGAAATATCGTCACAGGATTTTTTCTGCTACGCGACCGTAGAGGAGGAGTTATCGAAAATTAATCGTTTCGAGGAAAATCTAGTGGACGATTACATCCAGAGACTGCCGCCAAGCAAATCTTCGCTTACTTCAGACGAGATGGAGCGCTTGTATTCGACATTCCCGCAATCTGTCTTCAACGAAAAAACCGAGCAGAGAATAAAGAACAATTTGTCGGAAAAAGGTTACAAGTTTGAAGGGGTGTAATGGTACAAAGTACCAATAATTAATTGCTTCTTAGGCGGTTGATGTCGCGGGCGAATTTGGTGTAGATGTTTTCGGAGAGGAATTTTTCGAGGTGCGTGCGGACGCGGCGAGGGTTCGTAATAGAGTCATTGCTTCATCCTCACTGCACACTATGTGTAGCTATCATAAATGATTTCAGGCAGCGATAAAGCAATTAGCTGTCGAACACAGAATTCTACCGTCATATCTTATAAATCACCGACCGTGGAACTATAAGATATGTGGCATATCGTCAGTACGGGGAGAATGGTAACGGGTATCAATAATCAGGTACCGATATTCTGCTGTTGCTCGGGCAGTGGAGGTTGAGAGTGAATTTTTGATTGATGTTTCCCCAGAGGAACTTCTCGAGGTGCGTGCGGGCGGAGCATTGACAATCGTTTGTCACGGTACAAAATGACTGCATGGCTCGAAAGGCTCGGAAAGTTCAAGAAGGGCATTCGCCGGAAGAAATGCGGTCAATCATGCATACGTACATACATATGTCGGCCGAGCGGTTGCGAAAGCGCTTGAGAGCGGCTTGGAAGCAACAAGCATCCGCAGATAAGACGCGTCATGGAGTTGCGGTATAAAAGTGCTGCGCGAAACGATCTAGAGGCGTTCATCAATCGCTATGAGGAAGCGTTTCGCGAGCTCTATCGCGATACGGGGTTGTGGAACGAAGAAGAAATAATTTCTGGATACGAGAGGAATGCTCAGAAATTGTACGATCATATCTCACGCGCGATCGAACATCGCCTCGGGGTACCGAAGGTGGCCGGGCGCAAGAAGATAATACGTAGTTGGTACGAGATAGACGTGCGTGTCGGGAGTCGTTTGGTGGTTGTGTACTATTCGGAAGATCGCAGGGAACAAATTCGGTGGATTGAGGCAATTTCCATCGACCGCAAACCGATAATTTTTTAAAAGCTGGTAGAGGGGGGGGTGTTTCGCTGTACGTGGCGGCGTCGTACAGCAGCTTGCCAAGGGCTGATATATCGCGTATATTGCTGAAAATATGGTAGTAAGAATGCGCGCGAATCGTTCCAAAACTGGCATGCGTCGGTCGCACCAGGCTATTTCAGGTCAGCGTCTTGCGACCTGCGAGTGTGGCGCGTTGCGCGTTTCTCACCGTGCTTGCCCCGAGTGCGGAAAGTACAATGGGCGCGTAGTTATCGATGTCGTTGCGCAGGCAAAGCGCGCGGCGCGAAGGACGAAGAAGAAAGAAACAGAGTTGCGTGCGAGTGGCCAAATTACTGACACAAAAGAAAAAGAAACTGCCGAAAAATGATATACTGAATCGCGATTCCCTGATCTTTCAATCTAATGGCAAACAGACACTTAGCTCGGTCGGTCGTCCTCCAGGTGCTTTTTGAACACGATTCCACCGGCGGCAAAATGACCTCAGAGCAACTTCAGTCGCGACTTTCCGACTATGGAAAGGAGTTTGGTACGCGTGATTCTGATATGCCGTTTATGAAAAATTTGCTCCAGAACGCACTCGCGAAGCAAAAGGAGATTGATGAGGTGATCGTGCGGGCAGCGCCTGAGTGGCCCATTGACCGGATTTCCGCGATCGACCGAAGCGTCCTGCGGCTTGGTCTTACTGAGCTCCTTTTTGCCGATCGCGCCCAAGTGCCTGCGAAGGTTGCGATAAATGAGGCGATAGAACTCGCGAAATCGTTTGGCAGCGCTTCTTCGGGGAGGTTTGTAAATGGTGTGCTCGGTGCAGTGTACATAGAACTTGGCGAGCCGGGAAAGGCAGACGGCGGGACTCGAAAGGATGTGGCGCAAAAACCATCTAAGATTTTGACGGAACATTTGGCGGGAGCGGTTGTCTACGCTCGATCTGAAGGGGAGACCTACCTTGCGTTCGTGCATGACATTTTTGGCCATTGGACGATCTCGAAGGGTAAAATTGAAGAAGGTGAAGATGTGCGGGCGGGTGCGATTCGTGAAATAAAAGAGGAAATGGGGCTTGATATACGCATCGTAGAGGATCTCGGCGTCAACGAATACATCGCGAACGATTCAAAAGTAGAGGGGGGCAAAAAGCGAAAGCGCGTGAGTTATTTTCTCGCTGAGGCGCCCTTTGCCGAACTCCGCCTTGGGCCAAGTGGCGGACTCGACGACGCGCAGTGGTTCCCGCTTGCCGCTGTCGGCGATCTTAATTTTTACGACGACACGCTTAAAATCATTGTCCCCGCGATAAATATTCTTGCGCGAAAGACAGACCCGGATGCGCGCATCGAGACGCAGAGGGCGGTCGAGAGCGAAGAGGAGGTCGAGGAAGAGAAACCGGTAGAAAATCGAGAAGAGACACGAGAGTCGCGAATCGAGAGTAGGGGCGGCAGGCGGCATCGCTAATTGGTTGGTTTTTTGCATATGGATTTTTCGCCTTTTGAGAAAAAGATCGGATACACGTTTCGTAACAAAGCATTGCTCGAAACGGCATTTACCCACCGATCGTATTTGAATGAGAATCGCGCGCCTGGTCGTGAGCACAACGAGCGCGCAGAGTTTTTGGGAGACGCAGTGCTTGAGCTTGTGGTGACGGAATTTCTCTTCGCTAAGTATCCCGATAAGCCTGAGGGTGATCTCACCGCGTACCGCGCCGCACTTGTGAATACGCAGAGTATTTCTGATGCGGCCACGAAGCTCGGCATGAACGAATATTTACTCCTCAGCCGTGGGGAATCGCGCGACATTGGCCGCGCGCGGCAGATCATTCTTGCAAACGCATTTGAGGCGGTGATCGGGGTCCTCTATCTCGATTCTGGATACGCGACGGCGAAGGATTTTATTGCGAAGCAACTTTTCCATAAAGTGGATGAGGTGGTGGAGAAACGCTTGTGGCAGGACGCAAAAAGCAAACTGCAGGAAATTTCCCAAGAGCGACTCGGGCACACGCCGACGTACGAATTGGTGAGTCAGAGCGGGCCGGATCACGACAAAAAGTTTCTGATTGCGGTAAAGCTCGGTGTGGAAAAAGTGGCGACGGGGGAAGGAAAATCAAAACAAGAAGCGGAACAGGCTGCGGCGGAGAGGGCGTTGGTGGCCAAAGGATGGTGAGGGCGCTCGGGATGGGTGCGCTTTCGAACCCGGACTTTTTTGCTAAAAAGTCCTTAATCCTCGGCTCTTTGGTCGGCGGGTGTTCCCGCCGACACCTACGCCACTCTCGTGGCTGCGGCCTGCGGGAGGTTCGAAAGCGCACCCATCCCTCGCTGGAGATTGAGAAATTCTGCTGTGTCTCCCCGACACCACGCTCCCTCGCTTGGGGTTGAAAAACTTGCGGTGTCAGGGTGAAGATGGCAGAGTGTCGGCTGGCAAACGTTGTGCCAGGAAAAATCAGGGGGGTGCGCCATGCGTACAGACCAAATGATCCCGGTAAGAAACAAGCAGGGGGAGGTAGCGAATGTTCCCCGGTATTCCTTGGATATCGGCTCGGTCGCCCAACTTGTGGATGGGTCCTGGGCTCGATTGGCGCTGGAGCGAATCGCCGCGGCCAGTATCAGGATTGGAGACAGGATTCTCCATGACGAAAAGTGGCATTTGGTCAGCGAGGGCTGTGAAGTGTCGCTTTTCATGTACCCACTTGAGCCTAACGGGCCGATGGGGGCAGTTGGCGACACGTGTGTGCTTCCCCCGGAGAAGGAGGAGGTATATCGTCTCGCGTATATGCCGGTGACATAAGCGTCCCCACATGGACTTCCTCGGATCGCAATGCCCCCGGCCAGACTATTGGTCCGGGGGCTTCGCTTTTCCAAACCGATGAGGTTAAACCTCATCGGTTTTCACTGTGCAATGTTTCGAACATTTGTGCGTCGCCAAGCATACTTTGGATCGACGGCAATTTTTCGTAGAGCGAATAAATAGAATTATCGATGAGCGTATTCTCGATCCGCTTAATTCCCGCGAAGTCCTGCAAACTGGAATATCGATAGGTTCGCAAATCTTTTTCCATTTTCGAAACGTCACACCCGCTTGTTTTCCAGCCCGGCTGGAACAGTTCTCCTGGATTCATATGCACGTACGAAATCAGATGCTTCATGTATCTATCGTCCACAACATGTATGGACTTAAAGGTTCCAGAAAAAAGTGCACCTGAGCGGTTGCTTTTCACGTTGAAATACATGGTGTATCCAGTGAATACTTTTTGCATGAAGAGCGAAATTCCACCTTCCACGATCTCCCTCATTACAAAGTGTATATGATTGGGCATGAGGGCGTACGCACCGATTTCAACGATGGGCGCCCCAACCTTTTTTGACGTTTTGCTCTCCATTGCACGGGCGAAAAGTGCGTCTTCGATACTGAACAACCTAACCGGGAGGGAGTGCTTCGCGAGAAACATTAACCCAAGCATTCGTTCGTAGTCGCGCGAGTTTTGAAATACGCGTCTCTTGTCGACCCCGCGATTGTAGCAGTGATACCATTCTCCAACCTCGATGGGTTTTCTGTTGGCCATAGGGAATGCGGAAATTATATCAAAACCGATGAGGTTAAACCTCATCGGCGGGGGACATGTTGGCTAGACGGAAAAGGTTGCAGAGAGAGAGTTCGCGGGGCATAGTGGATGTGGGACAGCCGTTCATGGTCCTGAAACTCCATGGGAGGACGCGATGGGGGACAGCAGTAATTTCACCTACTTGCCTGATGCCAGGCAGACCGGAAACCAGTCATCGCGCTGGGGCTATCTCGGCGCGAAGGGAATAACGGGACCGCTTCCGTGCGTCGGGGTGGTCACCTTGCTATTCGCGGTTGCCGCGGCCGTCTTTGGTTGAACCGAGACGATTTGAATAAGTCGGCGGGTTCCAAGATTGGGGCCCGTCGATTACGTTTTTACTTTGGTACAATACATACCAATGTTTCTTAGTTTGAAATCTATCGAACTCGCGGGGTTTAAGTCGTTTGGCAAAAAGACGGCGCTCGTTTTTGACAGTCCGATTGCGGCGATCGTGGGGCCGAATGGTAGCGGAAAGTCGAATGTGGCGGAAGGATTTCGCTTCGTTCTCGGAGAGCAGTCGATGAAATCGATGCGCTCGAAGAAAGGTGAGGATCTGATTTGGGGTGGCTCGCCCGCGCTTCCGAAGATGAACAGGGCGGCGGTGAAGGTCGTGTTTGATAATTCGAAGAAACTGCTCGATCTTGATTTTAATGAGGTCGTGGTGGAGCGGGTGGTGTACCGCGATGGACAGAATGAGTACTTGCTTAATGGCACGCAGGTGCGGCTTAAAGATGTGATTCGACTCCTTGCGGGTGCGAACATTGGCGGTTCCGGGTATCAAATTATTTCTCAGGGGGAGGCGGATAGAATACTCAATGCGTCGCCGCGGGAGCGGCGTGAAATGGTGGAGGATGCGCTCGGGCTTAAATTGTACCAACACAAAAAGGCGGAGAGCGAGCGAAAGCTTGAGGAGACGGCGGTCAATATTGATAAGACGAAGTCGCTCAGGCGCGAGCTTGCTCCGCACATTAATTTTTTGCGGACGCAGGTGGAGAAAATCGAAAAAGCGCGCGAGATGAAAGAAGAGCTTGCGCATAAGCTCGGTGAGTACCTCGCGCGCGAAAACGCCTGGATCACGCAAGAGAATGCGCGCCTCTTGGAAGAGGCGCGCGCGCATGAAAAGGAATTGAAGGATTTGACCGAACGCATGCGCGAAGCGCAGCGAGCGCGCGTGGGTGGGGGAGGCTCTGCGGTCGGCTCACTTGAGCAGTCGGTGAGGGTTATTGAAGAAAAACTCAGCGGCGTTCGTAGACGGCACGAAGAGATCGCGCGCGAGCTTGGGCGCGCTGAGGGCGCGCTTGGAGCAAATACCGTGACCGTGGAGCAGATGGTCGCGGTGCCTCATGTGCGGCAATTTGCGCGCGAGTTGAGCGATGCGCTCGAAGAGGCTTCGGTGAAGGACGATATGTCGGAAGTGCGGCGATTGCTGGGGATGCTTCGCATGCAGATAAAATCATTTGTCGAGGGACTTTCGGGGGCAGCACCAGAGACGCATGAGGAGGTGAGGCGACAAGTGGAAACGCTCGGCGCGAATTTGAAACGGACGGAGGAGGAGGCGGCGCGCCTCGCCACTGAGGCGGAGGCCGCGCGCAGGGAGGTGATCGAGGCGCGCGATGCGTCGTTTGCGGCAGAGCGCGAGTCGGTCGCGCTCGAAGCGGATGTGCGTGAAGCGCAGGGTAAGCTCAATGTTGCACTTGCCGCTCGAGAGAATCTTGCGGGCCTCCGACAGCGATTCGAGGAGGAGGTACGCGAGGGAATTGCACTCATCGGTGCTGCGGTGCATGGGTGGGAGCGCGCCGAAATACCTGAGGGTTCTCTCATGCCGGAAGATCGTCCGAAACAGGAGAAACGAAGGCGCGAGATCGAGCGCTTGAAAATCAAGATTGAAGAATCTGGTGTGGGTAGTGGCGATGCGGTCATCCGTGAATTTAAACAAACGAAAGAGCGAGAAGAATTTCTCGCAAAGGAGCTAGTGGATCTTGAAGCGACCGCAATGAAGCTCAAAGACATCATCGCCGAGCTTGAAAAGACGATTGATTCGCGTTTTACCGAAGGTCTCAAACACATCAACGAAGCCTTGCAGCACTTTTTCACTAAGCTCTTCAGCGGGGGTCATGCGAAGCTCTATGTGGAGGTTCCCCGACGCGCGGCAAAATCAAATTTTTCTGACGATGGCGACAGTGATATCGATGAAATTCCCGAAGAGGAAGAATTGTACGCAGGGCTTTCTATAGACGTCGCGCTTCCGCGCAAAAAAATTCGTGGTTTGGAGGTGCTCTCAGGTGGCGAACGCGCACTCACCTCGATCGCACTCATTTTTTCTATGTCGCAGGTCAATCCGCCACCTTTCATTATTCTCGACGAAACTGACGCTGCGCTCGACGAGGCCAATAGTAAGCGCTACGCTGATATGATCGAGGAGCTGGGCAAGAAATCGCAGCTCATCGTGATTACACACAACCGCGCCACCATGTCTGCGGCAGGGGAGCTCTACGGGGTGACCATGGGGCAGGATGGGGTGTCGAAGCTGCTCTCGGTAAAGCTCGAAGAAGCGACGAGAGTTGCGAAATAGAGCAAATCTGGTACAGTGCTGCGACTTATGTTGAAAATCCGAATGCAGAGGACTGGCCGCATCAACAGCCCGTCGTATCGTATTGTCGTCGTCGAACACACAGCGAGCCCGAAGGCCGGCAAATTTGTTGAGAAGGTGGGCACGTATAATCCGAAGACCAAGGAGCGCACGCTCAATGCCGATCGAGTGAAATACTGGATTTCGGTAGGCGCGCAGCCGTCAGACACCGTGCATAACATGCTCGTCTCGCAGGGTCATTTGAATGCAAAGAAGATCAACGTCCTCCCGAAGTTTGTCGCTCCAAAAGTCGAGGAGCCAGCAGCGGTCGCTGCGACACCCGCGCCAGAGGCAACTCCCGAAGTTGTCGCGGAAACCCCCGCAGCCGCATAAAGCTGGTATACTAAACTCCTGATTAACAGGTAGTCGGAAATGTATGGAACAAGATCAACAGTTTCTCGAATATGTAGTGAAGGCGCTCGTTGATAATCCAGACGACGTGAAGATCACGCGAACCGTCGATGAGATGGGCGTACTCCTTACGCTGTCGGTAAATCAAAATGACATGGGAAAGGTGATTGGCCGCTCCGGCGCTACCGCGAAGGCGATTCGTACGGTGTTGAGAGTCGTTGGCATGAAGCACGATGCGCGGGTGAATCTGAAGATTGAAGAACCGGAGGGGAGCGAGAGAGGGGGTGAACGGGGTACGCGGGGAGCTTCCGAAAGCCGATCCTCAAACGATTCATACGAAAGGCCGTCTGAGCCGTACGTTCGCGATACGACCGTCGACGACGTCATTAAGGATCTGAAGGGAGAGTAAGTGGCTCGGTAGGCCGACACTTTCGGAAAACGCGATTTTTTTGCTAAAAATCGCTCAATCCTCGAGCCAAGCTCTGCGGAGTTTCCGAAAGTGTCGACCTGCGCTCGCTGGAGGTTGGGATAGAACGCATGATTCATTTTCACATCGTTTCGTTGTTTCCCGAATCCATTGAGCCGTATCTCAATGCGTCTATTTTGGGACGTGCGCAGGAAGCTAGAAAGATAAAGATTTCTTACTACGATCCGAAGAAATTTACTCGCGACAAGTATGGCCGCGTGGATCGGAGACCGTATGGGGGAGGGCCGGGCATGGTGCTCGAACCAGACGCGATACTGCGTGCGGTGCAAAAAGCCATAGGCAAGAAAAGAGGAGTTGAAATTATTTTCTTTGCGACCGACGGCGAGCAGTTTGACGAACCGATGGCTCAGAAACTTTCAAAAAAGAAAGACGTCATATTTATCTGTGGGCATTACGAGGGAATTGACGCGCGTGTGCAAAAAATATTGAAAGCAAAGAAGGTGACTGTGGGGCCGTTCGTCCTCACGGGAGGGGAGCTGCCGGCTGCTACGATGATTGATGCAATCTCGCGATTTGTGACAGGAGTTTTGGGCAAATCAGAATCTCTTGAAGCTTCACGCGTGTCGAGCCCCGAAGTCTACACGCGACCTGAGGTGCTTGTATGGAAAAAGAAAAAATACAAAGTTCCAGAGGTGCTCCTCAGTGGTAACCACGCAAAGATAGATGAATGGAAAAGGGGGAAGCGGGGAGGGGAGAATCGCCCGAGGTCTTAGATTTGCGAATAGACCACGGATGTGGATAAGTGTCAAGGTTGACCGGAAGGGAGAAGGTGATACAATCGCGCGACATTTGCTACGAGCCGATTGAGTTCTGGCTGCGCTTTTAGTAAAAGGTTTAGCGGGGAAGCCTTTTAGTAAAAATTTAATAACATTCTTACCTACGGCGACTCGAGCGCCGCATGGAAATCTTGTTGTATGGCAAAAACACGCGCAGTTCGTCCGCAGAAGTATTTTGGGAAGTTTCGCGAGCCGCTCGTGAAGTTTCCGAGTCTCGTCGAGGCTCAGATCGCATCGTTTCGAGATTTCGTGGAGACAGGCGCAGAGCGCGTTTTTAAAGAATTTTCTCCAATCACCGACCACTCCGGCAAGAAGTTTGAGTTGAAGCTCGTGAAGTTTGCATTTGGCGAGTTGCGATGGGACGAGTACTACGCGAAGCGTGCGATGCGCACCTACGAATCTCCGCTTTCGATGGTCGTGCGCCTCAAGAACAAGACGACGGGCGAAGAGAAGGAGCAAGAGATTTTTCTTGCGGATTTTCCATGGATGACTCCGCACGGCACCTTCATCATCAACGGCGTCGAGCGCATCGTAGTGCCGCAGCTCGCTCGCTCGTACGGAGTTTTCTTCGAATCAGTCCCCTACAAAGGAAAAAATTACTTTGCTGCCAAAATCATTCCGGCACGCGGGGTGTGGATTGAGATCGAATCCGATGCGGATGGTGGTATCTACGTAAAGATTGATCGGAAGCGCCGCTTCCCCGTCACCTCGCTTTTGCGCGTCCTCGGACTCGCATCTGAGAAGGACGTTCTCGGTAAATTTTCTAGTTCACCGCTCGCTGTAGAGGCTATCAAGGCGACGCTCGCGCACGATCATGCGCACACTCCCGAAGAAGCGTTTGTCGAAATCTATCGCCGGCTTCGCGATGGCGATATTGCGACGCCTGAATCCGCACGCGCGCATGTAGAATCGATTCTTTCAGCTGAGCGATACGATTTTTCTCGCGTTGGCCGATTCCACTTCAATCGCCGCTTTGGCCTCGGTACATCTGAAAAAGATCTCTCCAATGCCACGCTCACACTTTCCGACGTCGTTCGCATCATCACGAACATCGCAGAAATGAACGCAAATCCATCAGCTCAGTCAGACGACATCGACCACCTTGGTTTTCGTCGCGTCCGTTTTGCGGGCGAACTTCTCGAAGGTCGTATGCGCGTGGGACTCTCGCGCATGAAGCGCAACATCCAGGATCGCATGGCGATGGTAGATGCGGAGACCACAAATCCCGTGTCGCTCGTCAATCCGCGACCGTTCCAGGCTGCAATCCGAGAATTCTTCACCACGGACCAGCTCTCGCAGCTCATGCAACAGTACAACACGCTGGACGAAATCGAACACCTCCGTACCCTCTCAACTCTCGGACGCGGTGGTCTTACATCAGAGCGCGCAGGCCTCGAGGTGCGCGACGTGCACTCTTCCCACTACGGTCGCGTCTGCCCCATCCACACGCCGGAAGGAAAGAACATCGGTCTCGTGTTGCACATGTCGCTCTATGCAAGGCCCAACGAATTCGGCATTATCGAGACCCCATATGCAAAGGTAGAAAAAGGAGTCATTACGAAGGAAATTGTGTACCTCAATGCACTCGAAGAAGAGCAATACGCAATTGCGCACGCAGCGACTCCGCGCGATGACTCAGGCCTCATAACCGTCAAAATGGCGGAGGTTCGAAAGGAGGGTAATCCGACGCTCGTGAAGCGCGAGCACGTGGATTTTATGGAGGTTGCGACCAACCAACCATTCTCCGTTGCGACGTCGCTCATTCCGTTTGTCGAGAACGACGATGCAAACCGCGCGCTCATGGGTTCAAACATGCAAAAGCAGGCGGTACCGCTCGTGGTGCCAGAAGCACCTGTCGTGGGTACTGGCGTGGAGGCCGCAGCAGCGCGCGACTCTGGCCGACTCGTCATCGCGGAGGAAGCAGGCGAAGTGACGTTTGGCGACGCGCGAATGATTAAGGTCAAAAATTCTGATGGGAAGACCAAGGAGTACCCGCTTGTCAATTTCTCTCGAACCAACGGCTTCACCTCGTTCCATCAGCGACCCCTCATCTCGGTTGGTGACTCTGTGAAGAAGGGCACGGTACTCGCTGACACGTCGACCTCGGTCGGCGGACAGCTCGCTATTGGCCAAAACGTGCGCGTCGCATTCTTGCCATGGTTTGGTGCCAATTACGAAGACGCGATCGTTATTTCAGAAAAACTCGCAAAAGAAGCTCGCTTCACCTCGATTCACATGGAGGAATTCATCTGCGTCGTTCGCGACACAAAACTCGGAGCAGAGGTCACAACACACGACATCCCGAACGTTTCGGAGTTTAAACTCCGCAACCTCGATGAAGACGGAGTGATTCGCATCGGCGCCGAAGTGCGCTCGGGCGATATTCTCGTCGGCAAAGTGACTCCAAAAGGAGAGACGCAACTGACGCCGGAAGAGCGCCTCCTCCACGCAATTTTCGGTGAGAAGGCGAAGGATGTGAAGGACACTTCTTTGCGCATGGAAGGCGGAAAGCGTGGTCGCGTGATTGGTGTGAAGGTGTTTTCGCGAGAGACAGGCGACCAGCTCGAGAGCGGCGTCATCAAGCGCGTACACATTGAAGTTGCGCAGTTGCGCACGGTCTCGGTTGGCGACAAGCTCGCGGGCCGTCACGGTAACAAAGGCGTCATCTCGAGGATTCTTCCTGAGGAAGACATGCCATTTGATCAGGATGGAAATCCAGTAGACATCATCCTCACGCCGCTTGGAGTCCCCTCGCGTATGAACCTCGGCCAGATCCTCGAATTGCACTTGGGCCTTGCGGCCGACATGCTCGGCTATCAGGCGATCGTCCCATCATTTGCAGGCGCAACTGAAGAAGAAATTCGCAGCGAGCTTAAAGAAGCCGGCGTTCGCGAAGACGGCAAACGAGTGCTCTTCGACGGTCGCACTGGCGAAGCGTTTGCGCAGCCGGTCTCGGTTGGCGTCATGTACATGCTGAAGCTTCATCACATGGTGGAAGACAAGATCCACATGCGCTCAATCGGGCCGTACTCGCTCACGACGCAGCAGCCACTCGGCGGAAAGGCGCAAAACGGCGGTCAGCGCGTCGGAGAAATGGAAGTCTGGGCGTTCCTCGGCTACGGCGCCGCGTACTCCCTGCGAGAGATCCTTACGATCAAGTCAGACGACATCTTGGGCCGCAGCGCAGCATTTGACGCGATCGTTTCTGGTCAGCGTATTCAGGAGTCCAACACACCAGCCACCTTCAATGTCTTGGTCAGGCATTTGCGCGGGCTCGGTATCGACATCGAATTTAAAGGAGGTTCACAAAACTAATCACTTCGTATGGCAATCAAAAAGAAAGACGTCATCCCACAGGACTTCGAAGCAGTCTCAATGAGACTCTCGTCTCCTGAACGCATTCTCGAGTGGAGTTTTGGTGAAATCACAAAGCCGGAGACCATCAACTACCGAACGCAGCGACCGGAGAAAAACGGCCTCTTCGACGAGCGTGTATTTGGCCCTGAAAAGGACTACGAATGTTACTGCGGAAAATACCGCGGCATCCGTTTCCGAGGCATCGTGTGTGAAAAATGTGGTGTTGAAATCACACGCGCGATTGTGCGCCGTGAGCGCATGGGACACATCGACCTCGCAACCCCCGTGTCTCACATCTGGTTTTTGCGCGGCATTCCTTCACGAATCGCGCTCATGCTTGGCCTCTCGGCCGCCGAGGTAGAAAAGGTCGTGTATTTTGCGGGTCACATCGTGACGCACGTCGACGAAGAAGAGCGCACGCGATTGCTCAAAGATCTTGAACAGGAGTTTCAGACCAAGACGAAATCTGCCGCGTCGGCGGAAATCAAGACCGATCTCAAGGAGCGCGCCACAAAAGCGAAGCGAGAAATTGAATCAGTGCGACAAGGCGTCGTCTTAGATGAGGCCACGTACCATCTTTTTGCGGTGAAGTATGGCGCGATGTTCCGTGCGGCAATCGGAGCAGAAGCACTCTATACAATTCTTAAGAACATTGATCTTGGGAAATTCATCGAAAAAACGCGCGAAGCGTACGAGAAATCCGGAGCGGCTGATCGCGACAAGCTTCGCAAGCGTCTTGCTCTTGCCGAGAGCTTGCAGCGTGCGGGCGTGCGTCCTGAATGGATGTTTTTGACTCGACTTCCTGTGGTCCCACCAGCACTGCGGCCGATGGTCGCACTCGAGGGTGGGCGACACGCTTCGTCTGATCTCAACGACCTCTATCGTCGCGTCATCAATCGTAACAACCGTCTCAAGCGCCTCCAGGCCATTCACGCGCCGGAAGTGATCTTGCGCAATGAAAAAAGAATTCTTCAGGAAGCCGTCGACGCGCTCCTCGACAACTCGATGCGTCGAGGCGCTGGTGTGCTCGGTATTCTCGGAGGCCGACGTCGCGCGCTCAAATCGCTCGCGGATTACCTGAAGGGTAAGCACGGCTACCTCCGTCAAAACCTTCTCGGTAAGCGCGTCGATTACTCAGGCCGCTCGGTTATCGTCGTCGGTCCTGATCTCGCGCTCGACGAGTGCGGTCTTCCAAAGCACATGGTGCTCGAACTTTTCCGTCCGTTTGTCATTCAGGGACTCCTCGCGCGCGAACTCGCATACAACATCCGCGGCGCGGGACGCTTGATTGAAGATGAGGCTCCGGAAGTCTGGCCGATTCTCGAAGAGGCTATCAAAAATAAATACGTACTCTTGAACCGCGCACCGACACTCCACCGACAGTCCATTCAGGCGTTCCGTCCCGTTCTGATCGAAGGCAACGCGATTCAAGTACACCCACTCGTGTGTCCTGCATACAACGCAGACTTCGACGGCGACGCGATGGCAGTGCACGTGCCGCTTTCTGAGGCTGCGCAGATGGAGGCAGCGCAGATCATGTCGGCCAACAAAAACGTGCTGAAGCCGGGTTCGGGCGATGTGGTCGTGGCTTCGAAACTCCTCGACATCGTGCTTGGCTGCTTCTGGATGACGAAGGCCGTGGACGGTCTGAAAGGCGAGGGGAGCGCGTTCCCTTCTACGAATTCTGCGATTACGGCACACGATTTTGGCGCGATCGATTTGCGCGCGAAGATCAAAGTGCTTCCGAGTGACAACAAAAAGTATGCGCAATTTGAGGGCAAGGTGTTTGATACGACCGTTGGTCGGCTTCTCTTCAACTCAGTGTTGCCGAGCGATTTCCCGTACCTCAATGAAGAAATCACGAACAAGCGCATGGGAGCGCTCGTGCAAAATCTCGTAACGCACTACAAGCTCGATGGCGTCCCTGCTATTCTCGACAAAATTAAGGCGTTTGGTTTCCGTTACGCGACGTACGCGGGTATCACGTGGTCCATTTCAGACGTCGTGGTTCCTGGCATTAAACATGAAATGGTTGCGAAGGGTCGCGAGCAGGCAGCAAAAGAACTCGAAAACTACAACAACGGCCTCCTCACGGAAGACGAACGCCGCCGCATGACGATCGAAATCTGGGGCAAGGTATCTGGCGAGTTGCGCAAGCACGTCGTCGGAGCACTCGATAGTACCGGCTCGGTACACGACATGATCACATCGGGCGCACGAGGTTCTGTCGTGCAGCTTCATCAGATGGTGGGTATGAAGGGTCTCATCACCAACCCTCGCGGAGAGATCATCGAGTTCCCTATCACCTCGTCGCTCAAAGAAGGCCTCACGCCAATCGAGTACTTCATCTCGACACACGGTGCTCGTAAGGGTCTCGCGGACACAGCGCTCAACACGGCACGCGCGGGATACCTGACACGCCGACTCTTCGATGTCGCGCACGACGTCATTGTGCTTGAGAATGATTGCGGGACTAAAGAGGGCGTAATCATTCCCCGCCCGGGCAAAGAAAATATCGGCGGCTCTTTTGCCGACCGAGTGGCAGGACGAGTGCTCGGCGAAAATGCGGCGGAATTCAAACGCAATCATCTACTCAATCGTGACGATGCGAAAGTGGTGGAAGACAGCCAAGAAAAGGAGGTGATTGTACGTTCACCAATGACATGTAAGGTTGCACGCGGCGTTTGCCAGATGTGCTACGGCATGGATCTGACGACGGGCGAACTCGTGGATGTCGGCGAAGCCGTGGGCGTTATCGCCGCACAAGCAATCGGCGAACCGGGCACGCAGCTCACGATGCGTACCTTCCACACCGGAGGCGTCGCAACAGCGGGCGGAGACATCACCATGGGTCTGCCTCGCGTTGAAGAGGTATTTGAGACGCGCATGCCGAAGTTGCCTGCAACGATTGCGCGCGTATCGGGCGTCGTCACTGACATCATGAAAGATGGGTCGGAGACGGTCATTACGATTCTTCCAGAGGCGAGTACTGCGGTGAAGACGGCGAAAGCCGCGAAGAAAGATGCGGAGTACCGCATTCACCCACTCCGAACTATCCTTGTGAAAGTGGGGGCTTCCGTTACGAAGGGAGACTTCTTGACCGACGGGTCAGCGGATCTCGACGAGCTCTTCCAGTACGCAGGTAAGGAACGATCTCAACAGTACATCATCAACGAGATTACGCGCATTTACGAATTGCAGGGTGTTTCCACGGCGCGAAAGCACCTGGAAATTATCGTGAAGCAGATGTTTAGCCGCGTCTCTGTCACGAACTCGGGCGACACAGGTATTTCCGCCGGTGAGATTGTTGCCGACTTTGAGTTCGAGCGAATCAACAAGACGCAGAAAGAAGCGGACGGGGAGCCTGCGAAGGGTAAACAGCTCCTCCTCGGTATCACGGAAGTCTCGCTCACGCGTGCGTCATTCCTCTCCGCGATTTCCTTCCAAAACACTCCGCGTAAGCTCGCAGAAGCGGCCGTAGGAGGTGCGGTGGACCGACTTGTGGGTCTCAAGGAAAACGTGATCATCGGCCGTCTTATCCCTGCGGGAACAGGCTTTAAGGGCAGCAAAAAGTACAAGCTCATCCAGCAAATGGAAGAAGATCTTGCCGCCTCCGCTCCCGCCGAAGTAGTGAAGGAAACGGCGGATCGATAGAAAATATCGAGTCCGACCCTCACAAGCGCCGCCCCTTTGGGGCGGCGCTTTGCATGAAGGTTTTCTATCTCCTAAGGTCGCGCTTTTACAAGCAAAAGCGCATAATGGTCACATGGCTGGAGATTCAGTACAACAAATTAAAGATAAGCTTTCGATTGTCGATGTGGTTTCGCAATACGTGAAGTTGGATCGGGCGGGAGCATCGCTACGCGCGCGATGCCCCTTTCATGCGGAGCGCACACCTTCATTTCATGTGTCGCCCGAGCGGGGCACGTACCATTGTTTTGGATGCAATGTCGGCGGCGATATTTTTTCCTTCGTCGAGTCGATTGAGGGTGTGGATTTCAAGGGAGCGCTCAAAATCCTTGCCGAGAAAGCGGGCGTTGAGCTTGTCTATGCGCGAGGCAATAAAGAACAAAAAGATGAGCGGGATCACCTCTTTGAGCTTTTGGAGAACGCCACGATATTTTATGGTTCGAAACTGAGCGAAAGTGCAAAAAAATACTTGCGCGAGCGGGGAGTTACCGACTCAACGATCCGGGATTTTCGACTCGGTCTTGCCGGTGATTCGTGGAGTGATGCCTCTGACTACCTTCGGTCAAAAAAGTTTGCCGACAAGGAGATCCTAGACGCGGGTCTCGCGAAGCGCACGGAGAGAGGCACCCTCACCGACAAATTCCGAAATCGAATTATGTTTCCTATCAGTGATAGCGCAGGGCGCATCGTGGGATTTTCTGGGCGCATCTTTGGTGAAAACGCTTCGCCCGAAGCGCCCAAGTATCTCAATAGCCCCGAAACTCTCCTTTTCCACAAATCCCGCATTTTATACGGCTTTGATAGGGCAAAAGTTGCGATGCGAAAGCTCGGTTGCGCTATCCTCGTGGAGGGGCAAATGGATCTCTTGGCTTCGCATCAAGCAGGATGGGCCAACACCGTCGCGGTCTCAGGCACCGCATTTACGGGAGAGCACGCGGCGCTGATCCACCGAATGACCGACAACCTCGTCTTGGCGCTCGATCCCGACGCAGCGGGCATTAAGGCGGCTGGCAGGGCGGCGCGGGCCGCTTTGCAGGCGGGGCTTAATGTGAAGGTGGCTCAGCTTCCAGAGGGTCTGGATCCTGCGGATCTGATTCGCACGAAAGGTCCTGATGTTTGGAAGGCGATAATTCGTGATTCAAAGGATGTAATCACGTTTCTACTCGACGTGCTCGAAAAACATTCTCCGCAACAGGATCGATTTCGTCGCGTTGTTGAATCGGTAGTGCTCCCATTTCTCACCGATGTACAAAGTCCGATTGCGAAAGAGCAGTACCTTCGCGAGATCGCGAAACGCCTCGGTGTTTCCGAGGCGGCAGTCACGGAGGCGCTCGCTCACGTACCCAAGGTTCCTTCGCCAGAGGGCAACGCTCCGAATGTGCCGGTGGTCCCAAAACATTCGAATGCATCCTCGGACAGGGCGCGGCAGGCGTTTTC
Organism: uncultured Candidatus Saccharibacteria bacterium; assembly: GCA_964437185.1. Lineage (GTDB taxonomy): Bacteria > Patescibacteriota > Minisyncoccia > Phycocordibacterales > UBA2100 > UBA10103. The sequence continues at coordinate 17,003 of CAYTFU010000004.1, read as the reverse complement.
CATTCTTCTGTGGCAACAATCGCTCGCAAAGCCCTCCGTTGATTTGGCAGATTTTGCGAATGAGCTGGAGACGGCAATCGGACCAACTGCGTTTGCCGCACTTTCTACGCTCAGCGACGATGAGAAAGAAAGGTTGCGATTCTCGGCTGAGCGCCTGTATGGCGGGAGCTCGAACGCGGGTCAAGAGGCGAGCGTTCTTCTTCATGTAATGATCAAGGAACTCCTCGCTGCTGAGCTTGAAATCGCTACGGCTGCGCTTAAGCGCGCAGAAAACGCAAAAGATGAGCAAGAAATGACGCGACTCCTGGGTGTGTGTAAACTGTTGACAACTCGGATTGGACAAATTCACGAAAGGGTATAGACTTGCGTGTTCGACCCTCACGTGCTATATTTCGCTGGAAATAAGCGTTATTTTGGTCGTCTGTATATTTGATCCCACTTGATTGAGAAGGTTCATAGTGAATCTTTTTGTCGTATGGCAAAAAAAATAAAATCAAAAAAGAAAATGAAAAAAGCCGCAAGAGCAGCGAAACGACCCGTTTCCAAAAAGCGTGCACTACCGAAACGAGTCGTCCGTACCCGTACTTCCAGCAAAAAGAGTACCACACCAAAGTCGGCGCGGGCTGTGAATAAGTCGCGCCCGTCAAAGCAGAGGAGGGTAAAGTCGGCTTCGAAAGGCAGTACGATGGATGCGAAGAGGCAGGGAAAAGTGAACGCGCTCATCACGCTTGGTAAAGAGCGTGGATATATTACGTACGATGAGATTTTGCGCGAGTTTCCCACCATTGAGGATAATGTTGTGTTGCTCGAAGAAATTTACGAGCTCTTCGGTGTTGCGGGGATCGATGTGTTAGAGGGCGGCGGCATGCTTGAAGACACTTCTGCCGATCTCGTACTCGCGAGTAAGAAACTCCAGAATCGCCGCAGCGACGCGGGCTTTGACTCGGTGCAAATGTATCTTCGGGAAATCGGTCAGTACCCGCTTCTCAACGGCCACCAAGAAAAGGAGCTCGCGAAGCGCATCCTCTTGGGCGACGATGAGGCGCGCAGCATTTTGGCGCGGTCCAACCTTCGTCTCGTTGTCTCAATCGCAAAGAAGTACGTGAATCGTTCGCCCGATCTCACGCTTCTCGATCTTATTCAAGAAGGGAATCTCGGCCTCTTTAAGGCTGTAGACAAATTTGATTACACAAAGGGATATAAATTTTCTACGTACGCGACGTGGTGGATCAGGCAGGCAATTACGCGTGCGCTCGCCGATCAGTCGCGCACTATTCGCATCCCGGTGCACATGGTGGAGACGATCGCGAAATACAAGCAAAAGGTCCGTGAGCTCTCTCAACACCTCGGTCGCGATCCGCTTCCGGAAGAAATTGCAGCCGAAATGGGCATAGAAATCGACAAAATTTATACTATCCAGAAGATCAACCAGGACACCGTATCGCTCGAATCTCCCGTCGGCGAAGACGACGACGAGCGCTCCACGCTCGGTAGCTTTATCGCAGACGACACGATCGCTTCGCCCGATCAGGATGCTTCACGCAGGATTTTGAATGAGCAGATGGCCGCAATTCTCGACGAGCTTTCTCCGAAAGAGAGAAAGATTCTCGAAATGCGCAATGGTCTCACAGACGAAGGAATTTGCTTCACGCTTGAAGAGGTGGGCCGAGAATTCGGCGTCACGCGCGAACGCATCCGCCAGATCGAAGCAAAAGCACTCGAGCGCATCCGTTTCCACGAGAAAGCCAAGCAGCTCAAAAGCTACTAGGCGCACTCACGGACGACAACTACAAACGAAACAGCCGCTCCTTCCGGGGCGGCTGCTGGTTGGGAAAAGAACGGAAGGTGATCAGTGGAGCCGCCCGGCGTACCCTGGAAACCTGAGTATCGGTTTTGGAGGGCTAGCTTGTGCAATCTCCACCGAGTGGATCCTCGCTTCGATTTTTGCCTCCCAAAAATCAAGGAATCTTCGCGTTTCCGGATATTTTGGAGCCAAGTCAGGCATTTGTCGAATGAATTCTTGGAGCAGAGATTCGTAATCTGGCATCCAAAAAAAGATGCGTACCGTAGTGATTCGATATCCCTGCAGGTATCGGAGTATCTCGCTGGACTCAGGCATTTCCGCCTCCTCATACAGTTTTTTGGTGAGCTCCATAGCTCCCAAGACCATGCTAAACCTACGGGTGCATTTCTCAAAATCAACCTAAAAGACTAGGGTGGGTGGTGATATACTCGCCCCGTGAGAGAGTCGAAGAAAAAGAAAGAGGTGAACCAGAAACCGGCACTGCATATTGCCCATTGGAGCCATTCGTCGCTGATGGCGTATTTGCGAAATCCTTTGGCATGGTACAAGCGTTACGTCGAAAAGGTGTACGACAACCCCTCGTCGCCCGCTTCCGTCATCGGTCGGGCGGGACATATTGCGCTACAGCATTATTACGGCGGCATTGGAAAAGAGGGCTCTGTCGAGCTTGGGCTTGAATACCTGAGGTCGGTGGGGGATTTTGAAATCAATTTTGGAAAAGCGAAATCGCGTCTCGCGCGGAGAAAGAAACGTGCGGCGATGGAGCAGGAGTATCTTCAGGCAATCGGTTTCTATCTCGCACGTCCGCCGAAGCATAAGGTGATCGGAGTTGAGGTAATGGGCATTGCCGAGGTTCCTGGGCTCGCGCTGCCACTCAAGGCGATTTCTGACCTCGTGGTCGAATCGCGTGGTGCGCCGGAGGCGCTCGACGTCATCGATCACAAATTTGTCGATTCGTTTAGTTCAGATAAAGCGCAAAAAACGCTCTTTGTAATGCAGGCAATGTTCAACTACTACACCGTACGAGAAAAATACGGGAGGCCCGTGCGGCGTTTTATCGTGCAAGAGTGCAAAAAGCGAAAAAACGCGGATGGCTCGGCCCAGATGCGGCGCTACGTGATCGATTTTGCTGATCGCACGGAGGATTTTGAGGTCTTTCGCAGGCTCGTCAACGATGCGACGGCCGATCTTTCGCGACGCCGCGTATTTCTACCCAACCCTTCAGATATGTTTGAGGGAGAAAATTCTTTCGACATCTACCGCCTCGGCCTTACGGAAGAGTAAGGAGAGTTATCGCGTGCGGACTTTCAACTTCGTCTGGCGTTTTTTGTTGATTTTGGGGAGGCGGATCATGAGTATGCCGTGCTTTTCTGAGGCCTCTGCCATGTCGACATCGACTTCTTCGGGGAGCATGATGGTGCGGGCAAACGATCCCCAATACAGCTCGCGCTGAAAATAGTCACCCTCTTCCACTTCGCGCTCATCTTCGCGCGACCCTGAGATAGAGATCATTTCGCGCGTGAGGGCAATATCTATAGAGCTGGGGTGCACACCCGCGAGCAGTGCTTTGACGATTATCGCATCGGGGGTTTGGTATACGTCGACCGCAAGCTCGCCTTGCGGCTCTTCGGTGGGCCACTTTTCGTTGCGCAAATTGATCGTTGCATGACGTTCCTTACCTTCGCCCTCAAAAACGGCGGGGTGCGATGCGTCGTCAAAAAAATCGTCGTTGCCGCCGGTGAGTCTGGAAAAAAATGAAGGTTTTTTCATGAGCGTATGCCGAGTTTCTTTTTTATGACAGGATGAATGCGTTTGATATATTCTAACACGGCAAGAAGGACAATGACGCCAATCCACACGAGCGCAAAGGTGCGCAGGACGTGCTCTTCGGGCGTATTAAGTATAAGAAAGTTGAAGATGCTGTGCAAAGCAGATGCGAGGATAAGTCCGATAAGTACGTACCACACTTTCGTCCACCGACTCTTGTAGAAAGACAAACCAAGAAATACTCCGATCACAGCGGACGAAAGAAGGTGAAGGAGAGTCGCACCCACGAAGCGAAGATTTCCTGTTACGACCGCCTGGACGAGCGTATCGCCCGCAATTGGAGAAAGGAGGAAGAGCGCATTTTCGGCGGCCGCAAAGCCGAGCGCGACGGTAACCATGTATATGACAGGATCAATCGGCTCGTCGTCTTCGCGGCTTCGCAGCACGGTGAGTTGCGCGACGATGTATTTGAGAACCTCTTCCATGATAGACCATACGGTAAAGAGGAGGGTCGTCGAAACGATCACCGATTGCACCATCTTTTCGAGAGGTATGACCACCGCGACCGCGATCATGCCCGCGAGAAAGGCGAGCGCGATCATGCGACGTGGCTCGGGGTGAGCGCTATCCTCGCGTCTCCAAAACCAAAGCCAAGCGAGTGCAGGAAGTACTCCGCCCGCTGCAGCAGCAAGAATGGGCTCAACGTTGATCATTGACGGTATTATACCGTCTCGGAGAGGCCTGCCCTGCGTAGCTTCAGCGAATGGGCCTGCCCTGCGAAGCTTTAGCGCAGCAGGGGCCACTTCGCCACCATGAGGACATCACGCTCCTTCTCCGGGAGTTGCTGCCAGATGGATTCAGTGACGAAGGGCATGAAGGGATGGAGAAGTTTGAGCGATATGGAAAGGATTTCATGGAGTGCGCGCGAGCGTGATGCCGACGCATCGCCGCCTGCCTTAAAAATCGGTTTCGACTGCTCTATAATCTCGGCCGCAAATCGATCCCACACGAAATGATAGATTTCGTCTGCTGCAAGATCGAGTCGGAATACGTCGATACTATTTGAAACCCCTTCCGCAACCTTGCGAGCCTCGTCGACGATCGAAAGATCTTCGGGTGAGAGATCAACCACCTTTTCTGCAGGGTTCTCGAGTACGAATCGCGCAATGTTCCAAAGTTTATTGGCAAAATGTTTGTATCCGCGCACGCGATCTTCCGAAAGCTTGATGTCGTTGCCGGGAGCTGCTCCCATAATAAGTGAGAGACGCGCAGCATCAGCACCATACTTTTCTACCATGGTGAGTGGGTCGATAATGTTGCCGAGCGATTTGCTCATCTTGCGTCCCTGGCCGTCGCGCACGAGACCGTGCAAGTAGACGCGACTAAACGGTTGCTCACCGACCAAAAATTCGCTCATGAGTATCATGCGTGCGACCCAGAAGAAAAGAATGTCGTAGCCAGTCTCCAAGACGGCTGTCGGATGGTAAGTCTTCATGTCAGCTGTATCTTCGGGCCAGCCAAGAGTAGAAAATGTCCACAGGCCGGATGAGAACCACGTATCGAGGGTGTCGGGATCTTGCTCCCAGTCGGGACCAGGAGATTCAACCTGTACTTTTACCTCATCACCCTTAAACCACGCGGGTATGCGGTGCCCAAACCATATCTGCCGCGAGATGCACCAATCGCGAAGATTGGTGATCCAATGATGGTAAATCTTTTCAAACCGCTCGGGCATAATCTCCGACCTTCGCGACTTCACCGTATCAAGCATGCGCTCTTTCAGGGTCGCCATTGTTCCATCAGGGAATTTGACCGCCTTGTTGACGGCGACAAACCACTGGCGCTTGATCTGCGGCTCTATAGTGCCGCCGCCGCGGCTGTTGGTCGCCACATTGTGCACATAGCCTTCGTCTACTTTTACGACGAGGCCTTTTGTCTTAAGTTTTTCGACGATGGCGGCGCGCGCCTTCTTGATGTGTTGACCCTTAAACTCGCCTGCAATGTCGAGCAGTATGCCGCGGTCGTCTATCACTCGCTCGATGTCGAGCCCCTGTCGCTGCGCGATTTCGAAATCGATAAGGGAGTGTGAAGGCGTGATGGTCATGGCACCAGAGCCGAATGACATGTCGACCGCTTCATCTTTGATGATTGTCGCGGTAATAGGTCCGTTGATCCATTCGAGTTCGAGCGTTTGGCCATGCGTGTACTTCGCGTAGCGTTCGTCGGCTGGATGCATCACCACGTACTTGTCGCCGAATTTCGTCTCAGGACGCACGGTGCCGATGACGAACGGGCCATATTGAAAATGGTAGAAGGCATCTTTTTGCTCCACGTATTCAATCTCTTCATCTGATACGGTGGTCTGGAGTTTCGGATCCCAATTCACAATGCGGTCGCCGCGATAAATGAGGCCCGCATCGTACATGCGGACAAACGCCTCCATGACTGCCGCATATCGCTTCGCATCCATCGTGTACGCGTAGCGACTCCAATCGAGGCTCGAGCCCATCTTTTTCGTTTGATTAATGATCGTCGCTTTACTCTCTTCTACGAAAACATCGATGCGCTTCATAAGCTCTTCGCGCCCGATGTCGTGCCGCGTCTTTTTTTCCGCCTTGTAAATTTCTCCCTCGACTTTCGATTGGGTGGCGATGGCTGCGCTGTCGGTGCCGGGAAGCCACAAGGTGCGAAATCCGCGCATGCGGTGATAGCGTATTAAAATATCCTCGATCGCGAGCATGGCCGCGTGGCCCATGTGGAGCGTGCCGGTGACATTTGGTGGGGGAAGCACTATTGAATAGGCGGGGGCATCGGGCTTGGTCACGCCCTTTTCGATACACACATCAGGATTGGCGTAACCGCTCTTTTCCCACAACGCGAGCATCTCAGGCTCCCGCTCAGCGGGGTTGTAGGGCTTCAAAAACGGCTCCGGCGCCTTCGACGGCTCTCTCTGTGGCTCCATTGCGATATCTTATCAGAAACTTACCTTTTCTGAGAGCGAGAGGTTCCCTCGCGCAACGAGTGAATCGGGACGGGCAAAATTCTTATTGAGAACGTGGAAGTAGCCGGCAAGCGCGATCATTATGGCGTTGTCGGTCGCGAGTTCGGGGGGAGGGACTAACAGCTGACAGCTGACAGCTTGCAGCTTGCAGGCGGCCGCGAGCTGTGCGCGAATGTGTGTGTTGGCGGAGACGCCACCTCCTACCACGAGCGTATTTACACCGTACTCGTCAATTGCGCGCATAGTTTTTGCCACAAGAACATCGGAGACAGCGTCCTCGAATTCTCGAGCAATTTCTGATTTTTCCATTTCGTTCAATTCTCTCTCGCCAACGAGATTTCGCACCGCCGTCTTTAATCCCGAAAACGAAAAATCAAAATTCTTGTCGTGAATCATCGGCCTCGGTAATGAAATGCGATGAGATGTCATCTCATCGCGTTCACGGGAGAGGGTGGAGAGTCGCGAGATTTCGGGGCCACCAGGGTAGGGGAGGCCGAGAAGGCGCGCGACTTTGTCGAACGCTTCTCCTGCGGCGTCGTCGCGCGTTTGACCGATCACTTCGTAGTGACCGAAAGATTTCGAGAGCACGAGCTCGGTGTGGCCACCGGAAATTAGGAGCGAAAGCAGTGGAAACTCAAAGGCCGTGAGCTTTAAAGATGATTGATTTACGAAATCAATCATGGGTAGCACAATGTGTCCTTCCATGTGGTTAACGGGGACTATCGGAATGTTCCACACGGCCGAAAGTGCCTGTGCAAAGTTGATTCCTACCCACAGAGCTGGCTCTAGGCCAGGGCCGTGAGTGACTGCGATTGCGTCGATGTTTGGTCGTGCGTAGCGAGTAAGAAAGGGGATAATGGCCGCAAGCAATTCCGGCTCGCGATTGAGAGTGGCGTTGAGTGCGACAAACGTTGCTCCTGAAGTAGGCGCTGTCGCGGGTTGGAGCAAACCAGCATTTCGCAGTGCCTTTTCTGTAAGCGGCACGAGCGCTTTTGCGTGTTCCCTTTTTGCGACATTGGGAAATACGCCACCGTACTGGGCGTGCAGAGCCGCCTGAGAGTTGAGAGCGTTGCCGCGGATTGAAAATTTAAAATCTGGGCCAAAAACCCCCGCCGCCTCAATGATACATACAGCGGACTCATCACAAGATGTCTCAATTGCTAACACTTTCATACAGCAGTGTTTCGCTTGCCCCCTAGATACGTGCAACGTATCGCGGTGGGGTCACAACTCGTTTCGATGCCTAGTACTTTCATAGTCGTTGTTATACCATAAACGATTCTATGACCTCTTTCTGGCGCGATGACACTCCGATGACAAAAAACCCTCTACGGTTTTTTCTATTCGTTTCGCGCCCGCATTGGAGGCCAGCTCTCGTCGCGATTGTGTTTGCTTCGCTGGCCGACGCTTGCGCTGCAAGCGTGTCCTACCTTTTCAAACTCCTTACCAATGCCGCAATAGAGACGGGAAAGGGAGGCTCGTTTGACGGTCTCTTGTGGGTCGGGCTCGCGAGCATTGCGGTGCTCGCAGTGGCGAAGTTCTTTTGGCGTATCTCGGGTTTTGCGGCAGCACGTTGGGCCACGGGGGCTGCGGCGACCGCGCGCTACTCACTCACATCATACGTGACGCTCCACAGTCGTGCGTATTTCTCAGATCGGTTTGCCGGATCGATCATGAACAAAATACGACACGCGGCGGGAGGTTCGCGCGAGATCGTCGACATGTTTTTGTGGGAGTTCCTCGAAGTGACGGTGTACGCGCTCGCCAGTTTCATCATTGTCTTTTTTGTGAGTCCGCTCGTGGCGGGAATATTTTTGGTGTGGGTCATCATAATCGTCGGCATCAATATGTACATGGGATTGCGGAGGGTACCGCTCGCAGTGCGCGCTCACGATCTGGAGACTGTGCTCAACGGCGCGACTGTCGATCTGCTTACCAACGTGAGTGCCATGCAAGAGTATGCGCGGCGAGAATTTGAAATTGAGAGATTGCGTGGCGCGACCAACGATCGTCGAATCGCGCATCTAAAGAGTTGGTATTTTGGGGAATGGACGCGCTCTATAAACAGTGTGGTGCTCGTACTTTTTGGGGGTGCGATGGTCTATACAGCCGTATCGCTTGCGAATGCGGGGATACTGACCGCAGGTGATGTGGTGCTCGTTATCACTATCATTTTCCGGATAGAAGGCCTGCTGCAGTCGCTCGGATCACAGTTCAACAAGTTTGCTGAGACGTGGGGAGAGATTGGAGAGAGCTTGGAGGAAATTGTGGAGCCGCATGAAATTCCCGATACGCCGCATGCGGCGGAGCTCGAAGTGACCGAAGGGAGAATAGAGTTTCGAGATATGAGTTTTGCGTTTGGAGACAACGCGGTGTTCAATCACCTCAATTTTGCAATCAAGGGAGGCGAGCGTGTGGGCCTCGTGGGGCGCTCAGGAGCAGGGAAATCGACACTGGTTCGTCTTTTGTTGCACCACCACAACCTTCAGCATGGTTCTATCGTTATCGACGGAGTGGATATCGCGAGTGTCACGCAGGAGAGTCTTCGCAACGCAATTTCCGTCGTCCCGCAAGAGCCACTCCTCTTTCATCGCACGATTCGAGAGAATATTGCGTATGGCAATCCGAGCGCGACGCAGGAGCAGGTGATCGAAGCCGCGAAATCCGCGCAAGCGCACGATTTTATTGAGCGGCTTCCCGAAGGGTACGAATCCATGGTTGGTGAACGTGGTATCAAACTCTCGGGCGGCGAACGGCAGCGCATCGCGATTGCACGCGCTATCCTAAAAAACGCCCCGATACTCTTGCTCGATGAAGCCACGAGTGCACTCGATAGTGAGAGCGAGATTCTTATTCAGAGGGCGTTGCGAGAGCTCATGCAGGGGAAGACCGTTATCGCGATCGCGCACAGGCTTTCGACGCTTCGAGAGATGGATCGCATCGTGGTCTTGGAGCGTGGCCAGGTGGTCGAGGAAGGGGCGCACGCGGCGCTCGTCCAAAAAGCTGGAGTGTATGCTCAGCTTTGGAATCACCAGGCCGGCGGATTTTTGAAGGATCAGTAGAGTACAATAGATGCATGGAATTTCAATTTTTTTCCCGAAATGGCAAAGTTCTGCCGATTGGAGAAGCAGTCGTGCCGCTTTCGAGTATTGAATACGCATACGGCTTCGGGGTGTACGAGACGCTCCGCGTAGTTCGTCGCAATGTTCTCTTTGTTGCCGACCATATCGAGCGGCTCGAAAGATCGGCTGAGCAAATCGGACTTACGCATTCTTTTGGTGGCGAAGTCGTTGGCAAAGCGATCAATGATCTCGTCGCCGCGACGGATTCGGAGACGTACAATCTGAAAATTTTACTTATCGGCGGTCGCACTTCAGAAGATGCCGTGCTCAATATCATGTGCCTTAATCCCCTGTTTCCCGATAAAAAATTGTACTCTGAAGGCGCGAAAACGATCACGTACGCGTACGAGCGTGCTTTCCCGCACGCCAAAACGCTCAATATGTTGCAGAGCTATCTCGCCTACCGCAAAGCTCGCGAGGCGGGAGCTTACGACGCGCTCCTCATCAATCGAGGTGGATGTATTACGGAAGGCACGCGGACCAACTTCTTCTGCATCAAAGACGATACGCTCTACTCGCCGCCCGAAAAAGATCTCCTGCTTGGCGTGACGCGAAAGCACGTCCTTGAAGTTGCCGCAGAAGCGGGTTTTACAATCGAGCACGTCGACATTCCGTTCGCTGACCTCTCAAAATACGAGGGCGCTTTTCTCACGAGCACCTCTACAAAAGTTATGCCGATTAAATCGGTCGACGATTTCGTGTGTGGTGTACGGCCACAGGCGCTCACGCGGCTCATGAGCGCGTTTGGGGAGTTTCTTTCAGTGATTAAGTAGATTGAAAAAGCTTGCATCTAAAGGTATATTGAGCCCACTGCGCGGTTAGCTCAGTGGTAGAGCGACCCCTTGACGTGGGGTAGGCCGGGGGTTCAATCCCCTCACCGCGCACCGAATGGATGTTTTGTCTCTTATAGAAGATAACGGTCGTGGCTGTGCCGCTCGCGCGGCGAATGTTTTGCGCACGGGCGGAGTCATCCTCTATCCCACCGACACGCTCTATGGGCTTGGGGCAGATGCACTGTCTGATGTGGCGGTGGAGAAAGTCTATTCCATAAAGGGGCGTGAGGAGGGAAAGCCGATGCATGCGATCGTCGCGGATCTTGAAATGGCGGGGCGATATGGCGAGATCGATGATCGTGTGCGATTACTCGCGCAAAAATTTCCAAAAGGAAAAATCACGTTCGTTGTAAAAAAGAAAGCAGGCGCAAATACAGGAATTGTCCGCGACGGTAATACCTTTGGCTTCCGTATTCCCGACAATGAATTTTGTATCGCGATGTTGCGAGCGTTTGACGGCCCTATTACTGCGACGAGCGCAAACAAAAGCGGGGAGGCCCCCGAGTCGAGCGTGGAAAAAATTCTTGAACAACTCGGCGCATCGGCAGAGGGGATTGCGCTCGCGATAGACGGAGGAGCGATTTCCGGCGGCTTAGCGTCGTCAGTCGTTGATTTGAGCGCGGGGGAGGTACGAATTCTGCGTGAAGGCGCGATTCCGGCCGTGGAGATCAAAAAGGCGCTAGAACACTAGGTATTTTTGCCCCTCTTTTGGGGGCGCTTGCGGGCCGAAGCCCTTCAGGTACACTGGCGGCATATTCTTAATCAAGTTTCGCGTGCATATGAACATGAACGATACGATGAACAGGGTGATCATGGCGATGATTGTGATCATTCTCATTACGGGAGCGTATTACGCCGGAAAGGTAAAGGGAGCTGCGTCGAATTCCGATGACATTTCTCTTACTCTTTCCGAGGACGGTACACAGTTGGAAGATTCTTTGAGCATCGAAGGTGAAGAGATCTCGATGGAGGATGCTTCCGAAGACGCGGGAGGCGCAACGCCTACCGTTACGATGGAAGGTGGTTCGGTCACGGTCGTCGATCAGTCGGCAGGATCGGTGGTGAAGGTTTCTTCCGCGACTCTGCCACAAGTCGGATGGATAGCGGTGCGAGATGCTAAGGGATGGGTGCTCGGTGCTCGCCGTTTTGAGGCGGGGACAAACAGCGATGTCGAAGTAATGCTTCTTCGAGACACTATTGCGGGAGGCACGTACCAGGTGTTGCTCTACAGCGATGATGGCGATGGACAGTACGATCTCCACAAGGATTCGCTCGTGATGAACCCGGACGCGAGCGTCGCAGGAACAACCTTCACTGCTCAATAGCGCATCATTTTTTCTTCCGCTTCGTTTTGAGAGGACGATTGTTGGGGGAAATGGAATCCGCCGCCCTCCAGAGGTACCAGGAGGCCACGGAGGCATGAGCTCGCCAATCCTTGGCGAGCTTTTCCATTTGATCGTGCGAAGGGAGAGAGCGCAGGCCAAAGACGGCTTGAAAGCCTTTCCGAATGCCGAGGTCGCCTGTCGGGAGGACGTCGGGGCGACCCAGGGTGAAAATGAGAAACATGTGGACGGTCCACATGCCAATGCCCTTCACTTGCACGAGATGCTCTTCGAGCTCGGCGCTCGACATTTTGTGCAACGTGCGAGGATTAATGGTCCCGTCGGCGAACTTTTCTGCCAAGTCTTTTATGTACGATGCTTTCTGTCCTGAGAGGCCGGCTGAGCGAAGCGATTCGAGCGAAATGGCGCACACATCTTCAGGGGTTGGGAATCGTTTGTGTGGGAAGAGGGCCACAAATCGCGCGTAAATGGTTTCTGCGGCGCGGCCGGAAACCTGCTGATGAATGATGGAGCGGACGAGTGCGCGGAAAGGGTTCCGGCCGCGCCGCAAATCGGGCATGCCGTGTGCTTCAATGAGCTTCGCGAATTGCGGAATATTCTTGAGGTGCGCGACGGACTCCTTCATACACTTACATGTGAGATCGAAGTATGCCTTTCAGTTGTTCGGCGTCGACGTCGATTACGTGGAATGCGTCAGGCTGGATTTGTTTTTCCAGATCAACAAATCGCGCCGGTCTCGGTGGAATGAAGCCAAGCGCCTCTCTGATCGTGTGTTCAAATTTCACCGGTAGCGCGGTGGCAAGGCATACCATGGGGGCGTCGGTCAGCTGTTTTTTTCCAACGTATACGCCGTCCGCCGTATGGGGGTCTATTACGACTTTCGACGATTCGTATACTTCGCGAATTGTTTGCAGTCGATTTGCGTGCGTCGACGCTCCGCTTTCAAAACCACGTTCGCGAAACGCATGTACGGTGCGTCCGAAGTCGGCAATGTCTACGCGGCCGGTCTCATTAAACGCGCGCATGTAGCGCGCCGTTTCCGCAGCATCTCCATCGAGTACATCGAAGATCAGTCGCTCGTAGTTGGACGCTTTGGAAATGTCCATTGAAGGGCTTGATGTGATCGTGGCGGGCGTGTTCTCGTATACTCCGGTCGTGAAGAGCCGGTGAAGGACGCTGTTTTCGTTGGTCGCGACGATGAGGCGGCGAATAGGGAGGCCCATTTTCTTTGCGATGTAGCCAGATAGAACGTTGCCGAAATTGCCGCTCGGAACCGCGAAGTCCACTTCTTCTCCGATATTCCTCACCACCTGCAAGTATCCTGAAAAATAGTAGGGGATTTGAGAACTGATGCGCGCCCAATTGATCGAATTTACGGCACCGAGCCTCGCAAACTCGGGGTCTTGCTTCACTGACTTTACGAGATCCTGGCAATCGTCGAATCGCCCTCGGACGCTTACGTTCCGTATGTTTCCTCCAGAAAACGAACCCATTTGCGCGCGCTGAAAATCGCTCATGCCTTCGAGCGGGCTCAGCATTGTGAGTGTGATACGCTCCAAGCCCTTAAACGCCGCTTCGGCCGCAGAGCCCGTGTCGCCCGATGTCGCACCGAGGATTGCCAGCGTTTCTCCGCGTCGGTTTAGCTCGTATGCCATTTCCCGTCCGAGGAGCTGCATCGCCATATCTTTGAAAGCCGCGGTAGGGCCGAGTGAGAGATTTTGAAGCCACAAATTTTCGCCGATGTTGTGGGCAGGTACGACCTGATTGTTTTCGATTGCGAAGTTCGCAAGTGAGTATGCCTCCTCGATCATAGTCTGGAGTGTGTCGTCGGGAATTGAGCCACCGACGAGTTTCTTTTTGACTTCGTATGCAATGCGCGTGTAAGGAGAGTCTTTCAGTGCTGTTAGTTCATCACGGGAAAAGGCGGGATACTCGGCTGGTACGTACAGGCCACCATCAGGCGCAAGGCCGGCGAGGAGGGCATCGGTATAGGTGCGTGCGATTTTCTCGGAATCTCTCGTGCTGATCATCTGCGTCATACGTGCAGTTGGGCGCGAATGATTGCGAGTGTTTCTTTCCCCGATGTATCGAACACTTCTTTGATGGGAATGTTGATGTGGGCGAGCGCGCGGTAGCGCGCGAGGCGTGCGTTGAGGAGCGTCGGGTACGAGCGCCGGATCGCATCGGTATCGGATTCTCCTGGAAGCATGGTGAAGTACTCGCCCCACGCGACAGGTTTTGGTTCTTTAAAGAAACGTTCCATGAGTTTAGGTAAGTAATCTTCCCCGACATCGAGGTGCACAATGAGCGTGTGCTCGGCGAGCGCGTCGAGGACCGCTCGGTCGAGCTGCGCGACGCTCCCCGTGGTATCAAACACGAGGTTTTTTCCGTGCGTCTTCATCGCGACCTGTTGCGTGGACTTTCCCTCTTGTTCGAGATACCGCGCTTCTCGCTCCGCGTATCCGGGTGAGGAGGGGTATCCAAGCCACGCCGAAATTTCGTTCATGTCCTTGAATCCCATCTCGCGCTGGATCTCATCGTCCACTTGGTACCATAGGAACCCTTCTTGATCGCGCAGCACGCGTGATCGATAGCTCTTTCCACCGTTCGACATCCCGATAAATGAGAGGCGGCACGTGCCGTTTTTTAGATGCGAATCAAACTCTTCGGGTGTCAGCTGAGTGTGCCGCATACAGTGATTCAGAGCGTACCATGACCGTGGGGTGGTCGAAAGAGTGCTCAGCACCCGCTAGAGAAGACGGTGATTTAGGAGAGTCCGAGAGAGCCCAAGATGTAGGTGCCAAAGATGCCGAAGCCGATAATGGCTGCCGCAATTGCTGAGATAAGTACGGCGCCCGCCGCCACGTCTTTCGTGTCGCGGGCATACGGGTGGTATTCGGGGGAGGTGAGATCGATGTCGATCTCGATTGCGGTATTAAACGCTTCGGCGGCGAGCACCATGCCGCCCGCGAAGGTGAGCAGCATCCAATCTATGTAGGAAATTTGAAAGTAGAGTCCAAACACGATCGCGAGTGCGAGCACCGCGAGATGAATCCATGCGTTGTGCGTGGAGCGCAGGAAAATCCAGATTCCGCGGCCTGCGTGCGTAAATCCCTTGGCTCTCTTTACGATCGAAAATCGTTCTTCTTCTTTCTTTGGTTCGGGCATGGCAAAAGTATAGCGCAGTATCGGTACTTTGCATGGGGGCGCGGGATGATCATTGTGCTCGCTCGGCAAGGAGATTACTTACGGCCGTTACCACCTCTCGCGGCGTGTAATTGGCCTTTATGAGGAGCGCGTCTGCGCCGCGTTCTTCCATGTGCGCTATTTCGGCATCTTGTCCTTCGTTGGTAAGCGCGATCAGCATGCTCTTTTGCGCGAGTCTTTCGCGTTTACACGCTTCCATAAACTCGTACCCATTTTTTTCGGGCATGGTGATGTCGAGTAAGATCGCATCCGGTTCGTATCCTTTGCGCAAAATATTGAGGCCATCGTCGGCGGAATAGCATCCATAGACCTCATACCCCGCTGATTCGAATTTAGATTTATACAAATCGAGCAACAACTTTTCGTCGTCGATCATGAGCACCTTGGTTCGGTATAGCTCCGACATAGGCTGCTTGCCTTACGTCCCCATTATACCTCCGGATTGACCGTCATTCACTGGGTCGATGGTGTCGGCGCAAAAGCTGTATTGCGGTTCTGGCCACGTCGTCAGAGCGGAAATAAGTCAGGCCGTGGTTTGATTGTTTTTCAGCGATGGCCATTCGCACGTAAGGACTCTTCTTAAAGAGGTGTTCCTGTAGATACGCTCCGCGCCCACGTTTAGCGATCTCGTTGGGAACAATTTTTTTCGCGTCCGAAACCAGATCTTCTTCACCCGCAATAAGAATCACCGGTGCGGTGATCTCAGGAATCCGTGGATTCATGCGAGACATTTCCTTGATGCCACGCATGAGGCGGCCCGCATGACTCGGTGAACTCAGCGTATTGCCGATGAGTTGGGAGCCGACGTCAGTTGCGACACGTAGCCACTGACCAAATGCGGCCTTTGCCCCCTTTTCTTGCACGAGATTTGTTGGCGTACGGACAAACGAGTCGTTGAGTAGATTTTTTGTTAAATCTATCGGCCGTTGATCGTAGAGCGCCACGGACGCGAGCAGAACAACTCCATCAATTTTTACTTCAGGATCATTTTGGAGCAGGTACGCGATATCTATCGCCTTATTGCCTCCCACCGAGTAACCCGCTAGTGTTACGTGCTTCAAGCCTCTCTCTTTGATAAATGTACTTATGGCGCGAGCCTCCTCAAAAAGACTATTGAGCTCAGTCGTCGCTGCGCCGCGTTGACGCTCTTTCGACTCCGTGGTGACGGCGAACGTGCGCTGATGCGATGCGTCGGCGAATGCCCGACTCAAACCATCGGTGGACTTATTTTTGGCGTGCACCTCTATGCCTGGTAAAAGAATTACGGCACGGTCGCTCGGTATCTCCTCGGTTGCCTTCTCGGGATCTTGCGTTGGTTCGCAGGATTTCCAATGAAGCTCCACGTCCATCCCTGATTCAAGAGTGTACATCTTTGCGCCCTCTGTTTCGCTATTAGTCGGGCCGGTCTCGGGTTGACGGCGAAAGCGTGGCTTGTTGAAATTCTCTAGGCTCATAAATTACAAGTATACCGACTTTTTTGAAAATGTTCGCCATACGACTACAAGTTTCTTCTCGCCGCCGCTCGAAAGTTGCCACAGCATGCTCTAGATCAATCTCAACTTACGGAACAGATGCTTTAGTTGACTTCGCATCTGGTCGCGGCCGTACCCGCTTTTCAGATACTTTTCTC
Organism: uncultured Candidatus Saccharibacteria bacterium; assembly: GCA_964437185.1. Classification (GTDB taxonomy): domain Bacteria; phylum Patescibacteriota; class Minisyncoccia; order Phycocordibacterales; family UBA2100; genus UBA10103. The sequence goes on along the minus strand of CAYTFU010000004.1, from coordinate 296 downwards.
TCGCTCGTGCATCCGCGGTCTCTTGAAAAGCCTCGTAGTGTACGAGAACAACAGGGACTCGATGTTTTGTGGATTTGGACAACCTCTGCTGGTGTTCTGAGATTCGTCTTTTCAAATCCGTTGTGTACCCGATATACAGCCCGCCGTCTTTCTTTGAGTACAAAATATAGACGTAGTACATGTAATGAGCACGTCAAACGTGCTTCATCGCTGTGTACGCGACAAATCGCGTTTGACGCGATGACCCTACCGGGAATCGAACCCGGATTAACGCCTTGAAAAGGCGCTGTCCTGAC
>CAYTFU010000003.1:0-103539 GCA_964437185.1 uncultured Candidatus Saccharibacteria bacterium | reverse complement strand
CTGCGAAATTTTACGTTTGTAAGAAACGAGAGAAAAGTATTTGGCATCACATTCCCCAATCCTGTGGGTGTTGCTGCGGGCCTGGACAAGCATGGGACGGCACTTTATGGAATTGAGGCATTTGGATTCGGTTTTGTGGAAGTGGGAACCGTGACCCCAATGCCACAGCCGGGAAATCCACGCCCGCGCCTCTTTCGCCTCACAGGGGATGAAGCGGTTATCAATCGGATGGGTTTTAATAATTACGGAATCGATGCCATGGCGAAGCGATTATCCGGGTATCAATCGCTCGGTATCCCGGTCGGAATAAACATCGGTAAGGGGAAGGAGACGCCAATAGAAAATGCTGCGGATGATTACGAAAAGGGAATCAGGAAGCTCTATGCACACGCAGATTACATCACGATTAATACCAGTTCTCCGAATACAAAAGACCTTCGTCGTCTGCAGGAGAGAGATCGTTTAGTTGAGTTGTTGGAGAGAGTGCGGTCGACAGTTTCTCAATGTGCTGGTGCACGCGCCTCCAAGCCGGTGTTGCTCAAAATATCTCCTGATCTCAGTATCGAAGAATTAGATGATGTACTCTCCGTGTCGGATGGAAAAGTGCAAGGCTTGATTATCAGCAATACTACGATCGACCGACCAGAGACACTTCGCTCCCGCTACCGCACAGAAACTGGTGGCTTAAGTGGCAAGCCGGTTCAAGCGCGCGCCCTGGAGCTCGTGAAGTATGCGCATCGAACATTGCCGAATATGCCGATAGTTGGTGTGGGGGGGATTTTTAATCCCGACGATGCGCTACGCATGTTCGATGCGGGGGCCTCTCTGGTGCAGCTCTATACCGGGCTTGTTTACGAGGGGCCGTTGTTGCCCTACCGGATCAACAAAGCGATACAAGCGCGTGAACAAAAGAATGCTTGAGAACATTACGGATGAGGTAGAAAAAGTTATCGATGCCAAGGTATTTCCTGGCTGTGTCATCGGGATAGTATGCGCGGACGGGACGCGAGAGGTGCGACCCTTTGGACACTTGACCTACGGCGCGGATGCGCCGGGCGTCGTTGAAAACACTATTTACGACCTCGCCTCGGTAACAAAATCAATTCCCACGGCATCGCTCGCGCTGATGTTGGTCGGAGAAGGAAAGATGACCCATTCTGAAAACGTAACGAAGTACATACCCGAATTAAAGAATGATTATGGGGCGACAATTGAGGATCTTTTGACATACAGGGTGCACGGAGCGAGAATGTCGGATCTTAAGGACAAAACGCCGGACGAGATAACGGGACAGATTTTTTTACACGGATTTGATGCGCCGCCTGGTGAAGTGCACTACACGAACCTGTCGGCTTTTTTGCTCGGTATTGTAGTCGAGCGCATCACCGGAGAGTCGCTTGATTATCTGGCGCGAAGACATTTCTTCGATCCGCTCAAAATGTCTTGCACGACTTTTTTTCCACCAAATGAGGCGTTTAAGAAATCAGATATTGCGCCAACGGAAATTGAAGAAAATGGGGAGGATATTTGCGGCATCGTTCACGACGAGAGCGCGCGCGTCTTCGCGCGCGCACGCCGAGCGGTAGGTCATGCGGGTCTCTTTTCGACTACCCCCGACATTTTGAATTTTCTTGAGATGCTTTTGCAGAAAAATGAAGGGTTTACGAAATCAATCATTGCGGGAGCGCGGAAAGGGTGGGGGTGGCAGATTGACGCGCCATGGTTTATGGGAAGCGCTGCGAGTCACGGTGCATTCGGCAAAACAGGGTTTACCGGCACTTCGGTAGTGTGCGATGTTGGGCGAGGTCTCGCTCTCGTAATTCTCTCCAACCGAACGTACCCCAAGCGGCCTTCCGACGCTGCCTCAATGCACTCTGCGATAAATGTCTTCCGCTCCTCTGTTGCTGACATTATTTTTGGCCAGTAACTTTCTGCGTTTTTGTGGTAAATTGTTCTTATTATGTGTGGGATTTTTGCCTATACGGGGAATAAGGGAAAAGAGGCGAGCGGCCTGCTTCTGGATGGTCTCCTGAGTCTCGAATATCGAGGATATGACTCTGCGGGCATCTATACCCCTGAGAGTGGAAGTGTGAGGACGCCAGGAGCAGTAGCAGAACTGCGGGCAAAAATGCCAAAAGCGTTTGAAGGAAAAAGTGGCATTGCGCATCTTCGATGGGCGACGCATGGCGAGCCCACGGAGGCAAACGCGCATCCTCACTCCGATTCGACCGGTGAAATCTGGGTCGTACACAACGGAATCATTGAAAACTTCAAAGATATCAAGAAGAAACTTATTGCCGCGGGGCACGAGTTTAAGTCGAAGACAGATACGGAAGTGCTTGCGCATCTTGTGGAGGAACATCTGAAGCACACAAAAGATTTTGAAAAAGCAGCATTGCTTGCACTCAACGAAGTACAGGGTACGTATGGCATAGCGCTTCAGTACAAAAAAGAGCCAGATCGAATCATTGCTGCGCGTATGGGCTCGCCGATTGTGTTGGGCCTCGGTGACGGAGAGCACTTCATTGCATCCGACCCATCGCCGATTTTGCCGCACACGCGTAAGGTTGTGTTTTTAGAAGACGGCGAGGTGGCAGTCATCACACCCGACGGCCACAAAATTTACAAACTCGACGAGACGAAGGTTAAGCGAGAAGCGACCGACATCGACTGGAGCGCGGAGGCCGTACAAAAGAGCGGGTACGAACATTTCATGCTGAAAGAAATCATGGAGGCTCCCGAGGTCGTAATCAACACCTTGCGCGGGCGGCTTATCATGGACTCGGGTCGCGCCAAGCTCGGGGGGCTCGAAACGGTCACGCCGCAGCTCGAAAAGATCGAGCGCATCATCATCGTCGCGTGCGGTACGGCGTATTACGCAGGACTCATCGGCGAGTACATGCTTGAGGAGTATGCTGGTATTCCCGTCGAAGTGGAGATCGGCTCAGAATTTCGTTATCGCAAATCGGTTATCAACGAGCGAACGGCCGTTATCGGTATTTCACAATCAGGCGAGACGCTCGACACGCTTGAAGCTGTACGCGAAGGTAAGCGGCGCGGTGCCCTTACGCTTGGCATCGTAAACACGGTGGGCAGCACAATTGCGCGCGAGACAGACGCCGGAGTGTACAACCACGCAGGTCCGGAAATGAGCGTCGCCTCGACCAAAGCAATGCTTTCACAAATGACTGCCCTCGCGCTCTTCACCATCTTTCTCGGCCGACAGAGGGGGATGTCGGAGGAAAAAGGGAAAGAGATCGCAAAGGCTTTGCGTGAGCTTCCCGAGAAATTGCAAACAATATTGGATTCTGCCGACATCATTCAGCACCTTGCGAAGAAGTATGCGCACGTACACGACTTCCTTTTTATCGGTCGCAAATATAATTATCCAATCGGATTTGAAGGCGCGATCAAGCTCAAGGAAATTTCGTACATTCACGCTGAGGGGTGCGGAGCCGGTGAGATGAAGCATGGCCCAATCGCGATGATAGATGAAAATTTCCCTACGGTAGCGCTTGCTACCAAAGATAGTATGTACGAGAAAATGATTTCAAATATTCATGAGATCAAGGCACGCAAAGGGCCGGTGATTGCCGTCGCTACAGAAGGAGATGAAGAGATAGGAAAACTCGCCGACGATGTGATCTACGTGCCGCAAACTATCGAGATGCTCTCGCCAATTCTCAACGTCGTCCCGCTCCAACTTTTCGCCTACTATGTCGCCAAAGAAAAAGGCCTCAACGTCGACCGCCCCCGCAACCTCGCGAAGTCTGTGACAGTGGAGTAGCGCATCGACGGTCCAGTGATCGTACTATGACCGATACCTATCCCATCGTAGGAATGAGCCCGGGCAACAGTTATTTCAAGGACGAAGAGGTTCGTTATCTTTTAAAAACTATTGTAGAGAAATATGGTCGAGTAGGAATACTGATTGCGGACATTCCCGCAGTTTCGACCTACAGAGCTCTTGGATATCCTGCAAATCGGGCGCGGCGTGACAAGGCAATTCCCCAAGGAAACGCTCTCAAGAATCGTGTAAAAAAAACCATGCACGAGCTTGGTTACACAGAATGTGAGGTAAAGATCTTCGACTGGGGAAAAGAAGTTGAGCAAAATGACTCATATCAAAGCGCATTCAAAAAAGTGTCCGAGTTATACGAGTCAGACTTGATATTTCGCGAGGCGGCAAACTCAACAACGCGTAGCGTTTTGCAGGGCGCTCGACAGCAGGTAGAAGATATTGAAAAGGCGACCCATATCGCTGTGCACTACCTACTTTCAGAAATTGCCTTTTTGGAATTCGCCCCTGCATATCTTGATGTTGCGAAAATTTCATATGTCTACCATAAAAACTGGCCCGTCTACGAAGACTACATCGCAGGGAAATTTGGCGGAGGACTACGGCCGCATATGGACTTTCTGCTCATTGAAAATCCGTACGAGACCTTCAATCCAATATGGGGTCTTGAGGAAGAACTATCTGAAGAATTTAGAGACACACTCGAGCGGATAGAAAAAACAAAGGTACTTCGAGTCGGGTTTGTTCATTCAATCCCAACTCTTATGTACGATCGAGAGTACAACAACTTTTCGGGAATCTTTTACGAAATCATAATTGCCATCGCCAAAAAGTACAATTGGAAAATCAAATGGACAGAAGAGACTGGGTACGGGGTTATTGCGGAAGGACTGAAGAATGATCGTTTCGACATCTTTGGCAGCACCGTATGGCCTACACCAGAGAGGCTTGAAGTCGGTTCTTTCTCGTTGTCTCTCTTTGCGAGCCCTGTTTTTACGTGCGTTCGCGCGGACGACCGGCGGTCGGAAGAGGATCTCAAAGACGACGAAAACGCACGCGTGGTCATAATGGAAAACGATATTACCGACTCAATTGCCGGTGTCGATTTTCCAAAAAACCGTCGCGTCAAAGTGCCGCAGCTTACAAGCAATATCGAAAGAGCTCACTTCGTTGCCGATCGACGTGGAGATTTTACATTCATAGAGCGGTATCTCATGGATTATTTCAACGAGAATTCAGGCGTCAAACTCGTCTCGTCGTCAGAAACGCCTATTCGCGTCTACGAAAACACTTTTATGTTTAAACGGGGAGAAGTAGCATTCAAGGAGTTTTGGGATGCAGAGCTTATGTTGCTAAAACAAAGCGGTGCGATAACGGGGCTCATAAAAAAGTACACGGGCTCTGAGCAAACGTTCCCCACTGCATAGGGCGATTTCTCCCGCGCAATCTTGCTAAGTCCGTGACCGTCGAGTAGGGTGATGGCTGGAATGTCGCAGGAGGATGCCATGTCTGGAGATAAGCTTCTATGGATTGTCGTGCATCGAGACATCTATGGTAACTGCGGGCCGGTCAAAGGCGGGATCGGCATCACTGAGGAGCAGGCAGACGCGATTCTCGAGAGGTTTGCCGCAGGAAGACCGCATCATCAGGAGTACCACAAGTTTTCCTACTATCAGGGAGGTCTTGCGGCCCTCATGATTAGGGAAAGAATTCAGGCATAACCGCTCTAGGGAGATCGCTCCCAACGAGCGGTTTCTCTTCAGAGATTATTTTCTCAGTGCCCTTCTGGTCCAAAGTTTTTTGAAGATTGGTAGAGTGAGTGTTGAAAGGGTGAAGCCGAGCGCGGGGACGATGGCGGAAAGCCACGGTCGTTCTATGTGGATGAACGTAAGGAATATTCCGACAGCAATATACGTAAAAGTAATAATAAGGAATTTGCGAGTCCAGCTCGTTTCCCATGCTTTATCTGCCTCCACAATTCGATTCCGCTCCTCGATTCTTCCCACACGCTGGTCAAGTGTTTCCATGCTGAAGTTGTTACTGGTGGCTAAGTCGTTCTTCCACGATATTCACCACTGCGCTCATTGAATTTGCATATGCGTCGGCACCTGTCTGCTGGTAGCCGGGGATGAGGTTGCCTCGGTAGCCTATGACGAAACATCCGGCTGCTTTGCCGGCCGCGATCCCCATATTTGAGTCCTCCAGTACCATCGAATTTTCAGGTAGGGAATTCAATTGTTTGCTTGCAGAAGCGTAGCCGTCGGGTGAGGGTTTGCGTTTGAGATCCGGGTGTTCGTAGAGTGAAATCACCACCCCAATTTTATCCCTGAAGGAGAGTCGTGGAACGACGAGGTCTATCCAGCGCTGCGGTGATTGCGTGACCACGCCCAAATGATAGCCGAGCGTGTCGAGTGTCTTTGCAAGTGTATCAATGTTCTCTGTGATCGGAGATTCAATGTAGGCGCGTCTTGCCATTTCATCCGCTGCGAGCGCATATTCGGCAGCGTTCACAGTCGACCCAAGCGCTTGGGCTCGTTCTACCACGTCGCTAATGCCGACTCCCACAAGGCTGCCTATCTGATCGAATATTTCTTGGCCAAAAATCTTGGGAATGTACTCTTGTTCGAGTTTGTGCCACATCGGCTCGCTATCCACGAGCACGCCGTCCATGTCGAAAATGAATGCCTTGTTCACCTAGGTACTATAGCAAGAAGTATCGTTTGGCTACTTTTCATAGGCTCTGGAAGTCCTGGGGGGAGGCTGTTATACTCGGGATATGAGAAAGTCAGTTCGGACACCCGTTAAGGGAAACAAGCGAGCGGGCGGCGTGGCCACGCTCCAGTCTTTGGATGCAAAGCTTGATCGTCTGATTGATGCAATGGTTACGCAGAAGGAGTTCGTCGCATTTCACGAGGAAGTATCCGACAAGTTTGATAGCAACAACGAGACTGCGCGGCTTCTTGTGAAGGGGATCGATGGACTTAAGAAGTCGACCGACGATCTCCTTATGGAGTATGCGGCGATCAGCATACAACTCGCTCGTCACGAACGCTGGTTCAAAGAAATTGCAAAGAAAACAGGTGTTGAGCTGCGTCCCTAGGACTTGCTAGATCTTGATTACCTTCTCCCAAGATCTCCCAGCAACGCCGAAGTGACCGTAGGCGGCTGTGTCGCGGAAGACGGGCTTGCGAAGTTGGAGGCGATCGATAATCGCGAGCGGTCGGAAGTCGAAGTTATCGTTTACGATCTTGGTGAGATTTTTTCCGTGTTCGTCGAATGCCTCCACCATCACGGGCTCAATGCGACCTATTGCGTAGGCGACCGAGACAAGCGCCTTTTTTGCATATCCATTCGCAACAAGATTTTTTGCCACAAAACGGCACATGTAGGCTGCTGAACGATCCACCTTGGTAGCGTCTTTGCCGGAGAATGCGCCTCCACCGTGTGGCATCACGCCACCGTATGTGTCGACCATAATTTTGCGACCAGTAAGACCCGCATCTGCTGTAAAGCCGCCGAGAATAAACTGTCCTGTAGGGTTGACCAAGATTTCAATGTCGTCGAGTTTGCCGAGTACTGGCTTGAAGAGGTGCTTGATGAGCCCTGCGCGTATTTCTTCCTGCGAAACTTTCTTATCGTGCTGTGTGGAGCAAAGCGCCGTGATCACTTTGCCGTTTGCGATTGTTACCTGCGTTTTTCCATCGGGCTTCAGCCACTTGAGCGTGCCGTCGCGGCGAAGTTTTTCGAGACGCCGCGCGAGCGCGTGAGAGAGCACGACTCCGAGCGGAAGCATTTCCTTGGTCTCGTTTGTAGCGTAGCCATACATGATGCCCTGATCACCCGCGCCGCCGGTGTCGACGCCCATCGCGATATCAGGGGACTGTTTGGCGATGGTGTTGAGAATTTTTAGAGAGTCGGTGTAGCCGATATCGCGGTATACAGACTTCGCGATCTTTTCAAAATTGACCTTTGCCTTTGTTTTCACTTCTCCGCCAAGCATGAGCGTGCCATGACTGCCAAACGATTCGACCGCAACGCGGCTCGAAGGGTCTTGCGTAAGGCACGCATCGAGAATAGCGTCTGATATTTGATCGCACACTTTGTCAGGATGTCCGGAGGTTACGGACTCCGTCGTATAACGCTCGAGTGAGTGGAACATGAAAATTATTGTAGACCTATAATGACTAATCTCCCTTGCAGGGAGATTCTTTCGATCGAAGCATCTTCCCCGTTAGGGCCGGATGGAGCACGTTGTCCTTGCGGACACGTTGCTGGTGATTCGTAGAGCCGGAACTCTCCTCACCTCTTGATACGTATGGGGTGTGTGCAGGCATGGTAGCAGTAAGGCTATTGGTATGCAATAGTAGTCGCTATGAAAACGGTGATATTGGCCTCGGCCTCGCCTTGGCGGAAGAAAATACTGAAAACGACGGGGATTCCGTTTCGAGTCGAAGTGAGCGACTTCGAGGAAGATATGTCGCAAAAGCTCGCGCCGCGCGTACTCGCGCGGCGGCTCGCTCTCGGCAAAGCGCTTGCCGTAGCCGCGCGTCACAAAGAGGGCATCGTCATTGGAGCAGACACCTTTGCTGTGTTTCGAGGAAAGTTGCTGGGGAAGCCGGGCACGCCGCCGAAAGCGCACGCAATGCTCGCGATGCTCAGTGGTGAGACACATGCGCTTCTGACTGGTTTTGTCGTCATTGATGTTGCAACCGGTAAGAAGATCATGAAAACGGCGTCGACGAGCGTAACGTTTAAGAAATTGTCTCGGGCCGAAATTGATCAATATGTAAAAACGGGTGAACCACTGAATGCTGCGGGAGCGTATGCAATACAGGGAGGTGGTGCGAAACTGATACAACGGATTAAAGGCGATCCCAACAACGTCGCCGGATTTCCACTGAAAGCGGTACTCAAAGAGCTAGCAAAGTTTGGAGTACGGGGTTAAAGTTGTCTGAAGTTATGAAGAGAGTCGTACGCATTGGGGGCGGAAGCGGGGGATACACTCTTCTACGCGGCCTTAAGGCATTTGATCTCGACATAACAGCGGTGTTTACTTCATTTGATTCAGGCGGCTCGACGGGTGTCTTGCGCGACGAGTTTGGGCTCGTCTCGACCGGCGATGTTCGGCGCGGGCTTCTCGCCCTTGCCGACGAAAAGCAGGTGGATATTTTAAGAAAGCTCTTCGAATTTCGATTTGAGAAGGAGGGTAGTACGCTCCACAAACATAGTTTCGGGAATCTTTTTCTCGTCGCTCTTTCGTCGATCTACGGAGGCGAGGTAGAGGGGATACGTAAAGCTTCCGAACTTTTGGGGATCAAGGGTACGATTCTTCCTGTTTCTCTCGATCGGGCACACGTGAATGCGAAATTGGAAAATGGCGAAGTGATAGTCGGCGAGACCAACATTGATGTGCCCAAGCACGACGGCAATCTTCGCATAAAAGATGTGTTCCTCGATCCGCCGGCGCGCCTCTACGAAGAGACGGAGAAAGCAATTCTCGAGGCAGATCTCATTGTCATTGGTCCAGGTGATTTGTATTCCTCGATCGTACCGACACTCGTAGTGGGCGGCATGAAGGAAGCGCTTGCAAAGAGTGGTGCTAAGAAAATTGCGGTATGCAATCTCATGACCAAATGGGGAGAGACGCAAAATTTCTCATGTTCAGATATGGTCCAAGATCTCTTGCGCTACAGCGGCCTCAAGAAATTTGATTACGTAATAGGCAACACGGGCACTTTTTCGCCCGAAGTGCTCTCGGCATACGAGAGCGAGAAGAAGTCGCCCATGGTCTGTGATGACGCGCTGTCGCAGTATGCGGAAAATGTAATTGCCGGAGACTTTACCTCAAAGACCGACCAGGCTCGCCACGATTCTGAGAAAATAGCCAAGATCATTTCCGAACTCTAGTTGCGCACCAGCCACCCGTTTGCGTATACTGGCCCTATGAACACGCGTATTGCCTGGGGTGTGCTTATAACGCTGACCATTTTGATTGTCGTCCTTGCGGTGGCTCTTTTTGTGGTGCCGACTCCTGCTTCAGCTCCTACCGTGGATTCAGAGAGATCAGCACCCGCCTCCCCAAATCCTGTGACTAAGACCCCGACCCCGACAGGACTTGCTCCATTGCATACGAAGGTATCGGTCACGTCGCCGAAGGCGGGCTCGACGGTTGGCAAAACCTTTGTGGTCGCCGGCAGTGCACCTGGCAACTGGTTTTTTGAAGCGTCTTTTCCTATTCAAGTGCGTGACAAAGACAACAACAAAATCGGACAGGCGATTGCGCAAGCGCAGGGTGAGTGGATGACGACTGATCAGGTGACGTTCACCTCAAGTATTACTATCAGTTCAGGTTACTCCGGTCCCGCCACGCTCGTTCTGTTGCGAGATAATCCCTCCGGTCTTCCGGAGAACGACGATGCGCTTGAAGTGCCGATTGTAATCCAGTGACGCCAAAAAAGTTTACAGAGCGAAAGGCGAGGGCTCGTAAAATAGTTGCGTATCTCAAACGAGCGTACCCGGTGCCCAAGAGTGAGCTTACGTACACAACGCCCTTTCAATTTCTGGTCGCGGTCGTTATGTCGGCGCAGTGTACGGATAAGGTGGTGAATCGTGTGACAGATAAACTTTTTAATAAATACAAAACTGCCCTCGACTTTGCTCGGGCTAAACCGAAAGATTTTGAGAAAGAAATTTCGTCGGTCACCTTTTTTCGCAATAAAGCAAAGGCGATCATCGCGACAGCACAGAAGGTCGAGAAAGAATTTGGAGGTAAGGTACCGAGCAAAATCTCCGATCTTGTGACACTTCATGGAGTAGCGTACAAAACGGCGAATGTTGTGGCAGGAGAACTATTTGATACGTGGGAGGGGATACCGACCGACACGCATGTAAAAAGATTCGCGAAAAGATTCGACCTCAGCGACAACGAAGATCTCACGAAAATCTCAAAAGACCTCGAGTCGCTTGTGCCAAAAAAAGATTGGAAATATGTAAACAACGGCCTCGTCCTCTACGGCCGCTACCTCTGCCCCGCCCGCCCTCACGATTGTGCTTCTCACCCCCTCACCAAACTCTGGCCCAAAGCAGCCATACGGTGGCCGAGGGCGAGCTAAAAATCAATCGGAATGTTTACGGATGTTTAGGAGCCAATACGTATCGCCTTCGATACGAAAGTAAAAGCGCACGCTTTTGGTAACGCGCGCTTGCCAGATACCAGCGGCCTCGTCATATTTCTTAGCGCGGAGTGACGGGTGCCTGATATCCAGCAACAAAAATCTGATCTGTTTTTCAAATGCTCTCTGTGCCTCCGTGGGCAATCTCCTGTACGACCGTTTAAAGTAAAACGTTCGTTCGTATTTCATTTTCCAGGTCCGTTGAGGTCAGTCATCAGTTCCTCAACCGTAGAAAACGGTCCAGCGCCTCTGCCCTCCTCCATATCCTTGAGGCTCTTACGCAACCACGCAGGTAGCTTTTTAAGCGGCTCCGCTTTCGCGCGCGCTTTTGCGGTGCGTAACAATGATTCATACTCCTTACGCGGAAGGACAACGAGGTCATCTTTTGCTGCAAATTTTCGCGGTATGGTCAATGTGGCCATAACGGCACTGTAGCATAAACCCTTCCCCTTGTCGTTTTCCGAACCTCTAATTGTTTTCCCCCGCCTTTTGAGCGGGGGCAGGCCGAAGCCGTTTGTACTGTAATCATATAGGAACGACGCTAGAAAGCAATCTCAATCTGCTGTCTCGATCTGCCCCGCCCGCCCGAACGACTGCACAGCACATCCTCTCACGGTGCTTTGGCCTGAGGCAGCGAAGCGATGGTACAAGACTCGTGATTCGCGATCGTTTTGAAATAGGAATTCTTGCGTGCGCCGAGGAATAATGGTGGTCGCCTCAGCGACGATTATTGCGCACAGAAGTCCAATGTTATATCATAACGTGAGAAAATCAGAGAAATGGAGGAAATACCATGAATATGGCGCATCGACTTGCGAAGCTGCACGCCCAATTCGATTTGTTGGAAATGGTCATTAAAGATGGCCGCGATAAGTTGTTAGCCCTTTCGGATCATCGGAAGGTCAAGCGTCTCGCTGCAATTCGGCGCGCGTGCGCCGCGATGATTGCTCGTGGGAGCGGTGTCCCCATCGTCCTTGTCAGCCATGGGGAGGATATTGAGATATGAGAGCGCAAAGACCGCCCCAATTGAGATTGGGGCGGTCCCTGCTTTTTGCTGTCGTGACCTACTGGCCTAGAGACCACGTTTGATCCTCCTCGTCGACTCCACTGCATAATTCAACCAATATTTTTTTGTGAGTGGTTTGTCTTGGGCGTGCAAATATTCTTCGGCGAAGCCGCCGAAACCTTTTTTGAAAAGCGAAAGGCCGGCCCAGGGATGGTTGGGACGATTCTCGGGGGAAATGCCCCAGAAATTGTAGAGTGTGCAGCCGCGGCGCTTGGCCTCCTGGATGACGCGCCACTGGAGGAGGTATGAGGCGTTGATATCTTTGGTTTTGTGGATGGAGCCAGAGTGATGGTAGAAAGCCTGGCCGTTGTAGAAGATAATAATCGCCGCCGCGACGATCTCACCTTGATAGGTACCAAAGAAAAAAGCTGCTTGATTATCTTTTGCAAACAGTTCAAATTCTTTACGCAAACTTTCTTTACTGAATGGCGTAAAGTGCTGGCGTTGGACCGTAGCCTCATAAACCGTCCAGAATTTTTCGATGTCATCAGGGTTGGTACTTTGCGAAATCTCCACCCCTTCCTTGCCCTCCTGAACGATGTTTGTCGTCAGGACGGGTTTCTCCATTTTTTTGACAAGGTATCGTGTCGTTTTGCGCATCTCGCGCAGCAGATCGTCCTCAGATTTAGTAATATCGAGCATCCACGAGAGCTCTGGATGCATATGTATTGGGGCGTCGCGGAAGCCGAGGCTCCTGTACGTCGCGGCGTTTTCTGGCGCTCCGGGCGAAATCGGGCAGATGCGCACAAAGTCGCAGCGCTCGCGTTTTGCAATATCCTCAGCGCGCTCAAGGATGAGCGGGAGGACGTCGCGAGTTCGCGAGGTAAGGGTAACTGGCCCATGCGGACAGAGCAGGAAAGCGCCTCGACGTGCCGCGACCTTAATGAGAAGCGCGACGCCGATGAGTGTGTCATTTTGGTATGCGCCAATTCGAAACACGCGAGCGCCGGTGTCTTCATTGTGCTCCCCCCATTTCCACGAGTGGAGGAAGCTGTGGGGTCGAGTATCGCTCATGAATTTCTCCCACTCAGTCTCGTCGTTTACTGATCTCACCACGAGCCCCTTCGCGCTCTGATTCTTGTGCCACTCGTTTACTGCATTTGCTATCGCTTCTGCGTCTGCCATCGAGACGTTGACGTGCGTTGGGAGATTGAGCATCATTTCTGAAATCCTCTCAGCATGAGGACACTGGCCTTTGTACTCCGTTCGGCGCATGTACTTTTCGGGAGCGATTGGCGCGTCGTACCAGATGTCGGAGATATGAACGCCGCGCGCCTTAAGAAATCGAATAAGACTGTCGCGATCGTGTGTGTGAATGGGAAAGCGAAGATTTGCTGAATGTGGGATGTCGTACGAAAAGAGTAAGTGCTTATCGAGAATTCGGGCATAGGTGGCGGCAACTTCGCGTCGATGTCTGGCAGTATTATCCAGGACCTGGAACTGTCTTAGGATATTCGCGCAATACCATCCGGGAAGCGCGCGCACGAATCGCGCGGAATGTTTGCCGAAAGGAGATGAGAGTAATCGAAGCGCGCGGGCGATACCGTGAACGGCCTTGCCCACATGCATGCGATACGCGGTCCGTATTTTCCAAGTGAGAACAGGATAGATTCTGTCTTTGAGCTGTTGCAACACAGATACACGCGCAAAGTGTATTGAAGCGGTCTCATATTTTTGATTGCGGACAATGAGCGCGCCTCCTGAGACAGCATCCACCACTTTGTCCTGACTAAAGGAGAGAATCGCCATGTCGCCCACCGTACCTGCCTCTTCGCCCGATGCGTAGCGTGCGCCGATAGAGTGTGCGAGATCCTCGATGAGGGCGACGCCGTACTTACCGCACAATTTTTTAATCGTCTGAATGTCGCAGGAGGCCCCGATCGTATTTTGAATCACGACGCCGCGGATATTGGGATTGGCCTCAAGAGCAGATTGAAGAGTGGCGGGAGAAAAATTGAGCCCGTTTTCAGGGGTGTCGAGGTAATGCACGGCGTGACCGCTTTCGATAATCGCTTCGTAGACGGCGAGGCATGTATAGCCCTGTATCGCAATTGCCCCCTCGGGGAGCGTCGATGCGGCAAGATATAGCGCCTCGCGGCCCTTGTATGTGAGTGTCGCAGTGCCACCGTAGCGGGATTCGAGGTAGGTTTGAAGTTCGTCCCGAGCGCTCGCCCCGTCTCGCGATAAGAGCGCACGCAACGCAAAACCAAACGTGTAGTTCGAGCCGAGGGAGTTAAAAATATTCATGTCTGTGAAAGTTCTCTCTCGACCAGATCGACAAACTCACTAGTGTGCGTAATGTGCGGCGAATGGCGAGCGCCTTTTACGATCGTCATACGCGAACCGACGATTTGTTTGTGGATCTCCATTCCGGCAGAGAGGGGTGTCGTCGTATCGTTTTCGCCCCAGATGACAAGCGTGGGCGCTTTAATCTTCTCGAAGATGGGTGTGAAATCCACTGATCCAAGATTCACCATGGTCTTGCGCATCTCCGGCGTTGCATTCTGATAGTCGTTTTCACGCGCAATTTTGTGAAGAAGTTTTCTCAGAAATTGCGATTTGCTGACAAGGCCTCCGAGTTTTGCAATGACTCGAAACAGATCGCGCTTGAGTGCGCGCCGACCGCGTGCAGGAATTCCTGCGCTGTCTTCAAGAACGAGTCGCTCTACTTTTTCTTGATACCGTGCAGCAAACGCCATTGATATGCGGCCACCATTTGAATGGCCGATAAGAATGACTTTGGGGTACGCCTCAGTTTTTTTGCCTAACCACTCGACGTAATCGTCGAGCGTCCAGCCTGAAGCGGGTATCAGTTCCATCGTGTCAGTAAGGCCGGGGATGTTGAGAAACTCTACGTCGAATCCGCGATCACGAAGCATCGTGAGCGCTGGCTGCCATGTGTCAGTTTGATATGTCCAGCCGTGCAAAATAAAGGTGCGTGTCATAGTCCCCAATGTTTTCGGCGCGCACGCCAGATCGCCTCCCGCCTACAGAGTTTATTGCGATCAGCGGGGTCGGCGAGCAGGTGCTCGATAACTCCTTCGAGAAATCGCGCACCCTTGAAGATCAACATCTCGCCGCCGGTGAGCGTCGATTGAATGTGATCCAGCGCTTCTCGTGGACTCTGGAACGATAGAACGGGAGTCTCGGACTGCTGCATGAGAATGGGGCGCGCGAAACGAGCGAGTCGCGGGCCGACAATAATAATTTTTTCAAATTTTTCTTCACGCAAAAGGTGGGCGATCTTTTCGTGCTCCTCTTTTTCGAGCTTGCCTTGCTCAGTGAGGTCGCCGATCACCGCCCATTTTTTCTCTGCCGAAAGTTCGCGCGTCATGTGAAGAATCGCCGCGACAGAATCGACGTTTGCGTTGTAGGAACTGTCCACAATCGTTGTGCTTTGTATACCCCGAAAAAGTGAGCTGCGGCCCGGCGGCATGGCGAAGGAAGTAAAATCATTGGATCGTATATCCAAATAGGCGGCCAGCTTAAGCGATGCCGCGATGCCGTACACCGTCTCGCGCGGAAGTAAATACGGAAGCGCGTAGGTGATTCCATTTAGCGTGAAAGTGGTGCCCGAGTCTGAGACGGTGTAGTGTTCGAGTTGTTCTCGCTCGTGGATTTCAATCACGTCCGCTGTGGCTCGCGCACTCTGCCCCACAATGAGCGAGTTGTCGGCATTGATGATTACCTGCCGCGACGCATGCTCTATGAAATGTGCAAACTCCCGCGCGATTGCTTCTTCGATGTTCTGGGCACGACCTCGCGCGACGGATTTTTCAAAATTCTTGCTGTGCGTGCGTGCGCTGCTTAGCCACACGACGACCTCAGGTTGGAGCAACGTGCTCAAAAACATTCCTTCCCCCGGCCTATCGCAGTCTGCTTCAACAATGTAGATCTTCTCTGGATACGGTTTTTTCCAAATCGCAAAAGGCGCACTCAAAACCAGAATGATCCATTCGGCTGGACGAAGGGTGGTGCGTCGAAGTCCCAATATATCGAAAGGGATTCCAAAACTGCTGTTGGCGTGGTGTGAGTATCGCGCGAGGGGGCCAAGCTGTGCCTCGATGAGACCGAGGGTGGTCGTCTTGCCATTTGAGCCTGTGATGACGACGATGCGGGGCTTCCAGTGCGCTAGGCGAATGCGGGCGAAAAACCAGAAGTAGCTGGCGACGAGGAAATACAGTCTATCTTTGAGGTTTCGTACCACACGAGAAGAATACTAGATTGAGCATCGTTTGGATACATGCGACCAATATGAGAGTACGTATTGCCCTCTCGTCGCGGGAGGGTAGTATGGTGGCATGAGTGCGGCTAAAGGGGGTAGTTCCCGAAGTGAAAAGAGAAAGGTGGCGATATTTGATGTCGACGGGACAATCTTTCGGTCGAGTCTGTTGATTCAGGTGGTAAATCGCCTAATCGAGCGGCGTATTTTTCCTGTCTCGGCGCGTCGTGTCTATGAGCACGAGTATGAGCGCTGGCTCAATCGCGAAGGGCATTATGATGAATATATAGGGGCAGTGGTCGAATCTTTCGTTGAGCATCTTAAGGGCGTGCACTATAGCGAGCTCGCGGATACTGCGCAGGAGGTGGTGGATGAACAGTGGAAACGCGTGTATCGTTACACACGCGATTTGCTGCGCGATCTCAAAAAGCGCGGATACTTCTTACTCGCCGTGTCGCACTCGCCGAAGACCGTGCTCGACAAATTCTGCCCGCGACTCGGATTTGATAAGACATACGGCATGCTCTACGAGATCGGGCCGCAGGAATGTTTTACGGGCAACATTACGGATCAACATTTAATTCTCAACAAAGCGGCTATCGTGCGCAGGGCGGTGGAGAAGGAAGGGCTTTCGCTCGCGCACTCCATCGGAGTTGGCGACACAGAATCCGACATATCGTTTCTCGAAATCGTCTCGAAGCCAATTTGTTTCAACCCCAACGCAAACCTCTATCGATACGCAAAACGCGCGAATTGGAAGGTGGTAGTGGAGCGAAAGGACGTCGTATATGAACTCTAATGCGCGTATGCGCGCATTCAGAACAACGGTCTGGAAGTATTGGAGAAAAAACGGGCGGCATGATTTGCCGTGGCGAAAGACTAAGGATCCGTATCGAATTCTTGTGTCGGAGGTGATGTTGCAACAGACGCAAGTGTCGAGGGTGCAGGAGAAGTATGAGAAGTTTTTGAAGGTGTTTCCGACGGTAAGAAAGTTGGCCCGCGCAAAATTGGCCGACGTACTAAAAATCTGGAGTGGGCTCGGATACAACAGGAGGGGCAAGTATCTGCATGATGCCGCGAAAGTAATTGTAGAAAAATACAACGGCATAGTGCCCAAGGATAAAGCGCACCTCAAGGCACTACCCGGAATCGGGGATTACACCGCAGGTGCTGTTCGAGTGTTTGCATTCAACGAATTTGACGTCCTTATCGAAACAAACATACGCGCCGCCTTCATCCACCACTTCTTTTCCCGTATCTTATTAGTATACGACCGTAGAATAATAAGATATGCGGAAAAGGCATCTAGGGGGCATCCGTCCATTGGCGGATCAAGAGAATGGCATTGGGCACTGATGGATTATGGAGTGTATATCAAAAAACTTTACAAAAATCCAGCCCGCAAAAGCGCGCACCATGTAAAGCAATCTAAGTTTGAAGGCTCTCTCCGCCAAGTCCGCGGCGCAATCTTGCGCGCGTTACACTTTGGTCCTCAGGCCGAAAGTGCGATGAGATGTCATCTCATCGCGACGGACAGCAGATTCAAATCGGCGATCGAAGGGTTGGAGCGGGATGGGTTGGTTGTGAAGAAAAAAGGGAAGTGGAAGATTGCATAAAAAGCGTTGCGGCGGGGTTCAACGATAGAACCCCGCCACACAACTCACAGCAAGGTACTTACGAACCACCCTTCTGGAGTCGAATCCCTGATGGTCACAGGTTCGGACTCTGACCATCCGTTTGGTGCCGGACTGTGGTGGGCGGCTATCCGATTCCGTTTTTTCTCGCTGATCCCTGTAGTTGGCCCGGGTGGGCCCGTTCTCGCCGCGATTTTCTCCCGCGTAAAGAGCTGTGCATCGACATTGGTTTTCCTTCCTTTCGTGCACAAGGTTGATACCACAAACGAAGACTTTGAGCAAGTTTTTAGATCGACACGATTACTGGAATCACAATCGGCCTTTTCATAGTGCGCTGGAGGAGGAACTGCGCGACGGAGTCGGCGAGGTCTTCGCGGGCGACGTCGAGGTCGGCCGAGCGGGGATTGCGGAGCGATGTTTCTACCGATTTGCGAATGATGAGGCGCGTCTGATCCATGAGATCCTTGTTGTCACGCAGGTAGACGAATCCGCGAGAGATGATGTCTGGTGATTTGTGAAGCTTGCCCGTGCGGCGATCTACGGTGGCGACGACGACGCAGAATCCTTCCTGCCCAAGCGCCTTGCGATCGCGCATGAGCACATCAGAAAGTTCGGATACCGTTTGCCCCTCCACTACGCGGAGCTCCGCGGGTGCCTTTGCCGTATGACGGATGGCTTTTTCTCCCGCTTTGATGTCGACGATCGTACCGTTGTCGGGAATCACGACGTTCTCTGGTTGCACGCCCATCTGCACGGCGAGGTCGCCGTGAACACGCAGCATGTAGTGATAGCCGTGAACCGGGATGAAGAATTTTGGCTTGATCTGAGTGTGGATCCATGCGGCCTCTTCGCGGTTGCCGTGGCCGGAGGCGTGCACGTCGGAGGCGTGGTAGGTAATGATATGTGCGCCTTGCCTCGAAAGATTGTCTTTGAGTTTTTGCACCGCGCGTTCGTTGCCCGGAATTACTGAGGAAGAGAGCACCACCGTGTCAGTTGGCTGCAATCGAATGTACTTGTGTGTTTTGTTGCCGATGCGCGCGAGTGAAGCGAATTCGTCGCCCTGCGCTCCCGTGGCGAGAATGATGATGCGCTCAGGCGGATACTGAGTGATGTTTTCGACCGCGATCACCGTGTCGTCTTTGTACTTGATGAGTCCGATTTCGCGCGCAATCTCGATGTTGGTGCGCATGGAGCGGCCGTCGATGACAATCTTTTTTCCATACTGTTCGGCGAAGTGAACCACGCGGATGAGGCGCTCCAAGTGCGAAGCAAACATCGCGATGATGAGGCGGCCTTTTGTTTCGCTGATCACTTTCTCAAGCGTTTTATACACGGTGGCCTCAGGGATTGAGAATCCGGGCTGCCAAACGTTGGTCGAGTCCATGAGGAGAGCGAGTACCTTGCGATCCTTAAAGATGCCAAACTCGCGTTTTTCTTCGTCAGACGGAATTCCATCTTGGTGGTTGAGCTTGATGTCGCCCGTGAACACCACATCGCCGTAGGGCGTCTCGATAATGATACCCATGGAATCGGGGACGGTGTGTGTAACGCCGAAGAATCGAATTGTCGCTGCGCCGAGCTTGATCACTTCGTCGCGTTCAACTTCGCGTATTTGCACGGGCGCGGTTTGCGCAAATTCCTCCTGTCGCTTTTTGATCATCATACCCGTCAGTTTGCGCGTGTAGACGATCGGATTGCCGATGCGGTCGATGATGTAGGGGATGCCGCCGATGTGGTCGAGGTGGCCGTGCGAAATGAGGAGACCGCGTATTTTGTCGCGACGTTCTTCGAGATAGCCGGTATTAGGCAAGATGTAGTCGATGCCTGGTGTATCTTCTTCGCTAAAAGCGAAGCCGCAGTCGAGAATAAAGATGTCGTTCCCGTATTCGACGGCCGTCATGTTGCGTCCGATTTCTTCTACGCCGCCGAGAGGAATAATGCGCACGGTATCAGCGGCGGGTGCAGGTATTGGTGCTGTTGCCTGCTTGCGGGCGGTCGGCTGTTGGTGTTCTACCCGCGCTTTTCCGCGCCGCGGGGGGTGGCTCGGGCGTCCAAAGCGGCGCGCCCCTCCTGGCCGGCCCGTGCGCTGGGGCTGCGGAGGTCGGCCACTTGGCCGTGCGTGCTGCGGCGCGCTTGGCCGCGGAGACGCTGCGCGAGGATGTGTCGATGGATTAAGATTGCTGTCGGGGTTCATAGATTTTCTGAGATTTATAATTTTTTAATTGTTCGAACTAGTAAAAATACTCCACACGTTTTCCGTATCGGCGTACCATTCGTATGCGTTCTGGTATCGTTCCGACGGGGTCGAGAGTGCGCCAAGCTTAATGCCGTGCACTGACTGTGGAACAAGGTAAATAAATTCGGGCGCGTACAGAAACACACCAGGATTGTCTTTTGCAATCTCGTTGTCAAATTGCACATACAAGGCTTCGCGTGCTTTTCTTTCTGTCGTTGCGCGAGCTTGCGCAAGGAGCCCATCCACTTTTGAGTTTGCGTAGAGCGCAAGATTGAGACCCGGGTCGTTGCGTTGAGAAGAATGCCAAAACGCAAACAGATCTGCTGTGCGTCCAACCACTTCTCCAAAAAGGATCGCGTCGTATGAGCGCGGACGAATGACGTTGGTGTTGAGTTCGGAGAGCGGATAAATCTGCACCGCCACTTTGATCCCTGCGGCGCGCCAGTATTTCGCTACCGCGTTGACGGTTGCAACGAGCTCTGGTTCGTCTGCTGTTGCGAGCGAAAACGATAATTCAAGTTTCTTCTTTTTCCAAACACCCGCCGCTTCGTCGAAGGTCCATCCGCCGCGGATAAGGATTGAACGCGCCGAGTCGACGAGCGCAGCGCGGAGCTCCGCTTCGGTGCTGGTCGACACATTGTTCACGAAGGGCTCGGGTACCGCCGGCGCATGGGTACCTGTTGCGCCCGGTGGAACTGCTCCGTCGAGCGCGACCCCGTATCCGCCGAGAACCGAACGGATGATCTCCTGCTTGTCGACGGACGCAAGAAGTGCCTCTCGGACAGCTTGGTCGGCGAGAACCGGCGCATGATTTTGGTTGAAAAAAACGCCAAAGACGCGCGGCAGGGCGACACGGGCGACCATCATGTCGGTGCGCGTGACCATACCGAGATCGTGTGGTGCAACGCCCGCAACGGCGTCAATTTCTCCCTCGTTGAGGGCTTCGATTAGGGCGGTTTGATTGGGATAGAAAATAAACGTCATGCGTTTGAGAAATGGTTTACCAAGCGCGAAGCGCGAAAATGGCGCGAGATCGTAGCGCGTCGCTGCCCCCGTCGCGTCGAATTCTGTCCGCACGATTCGGTATGGTCCGCTGCCAATGGGGCGGGTGTTTGCAGGATTAAAGGGAAAATCTTCGGGAGAGACATTTGCCCAAATGTGTTTCGGCAAAATCCCGAGCGAAGTATTTTCTATAAATGGCGTGTAGGGGCGCGGTAATTTGAACACGACGGTGAGCGGATCGGGGGAAGATACTTCTACTCCTTCCCAATCCGCCCTGCGGGGAGATCGCAACGCGGCATTCTTTGCCGCGTCCACCGTAAACATGACGTCGGCGGCGGTCACCGGTGACTTGTCATGAAAAGCGGCGTCCGGTTTGATTTTAAATGTATACATGGTGCCGTCTGGGGAAATTTCGTAACTTTGCGCAATGTCCATGATGAGTCTTCCGTCCGGGTGAATTCGCGTGAGTCCGGAATATATGAGCTCGGATAAATCCTCGTCTGATTGAGAAATTGCAAGAATCGGATTAATAAAGCGCGCAGATCCGACGCGCCCTTCGGTAAACGCGCCTCCGTAGGTCGGCATGCGGACCGATACTGCGCTGTTGAGCCCGATCAAGAGGCCGATCGCCGAGGCTCCGAGGACTATGGTAAGTGCGTACAACGCAAGGCGTTCTCCCGGCGTGAAGGCTCGCAACATGTCCTCAAGAGTGGAGAGTCGGAGGATGGTTCGCGGCTGTGTCAGCTTTTCGAAGTAAGAATGAAAATCCATAGCGCTTTGTGCGCATATTGAGGCAGATGCCCCTTCCGACGTACGAAACGTCAGGAATGTTTAACTAATAACAAGATTGACCAATGCCGAAATCGCAAACAGTATACCAAGCACAATCGTCGTGTGGAAGAGGGTCTTTTCCAATCCACGGCGGGTATGAAAACCAGAACTAAAGTTATCGGCCCCAAACGCACCACCGAGCGATGCACCCGTGCGCTGCAAAAGGATGGTGACGATGAGGAGAATCGACAACCCAATTTGCACGAAGGGCAACATCTGCTGGAGCCAAACCATTGACGAAAGTGTAGCACAAATATTTCCTACAGCAAGTTTTTGTACGAGACGTCGTCGGAGCAATTGCGTCAAGTTGTGAGGGGATGGCGATTCGGGTATATTTGACCCCTCTGGATTGCGAATGTCCAGGCAACGCTTTAGCCGATCATTTCGCAGTCCTCGTCGAGCAATCGGCGTACATACATTTATTGGTTTAATGAATATCTTATCTATGAGTAAAGATACGAAAGGTTCCAAAATTACTATCCAGCCGCTCGGAGACCGAGTGCTCGTGCAGCGAGACGAAAATGCTGATACGAAGTCGCCGTCGGGAATTATCATTCCAGACACGGCGCAAAAGGAGAAGTCGAAGCGCGGGGTCGTGCTCGCGGTGGGGCCGGGGCGCTTTGGCGATGAGGGCGATCTTATCCCGATGACAGTGAAGGTGGGAGCAAAAGTGTTCTTCAACGCTGGGTGGGACAATGAGGTTCCGTCGGACGACAAGGATGAAGAGCTCTTCCTCGTAAAGGAGAGCGATATTCTCGCCGTAATAAAGTAGGCATACTCACTACATACTATTTACTACTAACTAAAAACTATTGCTATGGCAAAACAAGTTATTTTTGACCAAGACCTCCGATCCGCGCTAAAGCGTGGTGTCGATGTGGTCGCGGGCGCGGTGCGCGTGACGCTCGGGCCCAAGGGTCGCAACGTCGCGCTCTCGAAATCGTGGGGAGGCCCGACGATTACCAACGACGGCGTGTCTATTGCAAAAGAAATCACACTCGCTGATAAGTTTGAAGACATGGGTGCGTCGATCGTGAAGGAAGTGGCTACCAAGACCAACGATAAAGCGGGTGATGGCACGACGACCGCAGTGGTGCTCACGCAGGCGATCATTCACGAGGGTCTGAAGCGCACTGCGCTCGGCGCGAACGGCATGATGGTGCGACGCGGCATCGAAGCCGCTGCGAAAGACGCAGTAGATGAACTCAAAAAAATGTCACGTGAAGTGAAGGGAAAGAATGACGTGCGACAGGTGGCGACGATTTCTGCAGAATCCGAAGAACTTGGAAAGACGATCGCAGACATTGTGGAAAAAGTAGGGAAGGACGGCGTGGTGACGGTAGAGGAATCTCACTCATTTGGTATCGAGTCTGATTTCGTCGAGGGAATGGAATTCGACAAGGGTTACGTGTCGGCCTACATGGTGACGAATGCGGAGCGCATGGAAGCGGAAGTGAAGGATGCGCCGATTCTTATTACCGACAAAAAGATTTCCACTATTAAGGACATTCTCCCGCTTCTTGAGAAAGTCGCGCAGACGGGCAAGAAGGATCTCGTCATCATTGCGGATGACGTGGATGGCGAGGCGCTCGCGACGTTTGTGGTCAACAAGCTCCGCGGTGCGTTCAACGTGCTCGCAGTGAAGGCGCCCGGCTATGGCGATCGCAAGAAAGAGATGCTCGCTGATATTGCGATCACCGTCGGCGGCACAGTAATTTCCGAAGACCTCGGCATCAAGCTTGAAAACGCCGATTTGGGAATGCTCGGCCGCGCGCAGCGCGTGGTGGCCACCAAGGAATCGACGGTGATCGTCGGTGGTAAGGGTAAGAAATCCGAGATCGAGGATCGCGTCGCTCAGCTTCGCACACTCGCTGAAAACAGCGATTCGAAGTTTGACAAAGAAAAGCTTCAGGAGCGCATCGCGAAGCTCTCGGGTGGTGTAGCGGTAATCCGCGTAGGTGCTGCTACAGAGACAGAGATGAAATACTTGAAAGACAAAATCGAAGACGCCGTCAATGCGACGAAGGCCGCGATCGCCGAGGGAATCGTTACGGGTGGAGGATCTGCGCTCGCAAAGGTGGGAGCCAAACTCGCTAAAAAGATTGACGAAAACGCGCACGATGAATACTCGGTCGGGTACCGAATCCTCGTGACGGCGCTCTCCGCCCCACTTCTGCAGATTGCAAAAAATGCCGGGCGAGAGGACGGTGCTGTTGTGCTAAAAGATGTTGTGAAGAAGGGCGGCAACTTCGGCTTCAACGCCGCCGCCGAATCTGAGGAGGAATCCATCGTCGATATGTACGAGGCGGGCATTCTCGATCCGGTGAAGGTCACACGAAGTTGTGTAGAAAACGCCGCGTCTGCTGCTGCGGTCTTGCTCACCACGGAGGCTGCTGTCGCCGACATTCCAGAGGACAAAAAAGCTGCCCCTGGGGGTGGAGGTATGGGAGGTGGCATGGGAATGGGGGATGACATGTAATTTCGCCTCACGCAACGCAACTCAAAAGCGGCCGCCCCATAAGAACAATTGGGGGCGGCTGCTTCGGTTCGTTGACGAGCTTATCCTGCCGATGTATACATTTGAATAGAAAGCCGTACGCAATGGGCGACGGCAATCGGGAGAGCACCCATGAATAACCTACTGTTAGTCGTTTTCTGGGTCGTGCTCCTCTATGTTGGAGGGGCCGGAGCTTTTGGCATCATTGGTGCCGCCGTTCTCAGCTGGCGTTACCGGGCTCAGTTTTTCGGCCCGGCGTCGAGAATTTCCAGTTCTAGCTCATGGAGACGTGGTCCGCCTTGGTAACAAGGCGGACACCTCATTTATGATCCGATCGGTCACGTTGTCTCGAGGATCTCTGTTGAAAGGTTGCCGCAGATGCTATAATGCCTCATATGAATACACCACTTATATTATTGGGCGTAGGGGCGGCGGTCGTTGTCTGGGCGATTTGGGCGTACAACCGCTTTGTGCGGCTTATCAATCGTTGCGAGGAAGCGTGGTCGGATATTGAGGTGCAGATGAAGCGCCGCTACGATCTTATTCCGAATCTTGTAAATACAGTGAAGGGTTACGCAGCGCACGAAGCGGGAACGCTCCAGAAGGTCACGGAAGCTCGCACCACTGCTATGGGTGCTCAGACTGTGGCTGAGCACGCGCAGGCGGAGAATATGCTTACGGGCGCACTCAAATCGCTTTTTGCTGTTTCCGAAGCATATCCAGATCTCAAAGCGAATACCAATTTCGTCGAGCTTCAGCGCGAACTCTCCGACACCGAAAACAAGATTCAGGCAGCTCGCCGCTTCTACAACACAGTGGTGCAGGAGCTTCAGAATGCGATTGAACAATTCCCGACCAACTTCATCGGCAGCATGTTTGGCTTCAAGACGCGCGAATTCTTCCAGCTTGCGGAGGGCGAGTCTGAGGCGCGCAATCCGGTGAAGGTTAGTTTTTAATCAAACAACTTTCCACTAGAAACTCACAGCCAAAAGCTGTAAGCTGTTCCTATGGCATCACTCTACACACATCAGCGCGCGAACGTACGAAAGACCTGGTTTCTTATGACGGGGTTCTTAGTCGTCGTGATCGCGCTCGGCTGGCTCGTGTCGCAGTTATATGGAAATTCTTGGATTCTTTACGGCGCGGTCGCGTTTTCTCTTATTATGAACATCACAGCGTACTGGTTTTCCGACAAAGTTGCGCTTTCTTCGACCGGTGCGAAAGAGGCAGACCCTGTGCAATTTCTTGAGTTGCATCGTCTTGTGGAAAATCTCGCGATTACCGCGGGACTTCCCAAGCCGCGCGTGTATGTCATTGAAGATCCCGCCCCCAACGCGTTTGCCGCAGGCCGCGATGCGAAGCACGCCGTCGTCGCCGTGACGATGGGGCTACTTGCGCGGCTTGATCGCAGCGAGCTTGAGGGAGTGCTTGCACACGAGCTCTCGCATATCGGTAATCGCGATATTCTCGTGATGACGGTGGCGGTAGTACTTGCGGGCGTAATAGCAATGCTTGCCGACCTCTTTTTGCGAATGAGCTTTTTTGGCGGAGGGGACAGGGACAACAAAAATCCGCTCATGCTCATAGCCGGAATTGCTGCGATCATTATTGCGCCGATTGCCGCGCAGATCATTCAGATGGCGGTGTCTCGAAGGCGAGAGTTTCTTGCCGACGCCTCGGGCGCTCTCCTCACGCGCTACCCAGACGGCCTGGCATCCGCGCTCCAAAAAATCTCCTCATACGAAGCGCCTATGCAGCGCGCGAGCAATGCGACCGCACACCTTTTCATCTCCAATCCCTTCGGATCGCATGAGGCCGGAAAATTTATCGCAAGGATCTTTTCCACGCATCCGCCGGTCGAAGAGCGAGTAGCCGCATTGCAGGGAATGCGGATGTAATGGTATGCGGATAACTCGTGACGGTCGGTTTGAACGAACCGATTTGTGGCGCGAAGGGAAGTGGGTGGATCTTTGGAGCGTCGTTCATCTGCTCACGGGAGTATCGACCGCACTCGGCCTCTCTCTGTTCGGCTTTGGATTTCTTGCCTCCACGGTCATCGCCTTTCTCGCTTTTACAGCATACGAATTGTGGGAGGCGATGGTGAAAATAGCAGAGACGCCGCAAAATCGTTTTATGGATGTGGTAGCTGGGCTCGCCAGTTTTGTCCCCGTTTTTGTGCTCGCAGAGGGTCTCCCCGTATCGAATGTGATCGCGTTATTTTTTGCCGTGCTCTTTGTGAACGTCGTTATGGCGTGGCTCGGTTGGAGAGCATCGCAAAAAGCCGATGAGTTTGAAAAGCGGCTCCGAGCAAAAATAATCAGCCGAAAGGAGCGTCTCCTCCTCAAAGAAAGTAGAATTCGCGGTGCTTTAAAACGAGGCATACACATATCCGACTCCTAAGCGCTGTGCGACCAGGGTACTTTCTGGTACAGTATTTGCATGAAAACGTTACTTCAAAAGGCTATTGCGAAAGTTCAAGCTCTCCCTCTGGCCGAGCAGAATGAGGCAGCTGAAGGGTTGATCAATTACGCTGACTTAGTGAATCGTACTGCGTACCTACTAACCACAGAACAAATTAAAGGAGTCAAAGAAGCGCAAGCCGCGATGCGACGCGGAGAGTTTGCTTCTAAGAAAAGCATTTTGACAATCCGGAAGCGAGTCGGGGTATGACCGTATGGTGGTCGCGACACGCAGAACGCGATCTCTTGCACATCGAAAAATATCTTTCGCTTCATAGCGAGTCTGTTGCGTGTCGGGTTGTTGCGCACATCATTACTACAGCCGACGGATTGCGCACGTTACCACGAAGCGGTCGTACGGGGACCGTCAAGGGGACACGAGAAAAACTTACCCTACCATTTCCATATGTTTTGATATATGAACATCATCCGCGGAGAGGTGAAATCTTCATAGTTCGCGTCTATCACATGGCGCAAAATCGGTAAGACTAGAATGCATGTGCGTTTGGCACCTGAAAGTCGGCGGGGGGCATCGCAGAGTTGAAAGGGATGCGAGTATAGCTATGGCGTGTTATAAATCTCCTACACGGAGGCGTCGGATAGTGGTTTATTCCACCGCCTTGGAAAGGCGGCATGCCGCAAGGCATCGAGAGTTCGAATCTCTCCGCCTCCGCTTTGTGTGGGAGAAAGCAGAACATGCCGAATGGTACTGAGAGTTACGATCACTTGGGGGCCATAGTTTACGGGAAAGTACAGCTATAGTAGAGTCAACGGCAGTCAGCACGAATAATGCGTTGCTGTAACGCTTAGTCTCACATGAGGAGCCAACCCGATGCTACTTAGAAGCTTGTTCGTCACGGCTATTGCTTTCGCTTACTTGGGAGGGGGGCCTTATGTCATTGTGGTCCGCCTTTTGGGGGCGCTAGTGGCTGCGATGACGATTTGGCAGTACCTGAATAAGTGGCCTGGTCTGCTGGACCCCGAATTTGTCGCTACTGTGGGCAGCGCGTTGCTTAGCCTCCTCGCTGGCACGATTGTCGGTGATTGCCTTCGCCGGTTCATTCGACGAGCGCCTCAGTGAGGGAGTATCAAGGTCCGGTCTCTCCCTTGCGGAGGACCGGATTTCGTCTTTTTCGGCCGGTGCAGCATCAATGCGTACTTGCCCGCGCCTTCACTGAGCGCTGGTGCGTTTTCCCGCTGAGCGTATTATAAAAGAGGTCGAGTTCCGGTTTACTCGTTAGCCGATAACGTATATGACAGCAAAAGTACACAAAACCAAACGTGATAAAAAAGATATTCGGAAAGACACGCGCCTAACGCGGCCGCCCCGGCTTGAGGGTGTCGTGAAAGAGGCAATGATGCAGCCGACGCGGAAGTCGAAAAATACAAAAGCGAAGCCATCACGTTCCGGTAAGGCGCAAGGTTTGTCGGAGCGGCAGCGCAAGGATTATCAGCTGGGAAGTCGCAGGCATTGAAATGTCTGATGTGCGCTTTCGGATTTCTCGAATGGCGCCTGTTATTATGGGCACATGAGAGTATTCCACTCAGAGCTCGCTATCAATCCGAGCCTATATTCGTTTGGATACTCCACATACGCATACCTTGAGGAAGGGGACGATCTTTCCGAATGTTACCAAAAAGGTTTTTTGCCATTCGTGGGAGTACGCGAGGAAAAAACTGAGATGCTCTTTATGGCTCGCGGTTCTCGAGTTCGAGTAGACCTTTTCGAGGAGTCCTCTGAGAATCGCAGAATCGATCGACGGGTGAAAGCAAGATTTGGCACGCTTGATGTACAGACGCATCAGAAGGAGGAGTTCGATCGAAAGAATGACTTGCTAGATTTTTTAGTGCGCCACTTCGCATCTCGATTTGGCCGAGAGGCGATGCCACGTGACCGACTCAACGCAATGCTCGCATCTCCCTTACTCACCCACATTATCGAATACCGCACTGACAATGGTGGAATCGCGTATTCACTCGAAACACAAGGCAGGGATTTCTTTCACCTGTGGCACATTGCGTACGCGCCGGAATTAAGAAATAGCAATTTTGGAGCGTACATGTTTTTGGATTTCGTCCGTCGCGCTCGCAGTGTACAGAAGAAATATGCCTACCTCGGAATTACGTGCGGAGCGAATATGCACATCAAAACATATTTTCAGCCGCTGGAGTATTGGAATGGAAATGAGTGGGTGCGAGATCCGAAAAGCGTGCAATTAAAGAAACTCCTTGCAAGTGATGCGACGCGCGTATTGGCGCTCACAGATGAGTGGCGCGACGATCGGCATCCGTACCATCCCGCTCCCATACGATTTGAGAGTGGGAGGGCGGAGTTGAGGTTTCTTGCGACAGTGCTCTACGGACTTCCGCGAACCGCCAGTCTGATAATCGGCCTTTGCGCTGGATTCGCGATCGTTTTTGTTCTCACCCAGGTCGTAATTATGGTGCGTTAAGAGTGGGAAGGCTGTTGCCACAAATCCCACACCGCAGCGGCGGCATTTCGAGGCGTGCCTTCGTAAGGAATATGGTGCAGCTCTATAAATGGGAGCGCGTTGCCCTCGATAAAGGTAAATGTTTTGTCGCCTTCGGTGAGGTCTTCTGAAATGATGTCAAAGCCGATGACAGGAATGTTTGCGACAGAGGCACCGGACTCAATAGTTCGTCTATGACTCTCAGGAATTGAATCCGTGACATCGATAAAGTAGCCGCCATTTGGGCGTTCAGAGTGTTCGGAGAGGGTGATAACCGCCCCCTTCGGAGGCACATCATCCACGGAATACCCTTGATGAACGATCGCCTCGCGAAACCACCAGTCATCCTTTACGTCGGTAAGATTAGCAAAGCGCTTGTGATTGTTGTGGTAATTAAGGAGTTCCATAATCGTCTGTACGCCATCCGCAATGACCGATGGTCGAACAAACTGGACAACTCCGACAAGTTTCCCCCCTACGCATGTCGCACGGTATAAGATGCCCGGTATAAATTTTTCAACCATGACGACCGGGCAGAGCTGTTTTGCAATGTCGTACGCTGATCTGAGTTGCTGTTCGCTTGAAATGTGTACGCTCGTGTGGCGCGCGCGCGAACCCTCGCGCGGTTTGACGACCAGGGGAGCGCCGATGCTGCGAAATGCGCGCAACGCAGCGCGGTAGGTAAGGGCTGCGCGGCCCTCGGCGACGGGAAGATTCGCTGCCGTAAAAACTTTCTTGAATGACAGTTTGTCGTCTATAGAGTGCGGATTTCGAGCGTTGATCCACGGCGGCACGGGCATGCTTTCAAAAAGCATCCATTCCTTCTTTTCTGCTTCGGGCGCTATCGGAAGCAGGGCGCGGCAGTATTCCGAAGGGCGACCGAATATTTCTGCTTGTTGGATTTTTATACCGCGACGTTTTGCCTCATCCCACATCATCTGCGTGCGAGCACCTGCTCCCTCAATGGCATCTCTGAAGCGAATGATGCCGAGGAAAACGGTGAGTGCGGTCGTCGCTCTAAGCGCCGCGCGTATCAGCGCAGATCGCTCAAGACTCACTGCGCTCGGCACCAAAGGTAGAAGCGGCGAAAGTACTGTCGTCACCACGATCGTGAGCGATGCGTCGAGCCAGTGTGCTGAGTGATTGACGGGTGCGGTGCCGCAGTGCACGCAGCTCTCTGTTGATTTCATGAGAGTACTGTACCACTGCGCCGCACAGTTATCGCGCATGACATTAATCATGCGTCGCGGCGATTAAAGCATGTTTGAGGTTATCCACAATTACGGGTAGTATGTCTCGAATGCGACAGGTTCTCCTTGTTACTGGTGGCGCTGTGCTCGCCGTAAGTCTCGTTATCGCAGCCTTTGCCTTCAATCAGGTGAGTCAGGCACGGATCGAGCTGACTTCGCGGCTCCAATCTCGCAGCCAGGTTCTCGCCGACAGCCTTGCCGAGAGTATCGAGCCTTCGTACAACACAAAGGCGACAAGCACCGTGCAGCGTGTGATTGATCGGTTTGTGAACGACGAGCGTCTTGCGGGGCTCGGCGTGTTTGACAGTACGGGCGTACCCGTAGCAGTGTCGCAAGATTTGCCCCTTCCAGAGCAAGAAAATTTTGTAACGTATGTGATGGACAGCGACGAAGCGCGTGGCGATTTCGTGCAGCTTGGAGCGAGCTCTTTTTATACCTACGTACTCCCGCTGCACGAAGAAGAGCGCGTCGTCGGCGCACTCGCCGTCTCGCAGAATGCGACCTACATCGAGGACAATATTCGCGCAATTTGGCGGGACAATCTTATTCGATTGTTTTCCCAGATCATTTTGACAGCGATAGTCGTGTTTGTCCTCGTTCGGTGGGTGTTCTTTCGCGCGATCTCAAAGCTGGTTGAGTCTCTTCAAGAGGTTCGGAGGGGGAATCACGCGGCAGAGATATTTCACGATTCAAGTTTTTTGAGTCCACTGGCTGGCGAAATCTCCAAGGTTACAAAAAGTCTGCGACAGGCGCGTCACGCAGCAAGTGAGGAGGCGCGCATGCGTCTTGAAAAAATCGATTCACCGTGGACTGCGGAGCGGTTGCGAGAGTTTATCAAGGCGCACCTCCGCGATCGACCAATATTTGTGTTATCGAATCGAGAGCCATACGTGCACTCGAAAATAAAGAACAAGATTGAATGGTCGGTGCCTGCGGGAGGTGTGGTGACGGCTCTCGAACCAGTCATGGAGGCATGTGGGGGAATGTGGATTGCGCACGGTAGCGGCAACGCCGATGTGGAAACAGCGGATGCAGATGGGAAGGTACGTGTCCCTCCAGACGAGCCCAAGTACACGCTCAAGCGTGTGTGGCTCTCCGAAAAGGAAGTGGGGGGATATTACACGGGCTTTTCAAATGAAGTGCTATGGCCACTCTGTCACATGGCACACACACGCCCGATTTTTCGTACTGAAGATTGGAAGCAGTATAAAAAAGTGAGTGCAAAGTTTGCAAAAACTTTGCTTGAAGAAATACGTCACGTTGAGCGGCCGCTCGTTATCGTCAATGATTACCATCTTGCGTTGGTTCCGGAAATCATAAAAAAGAGTCGCCCCGATGCGCTCGTTGCTATCTTTTGGCACATTCCTTGGCCTTCAGCAGCGCAGTTCAATATATGCCCGTGGAGGCGAGAGTTGCTCGACGGAATGCTCGGAGCCGATCTTATCGGTTTTCATATGCAGCAGCACTGCAATAGCTTCATTGATACGGTAGAACTCGAGATCGAATCGCGCATCGACTACGATCAGTTTTCCGTGTATCGAGGGGGGCACCAGACTCATGTGAAGCCGTTTCCAATCTCCATAGCGTTCTCAGGAGATTCAGATGCGCATGAAAGACCGGATTCGCGCCGTATCGATTCCCTCCAGATTAAGACGCCGCACATTATTCTCGGTGTCGATAGGTTGGACTACACCAAGGGGATACTTGAGAGGTTCAAAGCGATTGAATTTTTATTTGATAAACATCCGCAATATCGTAGCAATCTCACCCTTCTCCAGATTGCGGCGCCGACGCGCGAATCAGTAGAAAAATACCGAGAGTATGCCGCACGCATCACCGCGGAAGCAGAACGTATTAACCAAAAATTTGGCACTAAAGATTGGCGTCCAATTGTCCTCGAAAAGCGGCATTACTCGCACGAGGAGCTGCGGCAGTTGTACCGCAGTGCGTACGTGTGTCTCATCACGTCGTTACATGATGGTATGAACCTTGTCGCCAAGGAGTATGCAGCAGCTCGTTCGGACAACGAGGGGGTGCTGGTATTGAGTCAATTTGCGGGTGCCTCTCGCGACCTGAAAGGTGCCCTACTCATCAATCCGTACAGCGCCGAGGAGACCTCAGATGCCCTCCACGCTGCGCTCACTATGCCAAAGAGCGAGCAGTGTCGCCGCATGAAATCTATGAGGACTTCCGTTCGCGATTACAATATTTATCGATGGTCGGCAGAACTTATTAGAACTCTCATTACGCTGGATTAGCGAGTTTGTAGTATGAATGTCGCGCTGATTTGCTCCAATTACTTCAATATGAGGAAGGGAACTCCGAACGGCACGGCGGTGTTTATTTACAGTTACGCGGAGGAACTCGCGAAGCGTCTGAGCAGCACCTCGCTCAATGTGACTGCATTTGCCTCCGGCGCGTCAGAGCTCCCGGTGCGTACGGTAAGTATTGATCACCTTCCATCATCGGCGGACGTAAGTCTCGCAACGTCCGGTAAGCACATCCTTTTTGAACAAGCGCTCATCTCTAAGGCGTTTGGCATGCAAGATGATTTTGATATATACCACATAAATATTGGCGACGGCGATATAGCGCTCCCTTTTGCCCCATTTGTCAAAAAACCAATCATCATCACTATCCACAACATGCATGATGCGGACTACGTGCGGAGATTTTTCGGTTTTTTCAGAGAATTGCCGCATGTGCACTTTGTGTCGGCGAGCAATGCGCTGAGAAAATTGCTGCCGGATCTGCGATATGCGGATACGATCTATCACGGTATAGATCCAGATACATTCGGGTTTAGCCCCGATGGGGGGAGGTGCATAATGTGGGCCGGGCGTATGATTCCTGAAAAAGGCGCGGACATTGCTATTGCTGTTGCTCATGATCTTGGTCGTGAGGCCAGACTATTTGGAATCCCAAAAAGAGAACATGCCCAGTGGTATCAAGAATCAGTTCTCGGCCAGGTTGGTACCCAAGATTCTGCTTCACAAATCACAATCGAGACAGATCTCAACCGACACCAGCTCATCCGACACTACCAAGAAAGCAAGTTGTTTTTCTTGCCCGTATCATGCGAGGAGCAGTTTGGCCTCGTACTTATTGAAGCCATGAGCTGCGGCACGCCCGTTGTAGCGTTTGCTCGCGGATCAATACCTGAAGTTGTCGAAGATGGAGTAACAGGTTTTATAGTGAATTCTTCCGAAGCAAATGTTCGCGGAGACTGGATTATCAAAAAAACAGGCGTGGAAGGGTTGCGCGAGGCTGTCCAAAAAATCTATGATTTGGATCCGAGGGAGTACAAAGCAATGCGGCACGCTTGTCGAAAGCGAGTTATAGACCACTTCACCATTCAGAGGATGACGGATTCCTATCTCAATGTGTACGAGCGGATCGTCGCATCGCACAAATAAGCCGCGCGCAGACGCGATCAATAGTGTAGGATTGGCATTCATGTGGCGCAGTATCGTACTGACGTGCGCGGGCGTAGTTTTTTTTACGCTTCTTCTGTGGATCACGGGCATCGCCAGGAATCCCGTTGACGTAGGCAAGCAGACAGGAGGCGAGGCGAATGCGAGCCAGGAAACTATCTATCTGAATGGCGCTGCAATTAGAGTTACCGTCGTC
The DNA here is from genome assembly GCA_964437185.1 of uncultured Candidatus Saccharibacteria bacterium. GTDB lineage: Bacteria > Patescibacteriota > Minisyncoccia > Phycocordibacterales > UBA2100 > UBA10103. Next base: position 69,270 of record CAYTFU010000003.1, on the reverse strand, counting down.
GACACGCCGGAGTTGCGACAGAAGGGTTTGAGTGGAAGAGGTGGGCTCGAACCAGACGAAGGAATGCTTTTCGTTTTTCCGGAAGATGGCGTGTATGCCTTTTGGATGAAGGATATGCTCTTTTCTATCGACATCGTGTGGATCTCAGCGGAAGGAAAGATTGTACATATTGCAAAAAGTGTGTCCCCGAGCACGTATCCCACGAGTTTTGAGCCCCCTCTGCCTGTGCGCTACGTTTTGGAGCTTCCGGCGGGCTATACAGATCAACATAAAATAGCGATAGGCGATATTGTGCGACTTTAAGGGAGTTTTCCACAGTTTTTTCTGCTCCCAAATCGACCACTGGAGGAGTACAATATATCTCCGATTCAATAGACAAGGGGATTAATAGAGAGGTGTAGTCGAACATGCGCATGACAAGAGCCACAACACGTTTGGTGAGAGCAAAGGTCGCCCCCGCAGCGAGTGATAGTGCTGCGATTCGAGTGTACAAAAAATATTTATCTCAGATACAGAAGCGCGACGGACGAATTGTGCCGTTTGATTTCCCAAAAATAGTCGGCGTGATTCATAAGGCGATGATCGCTTCAAATGAAGGATCTTCTGATGAGGCGACTGTTGTCGCGCACAAGGTGGCGAGCGAAATGATGCGCATTGCGAAGACGTACAAGAACTTTTTACCGACCGTCGAAGGGTGCCAAGACGAAGTGGAGCGGCAGCTCATACTCTCTGATTACGTGGCGACCGCAAAGGCGTACATTTTGTATCGCGCGGAGCGATCCAAGCTTCGCAAGGAGCAGGGTGAGGTGCCGGAGCATGTGAAGAAGCTCGCGGAAGAGAGTAAGCAGTATTTCAAAAACAACGCGCTCGGAGAATTTATCTATTTGCGCACTTACGCGCGGTGGATCGAGAGCGAGCAGCGACGCGAGACGTGGATCGAGACCGTCGATCGCTACGTTGGATTTATGAAAGAAAATCTTGGCGACAAGCTCAGCAAAAAAGAGTATGCGGAAATTCGCCAAGCGATTTTGAATCAAGAGGTGATGCCGAGCATGCGCGCGATGCAGTTTGCCGGTGGTCCCGCTCGCAAGTGCAACACGTGTTTCTACAACTGCTCCTTCACCGCGCCGGTGAAGCTCGAAGATTTTGCCGAGATTATGTATCTCTCGATGCAGGGATGTGGTGTCGGATACGCCGTCGAGAGTCAAAACGTGCAGCAGCTTCCGCAAATTGAAAAGCAGACAGGAGAAAAATTGGGGACGCACGTTGTCGTTGATACGAAAGAGGGTTGGTGCGACGCGCTCACGCTCGGACTCAAAGCATGGTACTCGGGCAAAGACATTGAATTTGATTTTTCTTTGATTCGCCCCGCAGGCGCGCGCTTGAAGACGATGGGAGGCAAGGCTTCCGGCCCCGAGCCGCTGCGCAGCTTGCTTGCCTTTGCGCGCGAGCGCATTCTTCGCCGACAGGGAAGGCGCCTTCGCAACATCGACGCGCACGACATCATCTGTAAGATCGGTGAGTGCGTGGTCGCGGGCGGCGTGCGCCGCACCGCAATGATCTCGCTTTCTGATCTCGACGACGTAGAGATTCGAGACGCAAAGAAAGGACAATTTTTCCTCACTGATCCATACCGATCCGTTGCCAACAATTCCGCCGTTTATGAGATGAAGCCCACGAATGCTGAGCTTATGGATGAGTGGGTGGCGCTTATGAAGAGCGGTACGGGTGAGAGAGGCATCTTCAATCGAGGCTCGCTCGAAAAGACAATGCCTGAGCGCCGAATTGCGCTTCTCCAGAAAAAGCATGGCAAGAAAAACGGCTTCATCGGCCAGGTGGGCACCAATCCGTGTGGAGAGATCATTCTTCAATCAAAGCAGTTTTGTAATCTCTCTGAGGTGATCGCGCGAGCCGACGACACGGAAGTTTCGCTTCTTCGCAAAGCTCGTCTCGCGACGCTTCTCGGTACCTACCAGTCCACACTCACGAAGTTCAACTACATTTCGAAGGATTGGCAGGAGAATTGTGAGGCAGAGCGTTTGCTCGGCGTCTCGATCACCGGTCAGTGGGATTGCCCGGCCGTTCGCGATCCAAAGGTCATGCGAAAAATGCGTGAGGCGACGAAGCGCACCAATGCAATGTACGCGAAGCGGTTTGGCGTCAATCCGTCCAGCTCGATTACTTGCGTGAAGCCATCGGGCACTGTGTCCCAGACCTTCAACTGCTCTTCGGGTATTCACCCACGTCATTCGCAGTACTACATCCGCCGCGTCCGTATCTCTGCGACGGACTCGCTCTACAAGATGATGCGTGATCAGGGCGTACAAGCTCATCCCGAAGTCGGGCAACAGGCCCACGACGCGAGTACCTTTGTCCTTGAATTTCCGGTGAAGGCGCCGAGCGGATCGGTATTCAAAAATGATCTGACCGCAATTCAGCAGCTCGAATATTGGAAGATGGTCAAGCTCAACTTCACCGAACACAATCCTTCCGCGACGATTTCTGTCGGCGACGAAGAATGGGTAGCAGTGGTCGCCTGGATCTCGGACAATTGGGACATAATCGGCGGCCTCTCATTCCTCCCGCGCGAGAATCACGTGTATCGCCTCGCACCGTACGAGACGATCGACAAAAAGACGTACGAGGCACTTGCTGCGAAGTTCCCGGTCATCGATTACTCGAAGCTCATTGTGTACGAGCGCACCGACGAGACCGAACAAGCGAAGGAATTGGCGTGCGCGGGAGGGACGTGCGAGATCATCTAAGTGAGCGATAAAAAAGAAAGAGCCCGACGGAAGAAAGTGCCGCAGGGCTACTTTCTCGTTCGTCGGGCAGTTTAATCCTCCCGGCTCAAACCCCAGCATAATAAAGCCAAGACGAAGATTAGGAACGGGACTATAAAAAGTACCGGAGCCCCCAGCGAGGAGGCGTAAGGCCAAAGCATGAGCCCTAGTACTGCCAAAGCTAATCCGAGTACCGCCACCCACATAGCGGCCTTCACCGCCCTTTTCTGCATAGGCGAACGCATGATCGTATCCCCCGTTGTTATTCTAAAATTATTTATACTATTACTTGATGATTTTGTCAATATGCAGTAGAATGGTTCTCTGCGTTAGGCAGCTGAGCCATCGATCTTCGGAGAGATGGTTAGGAAAGTCCGGACACGCCCACGTTTCGAAAGGAAGGTGGAGGACGGTAGCGGGTAACGCCCGCCGGGGTAATCCTAGGGATGCGAACAGAGACGCCCAAGCTGAGAAGCAAGGGGATGCGATGAGATGTCATCTCATCGCATTAGCCCCAATGGAGACGTTGGGGGTGCAACGGCAAAAATCCTACCCGCGTGCAAGACCGTGCCCATGGGATACACCAATTGGATATCTCACGGGAGAGTCGCTCGACCCCGCGAGCAATCTCGGGGCTAGATACATGGTTGCTACCGATTTTGCCTGCCGCAGGCAGTTGCAAAATCGAGTATGCTTCGTAGCTTTAGCGGAGAAGTACTATGGTACTATCCTGCTTCGCCAAGGCTTCGCAGGATGCTCGATTCTGTAACCACCTGCGGTGGACAGAATCGGCACAGAATCCGGCTCATTACGCAGAAACACACAACCCCGCCTCACGGCGGGTTTGTGTGTAGTGTGATACCATCCGCATGAATATGGCGGTATTTCTGACTGAATAGATATGATGAATCTTGCCCCGTTAGAGCGTGTTCCAGATTTGCGACTTTTAAATATTTTACTTATTAAAACCGTAGTATGATCGCTCTAACGGGGCGGGCGTTTAAATTTCTCTCTTACGAAGTCCGAGGCCTGCACATTGCTGTTTACATTCTCGCGTCATCCGCTCTTCTTTCGTCGCTTCTCGCCCTCCTGCGCGACCGCATGCTGGCAAGTGCGTTTGGCGCGTCAGCAACGCTTGATGTGTATTACGCGGCATTTCGAATACCCGACATTATTTTCGTCGCGATTGGCGCACTCGTCTCGGTCTATGTGCTTATTCCAGAGCTGGCCAAGCGAGCTCCTGACGCGCAGAAAAAATATATCGACACCATTCTTGCTGGATTTTCCACACTCGCAATTATCGTTTCGATTATTGCGTACATCGCGGCCCCAGCATTGCTCCAGCTCTTTTTCCCGCAGCTTATGTCCGCCGATACCGATCTCTTATTGCTCACGCGCATCATGCTGCTTCAGCCGATTTTTCTGGGCTTTTCAAACATTTGTGCGGCAATAACTCAGGCGCGACATCGCTACGCCCTCTATGCGCTTTCGCCACTTCTCTACAATCTCGGCATCATCGTTGGAGTGCTGGTGTTGTATCCGTTGTGGGGCGCAGCCGGATTGGCTATAGGTGTCGTCCTAGGGGCCTTTTTGCACTTCGCGATTCAAATACCCACGACGTTTGGAGATGGATTCTTTCACGCAATGCCGCGCACGCTGGATATGAGAGCAATCGCCGAAACTGTCCGGATATCCGTACCGCGCGCTTTTGCACTTTCGATGAATCAAATCACCTTTCTCGGTCTTACGGCGCTTGCGGGATTGCTCGCTTCTGGGTCTATCGCGGTGTTCATGTTTGCGTACAACCTTCAAGCGGTACCTTTGGCCATTGTGGGCGCATCGTATTCCGTCGCGGCATTTCCGACCTTGGCAGCGGCTATGGCGCGCGGAGAGCAAAGCGCTTTCATATCGCACATTGCAACTGCCGCGCGGCACATATTCTTTTGGTCGCTTCCGATTACCGCGCTGATCATCGTTTTGCGCGCACACATGGTGCGGGTGGTGCTTGGCGCTGGATCGTTTGACTGGACTGACACGCGGCTCACCGCTGCGGCATTTGGGCTGCTCGCCGTATCGCTTGTCTTTCAGAGCCTCACGCTGCTTCTTGTCCGTGGGTACTACGCTGCTGGCCGCACGCTTGTACCATTTGCCGTTGCGGCGGGGACGGCCGTCGCAACCGTTGCTCTCAGCGCTGTGCTTATCGGTTTTTTTCAGAACGAGTTGCTCATGCTCGTGGGGCAGGAAATCTTGCGCGTGACCGGAGTTCCGGGAAGTAGCATTCTCACACTCGCGTTTGCGTATTCGTTGGTTGCGATTGTGAGCACGCTCGTGCTGCTTCTCCATTTTGAGCGCACGTTCAGAGGGTTTTTCCAGCAGGTTATACAATCGTGGAGTGAAAGTGCGTTTGCGGCGCTCGTGGGAGGTGCGGTCACGTACGTTGTGCTGGGGGCGATAGGTCCCATTTCGCTCGCCTCGACAACGCTCTCAGTCTTGTCTCGAGGCTTTATCGGCGGTATGTGTGGTATTCTGTCGTGCGCTCTTGTATATTGGCTCCTCGGCAACAGTGAATTTAAAGACAACGCTTCCGCCATTCACGATCGCCTATGGCGTAAGTCGCTATCGACGCCGCGCGGCGTGGCGGTCGTTGCTTCTGCTGAAGAGGGAAGTCTCACGGGACCTCAATAACGTATGTCTTCACGAATTAGAAATTTTAGTATTATTGCTCATATCGACCACGGCAAATCGACGCTGGCTGATCGCATGCTTGAACTTACGGGCACGATCGAGCCGCGTCGCATGCAGGAGCAAGTGCTCGACCGGATGGATTTGGAGCGTGAACGCGGCATTACGATCAAAATGCAGCCGGTGCGGATGAAGTGGAATCATAAGGGAGAGGAATACATACTCAACCTCATCGACACGCCCGGGCACGTGGATTTTGCATACGAAGTGTCGCGCGCGCTCACCGCCGTCGAAGGCGTGCTTTTGCTCGTAGACTCGACGCAAGGGGTGGAGGCACAAACGCTTTCCGTACTTTCAGTCGCACAGGAACTGAATCTAAAAATTATTCCTATTGTTTCGAAGATTGATGCCCCTCACGCGCGCGTAGACGACATCGTGAGTGAACTCGCGCTCCTGCTCAAATGTCCGGAATCGGAAGTCTTGCGCGCCTCGGGGAAGACGGGTGCGGGAGTCGTAGAAGTGTTAAACGCTATTGTAGAGAATATACCCGCACCGGTACCTGCAAATACGGGTGTGCAGGCGCTTGTGTTTGATTTTGGATACTCCGATCACCGCGGCGTGATCGTTTTTATGCGCGTATTTGGAGGCTCCATCGCCAAGGGCGATTCCCTGCGGCTCGTTGCGGGAGAGGCGGATTTCGTCGCGCTTGAAGTCGGAGTTCTTATGCCCGAGGAGCGACCAACCGAGCGAATACACGAAGGGGAAATCGGGTACGTGGTTACCGGCATTAAGAAGCCTGGAATCGCGTCTGTGGGAGATACCGTGACGTCGGTTCGAAATCCCGCGCCGGGTCTTTTTGGATATCGTTCCCCCACGCCTGTCATTTGGGCAAGCGTGTATCCAGAGAGCCAAGACGATCTCACAATCGTGCGGCAATCGCTGGAGCGCCTCCGTCTCTCGGACTCGTCGCTTTCGTATGAAGAAGAGTCCTCAGGTGTGATGGGCAAAGGTTTTCGTTGCGGATTCCTCGGCATGCTTCATCTCGAGATCGTGATCGAGCGTTTACGGCGGGAATTTTCTCTCGAACTCGTCGTAACCATGCCCACAACCGTCTATGAGATCGTAAAAGCAAACGGCGAGATAGAACATATATACTCGCCCGCACGCTTTCCCGACGACGGTACCGCAAAAGAAGTCCATGAACCGTGGGCGAAAGTATTTGTAATTTCACCACCCGAACATCTCGGAGTGATTACGCAGCTTCTCTACGATCACGAAGCGGTGGTCGGCGAAACCGAGACACTTCCCGATGGAAAAACGCGCCTCGCGGCCGAAATGCCGTTGCGCGAACTCATGCGAGGTTTCTTCGACCGACTCAAGAGTGTGTCGAGCGGCTTTGCGTCGCTCTCCTACGAATTACTCGGTATGCGCAACGCGGATGTGGTCCGCCTCGATATACTTGTCGCAGAAGAGCCCGTGCCCGCTTTTGCGCGCATCGTGTCGCGCCGTCGGGTACAGCATGAAGCAGAGGCGATGGTAGAAAAGCTTGAGAAATTGCTTCCGCGCCAAATGTTTGAACTCAAAATTCAGGCGAAGACCATGGGGCGAATCATCGCGTCGCGTCGCAAATCTGCCATGCGCAAAGATGTGACGGGATATCTCTACGGAGGCGACATTACGCGAAAGATGAAATTGCGAGAAAAACAGAAAAAAGGGAAAAAGAAAATGCTTGCTCGCGGCAAGGTAGATATTCCACACGACGTCTTTCTGAAAGTCGTGCGAGAAGGATAGTCCTTCACTCCAACAAGGGTAACCCTTGTGGAAAAGGCTAGATAAGGTTGGCAAACCCAGGGGCGAAGAATACCACCATACCGAGAATGATCAGCACGGCCACCACGCTCCAGATAATCTGAATCGCTTTTTTTGTTCGTTTGTGAAAAAGAAAACTCATATACACTCGCTTTGTTAGTATAATGGAATAGTTATCGTATGGCAATTAGACAAAGAAACGATCCGGTGAGGCTTTTTGGTCGGCGTGTTGTTTTGGCACTCGTGGTCGCTCTTGTCGTTTTTGCTGGTTTCAGTTTGTGGAGCGCGTATGAGAAAGAACGCGAATCCGCCGCTCTTCGCATTGAGGCTGAAATTCAGCTCGCTGACCTGGCGACAAGGAGACAGCAGCTTGACAAAGATATCGCGAGCCTCCAGTCGCAGCGCGGCATGGAGGAGCTTCTACGTGAACAGTACTCTTTGGCGCGCGAGGGAGAGGGACTCATCGTTATCGTCGAGCCGCAAGCTGCGACGGTTACCGAAGCGACATCCACGATGATGCAGAAAATCAGGGGAGTGTTCGGGTGGTGAGGTAGCTCGCGGAAACGTAAAAATTTTGATAAATTTCACGTCAGGCGGAATTAGTTTAGTGGTAGAACGACTGCTTCCCAAGCAGTAGATACGAGTTCGATTCTCGTATTCCGCACACAGTCCCATGAGTGTCAGCTGTGGATAAGTCCGCGTGGTATACTGACCGTCCTTTAATATTTTCAAAATAATTATATGGCAACAAAAAAGCCCGTAACTATTTATACGACCAACACCTGCCACTTTTGCCACTTGGCCAAAGACTTCTTTGCTGCAAATGGAGTGTCTTTTACCGAATACAATGTGGGCACCGATCTCCCGAAGCGCAAGGAGATGATCGAAAAAAGCGGACAGATGGGCGTCCCTGTGATCACCGTAGGCAGTGACCTCGTCGTCGGCTTCGACGAGCACCGCCTACGCGAGCTGCTCGCGATTTAGTGCCCTCGTCCGGAATCGAACCGAAATCATACCCTTAGGACGGGTCCGCACTATCCATTGTGCTACGAGGGCGCATCGTTACTGTAGCATTTTGATGATGATATAATAAACACATGGAAATCAATCCATACCAGGGGCAGCAGCAGGAGATATACAAGATGGTTCGTGAAAACAACAAAATGCTCCACGCGATGCGGCGCAATGCGTTTTGGGGCGGTCTCGTAAAATTTCTTATCTACGCGCTCCTCCTCCTCGGCCCGCTATGGTTTTACATGACGTACGTCAATCCTTCAGTACAGCAGGTGTTGCAGACGGTCAACAAGGTTCAGGGTGTTGGCGTAGAGGCGGGGACGCAAATGGGCGGTTTTCGCGATCAATTGGAGGAAATCGTGGGTAAATTGTCGAGTTTTTTGCGATCTCCCTCATCGACACAGGCCACCTCCACGCCAGAGTAAAAATGATCTGGGTTGGCGTGGCAGTGACTGCACGCTTGCCCCGACACCAATTTTGCCGTAATTGCATTTATGTTTTATTTTGAGATGATGCATGTACATACCGTTTGCCCATCGAGTGTGTCCGCGGACTAGTTTGGGATGCAATAAAAACGATGGCAAATTTGGTGTATGGGCTTGGGTAGCTCAGTTGGTAGAGCATTCCCCTGAAGAGGGAAGGGTCACCAGTTCGATTCTGGTCCCAAGCACAATTCGACAAGCTCGTGTAAACACACACTATAAATAGCGCGGCCCGCTTCCTCCAGGAGCGGGCCATTAGGGTAAAAGAACGCCTAGATAGTCTGGCTGGCCTCTAACCGATACTTTCGGATTGCAAGCATCTCGAAAACGCAGCCGATAATCAGGAGGCCAATGGCGATTCGCTCGAGACGAAACGACGGGTCAGGTTCCTGATGTAAGGTTATGCGTCCGTAAAATGCACAACCACTTATCATCATTAACGCAATTGCGACTCGCGCTTCCAGGTTCGAAGCCTCGATGAGTCCATGGCATCGCATTGCCGACACGGCCACCGTGTAGTAGGCGGCCCATGCTACAGGTACCCAGTAGATCAGAGCGTACCAAGTGACACCGACGTCGATGAGTACCACTGAAACACCCCCGATACATAAAGTCATGTCGGCTACGGGATCGAACTTCTTGCCGAGTTCGCTGGTGCTTTTGAGCAGGCGTGCACTGAAACCGTCAAGCAAATCACTTGCAGCGGCGGTTACGCCGAAAACAAGTAGCCCCAATCGCCATCCGTGAAGATACAACCCTGGCAGTACGAGACCTACACAGAGCCTGTACGCAGTTAAGCTGTTTGGGATGAGCATCCTCCACATAAGCGCCTCCTCTGTGCGTTGTGAACGCGGGAATATACCCGCCTGCCGAGCAGACTAGCAGCGCGGCACAGACTGTCAAATATTTACAACCCAAGCGTAAATGTCATGGCGCCGCCGGCGGGAGAGAGCCATTTTGAAGTGTTGAGCTTCACTTCGCGCGAACGGCCGAGGTCTTTGTACTTTATAGAGCCGTTTTTTAGTGCATAGTCAAAAATATTTTTTGTGATCTCGACGTCCTTGAGGCAATAAGATCGCACCTTTTCGACTTCTCCAGCACGCCACCATTGGAGCGATTGAGAGCCGGATGCGGATTTTTTGGTGCCGAGCGTCGCTTCGGCGATGGAGTCGAGCTTGAGCCTCCGCCCGAGCGATGAGTGTACCTCTTTCATTATGTCGAGACTTTTTATGCGCGTGAGATCGCCCGGGTAGTACTTATTCAAAAGCGGAATATCGAAATGATCGGAGTTGTAGCCGACGAGCACATCGGTGCGCTCAAGAATGTTCCAAAGTTGGTGAAGCTCACTTTCGAGGTAGCTAGAGTAGGTGTCGGTCTCGGAATCGTGGATACATACAATCGCGATCGTAAGATCGGCCGGGTCAGAAGAGCCGATGTCGCTCATCCAATTTGCGGTCTCAATATCGAAAACAACGGTTCGCATGTTCGGTATGTCGGGAATATTAGCCGAGTGAGGAGAAGAGATGCTCAGAAATACGGTCGGCGGAAAGCGTGATTTCGTTGCCCGTCGAAAGGTTTTTGATCGTATAGCGCCCGGTGTCGCGTTCCTTTGAGCCGACGGCGATGACGAAGGGGATTTTTGCTTTGTCCGCGTGACGGATTTGATCGCCGATGCGCTTGCCGGAGAAGTTCACAGCTACCGTCACGTCTTCGCGACGAAGGCTCTGTGCGAGTTGCACTGCATGTGATGTCGCTTCAGGTTCGACGACGCAGATCATGAGTTCGGTAGACGGTACGTATGAGGGGATGAGGTTGTGCGTCTCAAGGAAATCGCGCGCCGTGACGTCGCCCATGCCGAATCCGACAGCGGGGATCGACTCGCCGCCAAAGAGGCTCAGAAGACTGTCGTATCGACCTCCGCCAAAGAGCGATCGCCGATTGCTCTCATCGGTGTCGTACACTTCAAAAACCATTCCTGTGTAATAATCAAAGCCGCGCGTAATTTTGGTATCAACGACCATGTTGCGCACACCCATCTGTTCAAGACGCGTGCGAAGTTCTTCGAGGTACGCGGTAGAGGTAATGTTCTCGAGTTCCTCGATGAGCTTGATAGCCTTTTCCTCGTGCGCAATCATTTCGGTCAATTCTTTTTCAAAGTCATCTATCTTTGCCCGGCGATCTAGAAGGCGCGTAACATTACCCGCATATTCTTTGGCAATTCCAACGGACTGATAGATTGCGTCGAGAATGCGGCGGTCGGACACTCTGATTTCAAAATTTCTCTCATCCGCTCCCATTGAGCGCATGACGCCGTGCGCGACTGCGATAATTTCGGCGTCGGCCTCGACGCCCTCCACGCCCACGATGTCGGCGTTGAGCTGCCAGTGCTCGCGGAGTCGGCCTCGCTGAGGTCGTTCGTATCGAAACACATTGGCGATGGTGTACCAGCGAGCGGGGAGTGGAATGTCACGCTGTCGAGCGGCGATCATGCGCGCGAGCGTGGGAGTCATTTCGGGACGAAGCGTTACATCCCTGCCTCCGCGATCCGTAAAGGTGTAGGTCTGCTCATTTACAATTTCCTCGCTGCTCTTTGCGCGGTACAACTCCGCCGGTTCAAGCACGGAGGCAGTGTACTCTTCGTAGCCGAAAAGCTCGCACACGCGCTCCATGTGTTCAAAAATATATTTCTGAAGAAAGAAGTCTTCGGGATAAAAATCTCGCACGCCCTTGTAATTTTCCGTGGAAATGTGTTCGCGTTTGGACATACATGCATTATACTCGCTCGTTATGGAAACGATAGATGCTCGCTTTGTGATAAAGGATGTTGCGCCCGACGTGGGATCTGGACTTTTTGCGCTCACCGATATTAAGAACGGCGAGTTCATTCTCGAATATACGGGACAGAAAATACCGACACCGGTGGCCGATACCTCGAAATCTCGCTACCTGTTTGAAATCGACGAGATGTGGACGATCGACGGCTCTCCACAATCGAATACCGCCCGATATATCAATCACTGCTGCGATCCGAATACCGAGGCGGAAATTACCAATGGAAAAATACTTATCCACGCGACGAGAGATATACAAAAGTGCGAGGAGATCACGATCGATTACGACTTAGAGTATTACGACGAATTCATCCGTCCGGTGGGCTGTAAGTGCGGCGCCGCCCGCCACCACTAAAATCTCTTGTGTCAATACAAGGGTAACCCTTTTCTCAAGGGTTACCCTTGTAGAAATAAAAAAATCTCACTTGAATTATGCACTGCCGATCAAAACCCCGGCGAGAAATACGAGCGCGCCGCCAATAACGACCTGTACTACAGAGAGCCAGAATCGCATCTTGAAATATCTGTATCGAATGTAGGCGATGGCGATAAGTTCGAGCCCAACGACGAGGTACGCGAGGTAAAGCGCAACTGAAAGATTTGAAATGAGGAAGGGGAGTGTGTGCAGTATTCCGCCAATAAACGTCATAAAGCCTACAATAAAACCACGCATTGCGGGGTGGCCTCGTCCCGTCAATTCTCCCGTGTCGGAAAGCGCTTCAGCGAAGGCCATGCTGATGCCAGCTCCGATTGCCGCTGAGGTCCCGACGAGAAACGTTACGTGAGAGTTGCCCGTTGCGTATGCGGCGGCAAAGAGCGGTGCGAGAGTAGAAATTGATCCGTCGAGAAGGCCGTTGAGCGCCGGTTGGACAATGCGAAGAACGAAATCGCGGTCTATATCTTCTACGTGAAGCGCTTTCTCAATATTCTCAATCGGTGTGCTCATATGCGGCATTGTATATGAGATACGAGCATTTGGCATCAGTGGCAAGGCAGTGTATTATTTCAACCATGAAGAAAGGAGTAATGATATTTTGGCTTTTGATAATCGCGATCATCGTCGCGGGAATCGGCAGTCTTTCGATGGCAAACGCACGACCGGGGCAACTCGACACCTTCGCGCAGTGCTTGAAGGATAAGGGCGTGATATTTTACGGTGCTTTCTGGTGCCCTCACTGTCAGAAGACCAAGGCCATGTTTGGCCGATCAGCGAAACTCTTGCCCTACGTGGAGTGCTCGACCGCCGACGGTAAGGGGCAGACTGAAGAGTGCAAGGCGAAGAACATTTCGAGCTATCCGACGTGGGTATTTCCCAACAGCACAAGCACGCTCACGGGCGAGCGCTCACTCATTGAATTGTCACAACTAAGCGGGTGCGCTTTGCCGCAGTAACCATGCCCCTTGAGACGCTCAACTACTGGTTGGCGCTTGGAACGATCGCGATTCAGGTATTTGCAGCGAGCTTGCTCGCACTCTATTTTTTGCGCAAAAAGCTTCCCGACCTCCAGGACGTCGCGTGGTTTTTGAATAGTTGGGGTCTCGTAATTGGATTTGTGGTCACGCTCGGCGCGAGCGCGATGACTATCATTCATTCAAGCATTTTTAGCCTTCCTCCGTGTCCGCTGTGCTGGTGGCAGCGCGCCTTTCTCTATCCGCAGGTGATTCTATTTGCCTTGGCGCTATGGAAACGCGACGTCCGAATCGCGGATTACTCAATCGCACTCTCTGTGGTAGGGCTTGGTGTAGCGATCTACCACCACATACTCCAAATGTATCCGGCCGGGTCTCTCCCGTGCCCGAGTGATGGGATGGTGAGCTGCACGCAAATTCTCTTTCTCGAGTTTGGCTATGTTACGTATCCGATGATGGCAATTTCTGCCTTTGCGTTTTTGATAGTGTTGATGTTGTTTGTGCGAAAAGGCGCGAACGCGTAGTGCTTGAGGCCGCCACAATTGTGTGGCGGCCCCTTACATGGAGTCGGCGCGAGGAGTTCAGTCGTCGCAGCGGTTGGGGCCCTCGTACATGGGATCGCTTTCGACATCGTGGACGCCGAACGGGTCCTGGTCAGACTCTTCTTCGCTCTGTGCATCATCGCCGGGAGTGGGTGGGCCGGCGAGGGAAATCGGCTGCGCGGGTGCAGGTGTCTGCGACTCGCTCGGATCATCGAGTGTAGCCAACGGTTGATCCCGGAAGCCGAATGAGAGGCGTTCAGGTTCATGTGACACGTCAATCTCCCAGAATGTTAAAAACTTGGCCGCTCGCCTCCCTCGTTTAAGAGCAAGAGGCGAGCGTTTTGGGCCCCACCCGTGGATGTGGGAATCAAAAAGCTCGCCTCATTGGAACAGTCAAAGTGCAACTCCATTTGCACTGTATCAGGTGCCCCGCCATCTGACCTGTGGAAAACTCCGCGCTAAATTACCGGCTCCTTTCCGTTTCGCTTAAAGAATCGACCACCGATAGAGTATTCATCGTACCCATGCAAGAAGAGTGCCACGGCGAGGCCGAAGAGAATGCCGTGAGGCCAAATGAGCTCCTGGAAGTAGATGAGCGAGAGGGTGAGCCAGAAGGCGAGAAAGACGAGCGTCCAGCGCAACATGACACCGAAAAAGACCAGCAATCCAGCGATGAATTCGACGATAAGTGCGCCGAGCACAACAAAGAGGGGATCAAAAGGGAAGAAGCGTGTGAGGTCGTGGATGTTGACGACGTCGAGCGCAAGCTGGCTATGAATAAACTTCGCATAGATAGAAGCGTACAGCACTCCCCAACCGAAACATATGCGAAGAAACGGAAATGCATATGGGCGCAGCCTCAGGGTGAAAGAATTGGTCGCCGATATCTTTTCTCCGAGGAGAGAATCAATTGAAAACATCCCTCCGCCCAAGATTGCAAGCAGTGCGGCGACACCAAGAAAGTCAGTGTACGTGAGGAGATAGTTTCCCCACACGCTCCACGCAAGCCCGTAGACCACCAACATGCCGATGCCAGCTATTCGCGTGAAGAGGCCGAGGGTCGCCAGAGCTCCGAGGGTGGTGAGGAAGATTTGCATTAGGAGGGTCGCCTCTCCGAAGCCCTGCTTAAGGAAGAGTTCAGAGCCGTAGATGTTGCCTGAAAGCGCGAATGCGACAAAACAAAGACCCACCGTGATACGTGCAATAGGAAGTGCATACTTTTTGAGTGCGAAAAGTGTAGGGCCCAATTTATGTTCCAGCACGTGGAATATCGAACCTGCAAACATCGTGGAGAAAATCACCGCAGCCACAAACCCCCAAAAGAAGAAAAGTATTTCGTTGCCAAAATATGCAAGGAAGGGGTTTGGAGAGACACTCGCCATCGCGTGCTCCACCGTGACAGGATCCAAGACGTACACTTCGTGTGCCGAAGCCACGCGTGGAACGAAATTTCCAATCAAGGAGAAAAATCCAATTCCAGCGAGCGCAAACGTTTTCCCGAGCCCATCAACCATGTTTAATCATAAACGCTTCTATATCTGCAATCGTACCACCGATTTTTTTGCCAGGATTGAAGATGTTGAGAGGATCAAAAATTCTCTTCACTTCGGCGAAGAGCGCGCACATCTTCTCTCCAAACATGAGCGGCAGGTAGGGTGTGCGTATTATGCCGTCGTTGTGCTCGCCCGTGATCGAGCCGCGATACTTGCCGACGAGTTCATACACGCGCGGCGAGAGTTCCAAAATATGCTGGTGATCGGCGGGGCGGCCAAGGTTCATGAGAGGGATAATGTGAAAGTTGCCGTCGCCGATATGCCCCGCAATGGTGTAAATGAGTTTATATTCAGAAAGTATGGCCTGGAGCTCCGGAAGAAACTTCGGGTAGTCGCTGGGATGCACCACGATGTCATCGATAAAAGGGGCGGCGTAAAGCCCTTTCAGATTTTTTCGCAGCAGCGAAAAGCTCTCGCGGCGAATCGTCCAATATTTGGCCGCCGCTGCCTCCGACTGCGCGATCTTGGTTTGGACGGAGAGATCGTGAAGCGCGTCGCGCGCGCCTTCAGCTTGCCGGAGCGCCTCCTCAGGCGTGTCCTCAGCAAATTCCGCCATCAGGACGAGCTTCGGGACGCCGCCCGTAAGCACGAGCCACATTTCGGGGATGAAAGAAAAGCCGAGTCGAATCATTCGTTCGATACCAAAGTGGCTCACGATCTGTCGCACGAAGCGCACCGCGAGCTTGAAGGTCTGATCATCATACGATTCAAACGACTCAGGGTTGTATTTCAGTACGCGCGATACGATCTCCGGCAAAATACTGATGTCTGAGAGAAAAATGACGAGCATTGCGCGATGCTCCTTTGTCTTCACGAGGCCGAGGCGGGCTTTTGTCACAATCGCAAGCGTACCTTGGGATCCGACGACGAGTTGCGAAAGATCGAATGTTCCGTACTTCGGATTCATGACATCCCAGAGTGCGTAGCCAGCGGAATTTTTGGTCACGGTAGGACGAGCGGCCTCTATTTCCGAGGCATGCTCAGTGATGAGCGAATGAACGTCGCGATAAATGCTTCCTTCAAGCGTATCGAGCGCCTTTTTTTCGGCAAGTTCGGCACTCGTAAGCGGTTTGAAAGTCGCTTTGGTGCCATCGGAAAGCACGACATCGAGAGATCGGACAAAGCGATTCGTTTTTCCATACTGCAGGGTGAGTTCTCCTCCAGAATTATTGGAGACCATGCCTCCGAGCGCGCAGATTCCACGAGAAGCGGGGTATGAAGGCATGATCATGCCGCGTTTTTCGAGTGTCGCCTTCTCAAAATCTCGGTAGTACACGCCGGGTTCCGTCTCGGCGTAATCATCACCAATTTCGCCAATGTGGTTCATGTATTTTGTAAACACCATTGAGATCGAGTCGGTAAGCGGGCCGCCCGTCATGTCGGTGCCTGCCGAGCGCGCGGCTACCGATATGTGGTTGCCCGCAAGCTTCGCGTCGTTCGCGTATTTCACGACAGATGACACATCCTCCGCATCCTTCGGAAAGACAACCACGGCCGGAGTTTTTTCAAAAATGCTTGTGTCGTGACTATACTGCGCCCGCGTCGCGTCGTCGTCCTGCGCATCGCCCTTTATGATTCGAGCGATATCTTCGCGAATATTCATGCTGAGCAGTATATCGTGCAATAATGCCCCTTCGCGCTGCAGTACACATGTAAAGTTCGTTTGACAGGTACCTTCATAGAATGTAGCGTTACAGCTGTAATGAAATATGTAACAAATCGAGTGCAGCAACTGCGCGCCTCAACGGGCGTTACGCAAGAAGAACTCGCGGCGCGTGTTGGTGTCAGTCGGCAGACGATCATTGCGATCGAAAAGGGGAATTACACACCGTCGGTTATGCTCGCGCTCAAAATCGCGCGATACTTTAAAAGATCGGTAGAAGATATTTTTAGTCTATGAACAAACACTTAATATTGCAGGGAATATGCGCGCTCGTGTTTGCGGTGCTCGCGATCTGTCTCGTGAATCCGTTGAAGTTCTGGATGACAGATATGGTGCACATGCTCATTCTTGGCGCCGCGGTGTTCGTCGCCGGTATTTTCTCGGTATTCGTGCTTTCCGAATCCGCTCTTGATGAGCGAGATATTGAGCATCGGCAAGTAGCTGGTCGCGCGGCCTTTTTTGCTGGCGGGGGAGTGCTACTTCTCGGCATCATCGTGCAGACCTTTGCGCACGCGCTCGACCCCTGGCTCGTGTGGGCGCTGCTTGCGATGATCATAGCGAAGGTGGGAGCGCGCTACTACAGCACCCGGTACCATTGATCCAATTATCCACAGGTAAATGTAAAGTCGCCTTGACATCGGTTGGGGAGAAAATACAATACAGGAACTATAAGCTCAAGAAAATCTATGAACGGCATTCTCATACTAATCTTCGGCGCTATCGTTGTGCTCGGAGGAGGATATTACGTAATTTCAGATTCGGGCAGATCGAGCGGTGCACAATCGGGAGAGGTAGCGGAAGTAATGGAGAAAAATGACGCGGTGATGTCTGAAGACGCCATGAACAAAGATGCAGCTATGGAGAAAGCGCCTGAAGCGATGGAGAAGAAGGACGGCGCAATGATGGAAAAGAAAGAGGCTGCTCCTGCAGAGGCGATGATGTTTGCCGGCACGTATGAAGCGTATGCCGCTGAGAAGCTCGCAAAAGCTGAGTCTGGGGATGTTGTACTTTTTTTCCGAGCGTTGTGGTGCCCTTCCTGTAAAGCTGTAGATGCCGACATTAGAGCAAGGGTAGCGTCAATACCCAAAGGTCTTGCCATTCTCGACGTCAATTACGACAGCTCTGCCGATCTCAAAAAGAAGTACGGCGTGACCTACCAACACACATTCGTTCAGGTAAAGGCAGATGGCACCATGATTAAGAAGTGGAGCGGATCTGCTACGCTCGCTACACTCGTCGCCGAGGTGCAGTAACTACATGGAGATTTCCTTCCTGTTCGTCGCATTCGTTTCGGGGATTCTGACGGTCCTCGCTCCATGCGTTCTTCCGATTCTCCCCGTAATTATTGGCGGTTCGATTGATGGGGGTGCCGACAAGAAGCGCGCGTTGGTGATCGTCTCATCGCTCGGCATTTCGCTGATCGCGTTTACCCTGCTTCTGAAGGCGAGTACCGTGCTCATTGGTGTTCCCGAATCGTTCTGGAAGGCTTTTTCTGGTGGTATCATACTCGCGTTTGGTCTCATACTCATATTTCCTGCACTGTGGGAGAATCTCCCCTTCGTATCGGGCCTTAATAGGGGATCCAATCAACTCTTGGCGCAGGGATACCAGCGAAAGAGTTTTCTCGGAGATGTGATTATGGGAGCCGCGCTCGGTCCAGTATTCTCGGCGTGCAGCCCCACCTACTTTCTCGTGCTAGCGACGGTCCTTCCCGTGAGCTACGCGCTCGGTGTCGTGTACCTCACCGTGTATGTGCTCGGCCTATGCATAGTCCTCATGCTGATCGCGCTTATCGGTCAGAGGCTTGTCGACAAGCTTGGTCTCGCTGCAGATTCCAAAGGCCTCTTAAAGCGTGTGCTCGGCGTGCTCTTTATTCTTGTCGGCATTGCCATCATTACCGGCGCCGACAAGGCACTGCAGATCAAAATACTTGATACCGGTTTTCTTGATGTGACGAGAATCGAGCAGCACTTGTTACAATTAGTCAATTAGTATGAGACTCGAATTCATCATAGGTAGTATCGTTGCCGTGGCTCTCGGTATCGGGTCGGTGCTCGTATTTTTGAATTCTCGAGACTTGGGAGACGTGGCGGCTCCCCTTGAGATCGAGACGGCTGATGCGCTTGCTATGGACGTTGCGCCGATAGAAGTAGGAAGCGTGCCGACCCAGGTACCGGCGACATCGCCACAACCCTCCGAGGCAGCGAAAAAAGCACGGCAATTTAAGCGTTCTCCGGAGCTCGTATCACCCGACGGCTACATAAACACAAAAGGCGAGCCTATCACAATCGGTGAGTTTCGGGGAAAGAAAGTCGTCCTTATAGATATTTGGACCTACAGCTGCATCAATTGTGAGCGTACGCTGCCGTATTTGAAAGATTGGTACAGCAAGTATTCGGATAAGGGACTCGAAATCATCGGCGTCCATACACCCGAGTTTGCCTTCGAAAAGCTACTCAAAAACGTGCAGAGTGCAGTAGATGAAGACGGAATCAAGTATCCTGTCATTCTCGACAACGCATACAAGACGTGGAACGCGTTTGGCAACCAGTACTGGCCGCGAAAATATCTTATCGACATCGACGGGTACATTGTGTTTGATCACGCGGGAGAGGGGGCCTACGCCGAGACAGAGCGCGCGATTCAGAAAGCGCTTGCTGAGCGAGCGGAGCGACTTGGTCTTTCTATCGACACGAATATGCCGATCAGTCAGAAGGGCGGACTTTCGGAGAGCGATCTCCGGCGCGTACAGAGCCCCGAGACATATTTTGGCGCGGAGCGGAATGATCGTTTTGGCAACGGGCTTCTCTGGAGCGAGGGCGAACAGACGCTCGCGATTCCGTCTACTTTGAAACAAAATGCTTTTTATCTTTCGGGCACGTGGAATATTCATCCCGAATACGCGACCAACAAAACTGCAGGCGCATATATAAAATATATTTACAACGCGAGGAGCGTGTATTTCGTCGCGAGTGCGGAGACCGCTATAAAGATCAAAGTAACGCGCGATGGCAAACCGCTTGGTGATGCGCGCGGGGAGGATGTGAATGGAAGCGGGGAAGTAGTCATCCAAAAAAACGGGTTGTACAAACTCGTTGAAGACGCTGACTACGGCATGCACACGCTTGAAATCTTTATTGAAAATCCCGGACTTCAGGCATACACATTTACTTTCGGCTAACATTTCCCCACGTGGGATTTCGTAAATCCCACGTTGAAAGTACACTATTGGAGTGGAGCTGTATCATGTACTCAATAGGGGTGTAGATAAGCGAACAATTTTTGATGACGATGCGCACTGCGCTCGCTTTGTGCGAGACATATACGAATTCAATGATATTCGGCCTGCGCCAGACGCATATAGACGAAAGACGTGGGATTTACGAAACCCCACGTTGGCGAAGCGAAAGCGGCTGATTGATTTACACGGGTGGTGTCTTATGAAAAATCATTACCATTTACTCGTATCCGAAATAGAGGACGGAGGACTAACAAAATTTATTCGCAAGCTCAATGTTGGGTATGCCAACTATTACAACGAACTTCATGAACGCGAGGGAGCGCTGTTTCAGGGACGCACCAAGAAGGTACTGATCGAGCGCGAAGCGCATTTTTTGCACATCCTGCATTACATTCATCTCAATCCCCTCGACTTTCTCGAAGGGGCTAAAGGCTGGCGCGAGGGCGGAATCGCAAGTGAAAGAAAGGCCATGGCATTTCTACGGACATATCGCTGGAGCAGTTTTCCTGACTATTCGGGACAGGTAAATTTCCCGTCGATTCTGAACAGAGAATTATTCGAGGAGGCATACGGTGGTGTCGTATCAAAAACACAGCGCTTCATAAAAGATATTTCTTGGAAAATGGAAATCGCCCTGCTCGAGTAAGAAGTGTTACTTGGCTATTTTGGTGGTACGTGGGATTTACGAAACCCCACATGATGCGTGTAATCCACAGATTTTGATATTTATGCACACTTTACGCACACCATTTCACCAATTTTGCGCTTGTGGTAAGTTTGAGGCGTGGGTAGTGTTGTGATATTGCGTCTAATGCGGAGGTCTTGACAAAACTCCCGTATACAGTGTAAAGTACGCCCGAAATTTAGATCTTTCCTGAAGTCATTACTAGGGTCAATTTATTACCTAATTACTAACAAAATATGAATATTAATGTCTTCGCGCACAAGGGGTCCTTTCTCGACAAGGCGGGATCTGTTTTCGTAACTCTAAGCATGATATCGATGTCGTTTGCGGGCGTAGCGCTTGCTCCGAACACGGCACACGCAGCTGCAAACTACGTAATATCAGGATCGCTTACTTTGAACGGTCTCAATGTGACGGCAAGTGGCATTGCTTCTGCGAATACTTTTACGGGCCCAGCGAATCAGCAGTACATTTCTGTCGACTGGGGCGATCCTTCGGCCTGGGTCGTATTTATGGACGAGACCGATCTAAACTTCACAAACAATTCAAACAATGGAATTATTGCGGATACTCCATGGTCTACTTCCCACACCTACTCTGCTCCCGGCAGTTACACCATTCGAGTCAGCATCCATCATGCGAATCAGGCAGGTAATGAGGGTGGGCTTTCCACATTTATTCAAACAGTCGAGGTTGTATATCAATGCGATGACGGCGTTGATAATGATGGCGATGGGCTGATCGACTACCCTGCCGATCCTGGTTGTTCAGGATTGACCGACGACGATGAGTTTAATGTTGTTCCAGGGACGCTTTCTGTTATTAAGAATGTAGTAATCACGGGAGGTGGAACAGCGACTGCCGACCAGTTCCCGATCAGCGTGAAGCAGGGCGGTGTGGACGTCACAGGATCTCCAGCGGCAGGTTCCGAGACCGGTACTGAGTACACGCTGACTGCAGGTTCTTATACGGTGAGTGAGCCAGCGAACGCACACTACACGACATCGTTTGGTGACGATTGTGCTCCAGGCGGTACCGTTACGGTAGTATCAGGCACCACGGTCACGTGTGTCGTTACCAACACGTACTTCAATACATTCCCAACCCCCGTGAGCGACCAGGCGAGCACGACGCCAGAGGACGTCGGCTTTTCGGGTGCTGTTACTGCCATTGATGCGGAGGGCGATGTGCTTACGTACGCGATCGTTACGGGGCCGACAAACTCCGCAGCGTTCACGCTCAACTCGAATGGTACTTTCAGCTACACTCCAGCTCTCAACTACAATGGTCCAGATGGATTCACCTTTTCTGTAGCCGATCTTATCGGAAGCAACAGTGGATCGTTCTCTATCACCGTTACGCCAGTCAACGATGATCCCGATGCAGTAAATGACTCGGCAAACGTAAACGAAGATTCAGTCGACAACGTCATCGATGTCCTTGCGAACGACTTAATTTCACCCGATACGGCAGAAACTCTCACGGTGCAGAGTGTTGGGTCGGCTTCAAACGGCACCGCTACTCTTGATGCAGGGTCTGTAAAATACACTCCAAACGCCGGATACGTAGGCTCCGACAGCTTCACGTACACGATATCCGACGATAACGGTGGCACTGATACTGCGACGGTCAACGTGACCGTAAGCAACACCAACGATGCGCCAAATGCTGTTGCCGATGCCTATTCCGTCAACGAAGATGCGACACTTTCGATTGCCGCCCCGGGCGTACTCGGAAACGACACGGATGCCGACGGGGATACGATGACGGCGGTTCTTGATACCGATGTTTCGAACGGGATTCTTACACTAAGCGGCGACGGTAGTTTCGATTACGCGCCAGACGCAAACTTCAATGGTTCTGACTCGTTCACGTATCACGTTAACGACACAAATAGCGGCCTAAGCGGATCGGTAACCGTAACCATTACCGTTAATCCAGTGAACGACGCGCCTGTCTCGACGGGTCAATCCATCACGACCGATCAAAACATCGCAGTCCCCGGCGTCCTCGGTGCGACCGATGTAGATGGCGATCCACTTACGTTTGCCACCACGAGCAATCCCTCAAATGGCAGCATTACATTCCTCAACGTAGGCACGGGCCAGTTCACCTACACGCCGAATCTCAACTTCAGTGGATCGGATTCGTTTACCTTCAAGGCAAACGACAGCTCTGTCGACAGCAATGAGTCAACCGTATCGATCACCGTAAATCCGCTTACAGAAAACACACTCGCGGAATGCTCCGATGGCATTGACAACGACAACGACGACGGTAGCCAAGGCGGCGGCGTGGATCTTGAAGACGCGGATTGTGCCCCTTTCATCCCGACACTCACGATCGTGAAGAATACGGTCGGTGGAAACGGCACGTTCACGTTCAATGTGCAAGGTATGGAGACTGATGTTGAGATCACGACCGAAGGAGGAGCCGGCTCTGAAACGGTAGCTCTCGATATCGATGGCTCTAGTTCCGTGAGCGAGAACCAGGCACAAGGGTGGGACTTCACAAGCTTGGTGTGTGTGATCGACTCTCCGCTTGAATCTGATGCGGCGGTCAATTATGACGGTTCGTTTGCGGGCTTTAGCAATCTCATCGCGGGAGATGACATTACTTGTACCTTCGTCAACACGATCATTCCGACAGGTTCGGATATCGCAGTGACAAAAGAGGTAGATGACGCAACGCCGGATAACGGACAGAATGTAACGTTCACCATCACCGTATCCAACAGCGGCCCAGCTACTGCGTCGGGAGTCTCCGTAACTGATAACCTTCCTTCTGGCTTGACGTACGTTTCCGACAATGGAGAGGGTGATTACGCTACTTCGACCGGCGTATGGACTATCGGATCTCTCGCCGCAAACGCAACGACATCACTTCAGATTGTCGCTACGGTAACGGCATCCGCCGGTACTGAAGTGACGAACACCGCGGTTTCGTCTCACGAGAATGCCGAAACCAACGATGCAAATGACGACGGGAGCGTAGTTATAAAGGTAAACACGCCGGTCGTAACTACACCTACACCTCCAAGGACAACAGGCGGTGGGGGAACCGACTTCGGTAATCCGACTTTCGGTCCGGGCCAGGTGCTCGGTACATCGACTGGTCAGGTGCTCGGCGCATCGTGCGCTCCGTTCCTGCGCGATTACCTCCGCATCAGCACGAAGAACGATCCGGAGGAAGTGAAGAAGCTCCAGACGTTCCTCAATGAGCAGATGAAGATTTCGCTCCCGATCACCGGCGTCTTTGGCCCAATGACCGACAAGGCAGTGCGAGACTTCCAGGCAAGTGAGAACGACGGCGTCTTGAAGCCATGGGTTGATCGCGGACTCTTGAAGCAGGGCGAGACGACCGGCTACGTCTACAAGACGACCAAACGCTGGATCAACATGCTCAAGTGCTCAAGCTTGAATATTCCATTGCCGCCGTTGCCCTAGGCAACGCGCAGGCATCCCAACTCCACAGGAGTGGGATCCACATGTCTCCATAGACAACAAAGAGGTAAAAAAACCGCCCTCCACAGAGGGCGGTTTTTGCGTTGGCACTCACATGAGACAATGAAAGGATGGTGCGCAAGAAAGAGCCGAAGAAAAACGCGCTTGCGCGGCGATCGATGTTGCGATCCCTCCTGCCTCGGAGCAAAAAAGGGCGTAAAGAAGCGGAGCTTTTTGGCGGCGCGGGCGTGGCGATTGTTTCGGCACTCGTCGTCTCGATTTTTATCGGGTCATCCGTCGATCGCTACTTCATTACGTCTCAGCAGTACGCGTCGGTGCTTGCCACCGTCCTTGTGGATCTGACCAATGGTGATCGTACGCAAAACAGCCTCACCGCGCTTACATTGAGCCCCGCCCTTACAGCAGTCGCGCAGGCCAAGGCCAACGACATGGCGGCAAAGAGCTATTTCGCGCACATTTCTCCCGAAGGAATTGATCCGTGGCATTGGTTTACACAGGAAGGGTATGCGTTTGACTACGCGGGCGAGAATCTCGCGGTCGACTTTTCTGAATCGAGCGACGTCGAGCGCGCGTGGATGAATTCTCCCACTCACCGCGAAAACATTTTGAATCCCAAGTTTACAGAAATCGGCATTGCGATCGCGGAAGGTACCTACCGGGGACGTCGCACGACATTTGTGGCCCAGGTTTTCGGCACCCCATCTTCGTCGGGCGTGCAGCGAGCGCTCGCAGGCGTCTCGATACCTGAAAGCCCAAGCGAAATCGCTCTCGCGACTTCTGCTCCATCGGTCCTGGGAGAGGTGACGCCTGTGCCGGTCGCAGAGCAAGAGCCCGCGCCAGAGACATCCGAAGATCGGGTGATCGCGCAGGGGGGAGTGGAGAAAGAGGTTGAAGTACTTGGGACAGCAGCGGAGGAAGTTCCTGCACCCGCACCCGAAGCGGTGAAGCCGAGCAAAGTGGCGCCACCCGTCACGGTCGTCGCGGGTTCCACGCCCAACTACGCATCTATTTGGGCGCACATCGCCGCGTCGCCGCGCAGCATGATGCAGTACCTGTATTGGACCCTCGCGATTCTCATTGTGATTGCTCTCGGAGTTGCCACGGAGTGGGAAATCCGACTTCATCACACGCGCAAGGCGGTTGCCGCGGGTGTGATGCTCTCGTTTATCCTTGCTGTGCTTGTGGCTGCGGATTCGTTTGTCTTTTTGCCCACCCTCGTCACGCCGCAAGCCACGATGGCGAGCGCGGCTGCCGCGCTTCCGTAAGTGCGGTATACTTGGCCGATGAGCAATTCAGAATCTGAATCACCGGCGGGTGCTTCGCAGAAAGATGGAAAACCTCGGGCGACCCCAGAGCAGCAAAAGGCGATTGATTGGGCACGCGCGCTCCTTTCGGACCTGCCAAATGAGCAGGCAGCACTCGATCGCCGCAAAGATTTTCGACCATATCTTTCTACAGGCGCGCTCCCGCCGGAAAACGACGCGCGCTCCCTTCAGTATTTAAAAGAGGCGTTTGAAAATTTGGGGCTTGAGAAGGCAGTGGAAGGTTGGCCTGCGTACGCCACAGAATCGTCAGATCCGCTTGGCGCGTATGTGCTCGCAAAACGTATCCTGTTTCTTACACGAAATTTAGCGCAATAATAAAGCCTTTTTTGGATATGCAGCGGCGGACCTTGACGAGTGCAGAAATGCACCGTACCATTTAGACATTAACCTAAACACTCATACTATTATGAATAAGATCACAAAGGCAGGCATTTCCGTCGCGGCACTCGGCGTTGTAGTGCTCCTTGGCGCGACCACGGTCTTCGCCAGTCACGCGTGGGGGAGTTATCACTGGGCTCGTACAGCCAATCCGTTTACGATAAAGATGGGAGACAATGTAAGTAGCACGTGGGATTCGTATCTCGCTACCGCATCAGCAGACTGGAGCGCATCGAGCGTTCTCGACACTGTCGTAGTAACTGGGCAAGGAGGTAGTAACTGCAAGGCGACGACTGGCCGCATCGAGGTCTGTAACCGTAAGTATGGATACAATGGCTGGATAGGACTCGCGCAGATATGGATTAACGGTTCGCATATCACGAAGGGTACGGCCAAGATGAACGACAGCTATTTCAATCTTCCGCAATACAACAACCCAGATGAGAAGTTGCACGTCATGTGTCAGGAAGTTGGGCACTTGTTCGGTCTTGGCCATACGAGCGAAGACGGATCGTCGCAGAGCACCTGTATGGACTACTCGAGCAGCCCGAACAGCACCAAGCCGAATCACCATGATTACGATCAGCTCGCAGCAATCTATTCGCATCTCGATGGCTCGACGACGATTGCTCAGTCCACTGCATCGTCCGGAGCGGATACAGATTCCAACGATCCGAAAGCGTGGGGTAAAGAGATTTACCGATCGTCCAATGGCCGCGTCTCCATTTTTGAGCAGGATTTGGGTCACGGCGAGCGCACCCTCCGACACGTGTACTGGGCTGAGGACCGCGCGCGCAACCACCGCGAATAACCGCGTATGAAAAACACCATTGCATACTCCGCGCTTTCTGTGGCGGGGTTGGTTGTGATGTTTGGCGGGCATCTTCACGCCGCGTCGCAGCTCGTGCCCAATCTAAAAGCACTTCCGGCGAGCAATATTCGACTTGAAAACACACTTGTGGGCACGTCTCTCCGCTTTAGCACGACGGCGTGGAACAATGGCGCGGGGCCGCTAGAACTTTTTGCAGGGGATGTGATCAGCAACGGTCAAGATGTCTTCCAGCGCGTTTACAATGACGACGGAACGAATACGGAATATAAGGCGGGCACCTTTACGTGGCACGTAGCGCACAATCATTTCCACTTCGACGATTATGCGGCGTACACGCTCCAGCCGATTACCGCAAACGGTCAAGAAAATCGCGTAGGTAGCAAGATGACATTCTGCGTGATGGACACTACGCGCATGAATACCAAGCTCCCAGGAGCGCCGAAGCAAGCGGTCTATAGTTCCTGCGGAGATCAGGTGCAGGGCATGTCGGTGGGTTGGGGTGACACCTACGGCTACCAACTCGACGGCCAGTCTATCGACATCACAGGGCTTCCGGACGGCGATTATCGTCTCAAGATAGAGATCGATCCGAAGGGTCACATTTTCGAGACCGACGAGCTCGACAACGTGAGCACCGTCGACATCCGCCTCGCAAATGGCACGGTAAGCGTCATCGGCGCCCCTCGCCGTGGCAACCGCTAGCGGTTTATAACCGCAAGGGTAACCCTTTCTGAAAGGGTTACCCTTGATCGTGGAACGGGTCTTTTGCCGTGACAACATTGTGCGAAATGAAAAAGGATTTCGATACGTGGAACGAGCGAAAAAAATCTACCAGTAAAAGTGAGTTTAATCTTTATTTTTACGAACGCGAGGTATGGTGGTGTGCCATTGGTGTCAACATTGGTTTCGAGCAAGATGGCAAGGGGGAGAAGTTTGCTCGGCCAGTACTCGTGCTAAAAAAGTACAGTAAGAATGTATTTGTTGGAATACCGCTCACCACAGCGAAACGCGATGGTAAATACCATTACACTTTTGCGTTTCTTGGCGGCGAGAGCACAGCTTTGCTTTCGCAGGTGCGCCTACTCGATTCAAAGCGGTTGCTCGTCAAGATGGGCCGAATACCTAAAAACACCTATGAGGAGATTCGTCAGCGGGTGAGGTCAATTCTCTAGAAACCGCCTTAAAAAATTTGAGCCGCTCTTGCGAGCGGCCCGAGCCCGAAGGCCATTTGTCCACAAAGTGTATATCATAGGGGATGAAAATCAAGTGAATATCCACAGGCATAAAAGGGCAAGGTTAACCCTTGGGGATCTTGAGAACGCAAAACGCCGCCCAAGAGGGCGGCGTTTTGATTCGAATGGCACGTTAATTACCCAGCGAGAGGAATCCAAAGATTCGAGCCCAGAATCCCAAACCTTGCGAGGACGAATCCGTGCTCACGGCCTGCCCTGAGCTTGTCGAAAGGGTCGTTGTAGCCTGAAGCTCTGTGCGGATCTCTCCGACAGTTGTGTCATCGGGGAGGCCGAATATCCAGCGAAAGAACCCGACGAGCCCGCCCTTGCCGAATCCGCGACCATCCTCACCGGACGCGTTTTCGCCATCTTTGCGGTGCTCGGAGCTCGTTGCGTTCGGGGCAGTATCGCCCGCTTCATCCGAATTGCCACGACTTGAAGTTGCACGATCATCTCGAGCATCTTCCCGCGCACTCGCAGATGTGCTCGCTCCAATCCCGAGCTTTGCGGTGGCACTCACCTCATTTGCCTCGCGATCGCGCTCCTCCACCTCTAGTTCGAGATTGCTCTCAACATTTCCGTTTACCCCCACGCCTGCGTTTAAGAGGTTGGCAAACGCAAGGCCCGGAGACATAACACTGATAATCCCTACCAAAACCGCTATATGCGTTTTCATATATTTTTTTACGAACGATTACTCTGCTAACGCTACATAAGACGCCCTATTTCTATCCTTCTTACATATTTTTACACATACAGCCCGCTCTACAAGCGGGTGTATGACCGCAGGAGGTGGAAAAGCTTAGGCAAGAGTAACCCTTTCCGCAAGGGTTTCTGTAAGGGTTACCCTTGTTGAAGTGCAAAATATAAGAGGTGGCGTTTCCGCCGCCTCGAGGCCGAAGCCGTTGTATCCCAACTATGCCCTAGCTCAAGGCGAAATCAAGTGAATGTCCACAAGTAGGCTATACTGGAACCCTACGCTCACCATTTGTCGCTTACTATTACTATGAGACTTCGCTTCACCGCGCATTTTCAGAGCCGATTGGTGGAACGAGGCATTGATGTTGATCACATCAAGCGAGCGATCAGTTCGCCAGACTTTACAAAGCACGCTTTTGAAGGTAGAGTACTGGTCCGAAAGAAGGTTGATGACGCGAGGGTAATAGAGGTTATATACTTCAAATGGGGAACCAAGAAAGATGTGGAGTACGTAATTGTCACAGCATATTATCCAGATAATTTATAAAATTATGGACATAAAATACGACATGCTGGCCGACGCTGTGTACCTCAAAATGACAGATGAGAAGGTTGCCCGTACTCATAAGAATTCCGATACGTTTGTTGTAGATTTTGATGCCAAGGGAGATGTCGTCGGCGTTGAGATCCTCGATGTTTCGTCGCAGCGAGAATTTCTCGCTAAACTACAAACGAACATAAAAGGTGGTATCCCCGTCTCCGTCGGAAGCGCAACACCGACCGCAGCATAGCCATCCCTCCCTCTACGTGCAAAAACCGCCGCGTATGACGCGGCGGTTTTTGATATCCACTTTTTATCCACGCGAAGTCCCCATTTTTTGAATTTGACGAAACGGCAAAAATGGTATTCTGCAGGGAGTTCGGGGCAGGGATGCTGCTCCTCATGTTATGTTGCCGAACCGCTCTTTCTGCACGGACACATTATAAAAAATATTTCTTACTCCTATGACTCTCTCAACAATAAATGTGCGCAAGACCATCGCAGCGTTGATGCTTTTTTCATCGATGGGTTTTATGATGCTTTTTTTACATTCCGTTTCGTATGCCGAGGAGCTAACGGACACTACGGTAGCCGCGACCGAATCTCCTGCGGACACTTCTACAGAGACGACCGCTAGTAGTGATGCGACAGCAGACGCACCTGCAGATACCGTTGCGGAAGATTCTACGGCGAGTGAAGGGAGTACGGATTCGACAACCTCCGAGCAGACAGACGCTCCTGTTGACGCACCAGAAGACACTTCTACCACGACTACCACGGAATCATCCTCCAACGATTCTACCGATCAAAGCGCTGCCGTAGCAGCCTCGACCCCTTCACCCGAGCTCTCGACAGAAAAGGCCGAATATAATCCTGAGGAAACCGTCTCTATTTTTGGAAGGTTTTTTACTGCAATACAGAATATTGTTCTGAGAATTGTAGGTGGATCACTTCTCAACCCTTCAGAAATTTATTCCACGGAAGTATTTAACATCGTGACTGATGAGACAGGTGTGTTTACGTATAACTACGTTTTGTCCGATCTTTTTACTCCTCTTTATACTATTTCTGCTGAGGACGGGGATGGTGCAGTATTGGCCACAACCAGTGTTATAGACCCACTGCAAACGAGCTTTACCCAATGCTCGAACAATAATCCTACGGCGGGAGAGTGCAATTGGATCGGCTCGATTGTCCAGCAATCAAACTCAATTTATTACGAGGGAATGACCGTTCCTCAAAGGCTGCTCTTTCGTGACGCGAAAGTTGTGGACGGGGCCCACAGCATTACGTTCACGTATCAGTACACGAAGGCCGGCATTCACGCGTACGACTTTTTGACGACTGTGAATCCAAACACTGGGGGCGCACAGGGTAATGGATCGTTTGCGCCTGGAACTCCAACTTTGAACGCTTGTTCGGATCTTGCGGGGGCAGACGCAGCTGCATGTACGAACCTAAATCCCTCAGGAAGCGCCCCTGACCATCTTGTACCTATTCCAAACGATCCGTTCGATAGTAAGGATGGCTCCTCAGCAGCTCAGACTAACAAGGAGAATGCCTATATGGCGGATTTTGGAGCTCCTCGTAATATCTCGATTTACATCGACGGAGGGACTATTACTCCAGGTGCGATAACTCTTGCGCACGACGTGGCCGCGAATGGTGACACAGGCGACTCGGTCGTTACCGTAACAATTCCGTTCACGACTTCAGGGTGTAGCGCGGCGGACGGTTGCGACATTTTGCTATTCTTCGGCGGGCACCTAGCTGTAACAGGCGATGGGACGGGTGTGAGTTGGGGCCCTGGGCTCGGTTCGTCTCAGATTAGCGGTGGCCCATACCACATCAAGACGGTTAAGTTCGACGGCACGGGCGGCTCACAAGACAATCAGATAAAAGGAGCAGATATTCTTATCCCAAATAACGCGACCATCACAATCATTAAAGATACTGTGCCCAATGATTCACAGGATTTTGCTTTTACCACAACTGGCGCAGGCCTAACGAATTTCTCGCTTGACGACGATGGCGATGGGTCGCTTCCAAACACACGGGTATTCTCAGCGTTAGCGCCGGGAGCATACACGGTGTCAGAGGCATCTGCGGCGGGGTATAGCCTCACAAACCTTGTGTGCGTTGATCCGACTACAAATTCAACAGTTGACCTCAATACTCGAACCGCTACTATCAATCTTGCTGCAAGCGAATCGGTGACTTGCACATTCACGAATACTCTCCAGCAAGGTACGATTATTGTCGATAAAGTAACCGTCCCAGCTGCGGACGCGCAAAGCTTCAGCTTTACTGCGGGTGGCACTGGGTACAATGGCTTCTCTCTTACGGACGCTGCGCAACCGAACAGTCAGTCACTAAATGCTGGCATTTATTCGATCTCTGAAACTGTTCCAACGGGATGGGATCTCACATCCGCCACGTGCGTGAGCTCAATAGGAGACACTGAAACTATAGGCACCCTTGAGCTCGATGCGGGAGAAACTATTACTTGCACCTTCACCAACACGAGGCGCGGCTCAATCACTATCGTGAAGAACACAATTGGTGGTGACGGCACATTCGACTTTACTGGAAGCACAGGCGTTACACAGCTCACCAC
The DNA here is from genome assembly GCA_964437185.1 of uncultured Candidatus Saccharibacteria bacterium. Lineage (GTDB taxonomy): Bacteria > Patescibacteriota > Minisyncoccia > Phycocordibacterales > UBA2100 > UBA10103. Next base: position 37,487 of record CAYTFU010000003.1, on the reverse strand, counting down.
TTCAGGTGGTACCGCAAGTCAGACCGTTAATAACTTCGTACCTGGTGAGTACAACATCACAGAATCGGTTCCTACAGGCTGGGATCTCACGTCTGCAACTTGTGACCTCGACGAAACCATACAGTCCATCACTGTCGGCGCAGGCGAGCACGTGACCTGTACGTTCACTAATACGAAGCAGGGTAAGATTCTAATCGACAAGGTGACTGATCCTTCGGGCTCGAACCAATCATTTGAATTTGACCCTTCGTGGAGCGTTAGCAACTTCAACCTTACGGACGCCGCTGCGGCCAGTGACAGCGGCATACTTGCGCCAGGCACGTATTCAGTATCGGAGGTCAACATTCCGGCCGGATGGAACCTGACGAATACGAGCTGTAGTGACGGTAGTGCAGTGAATAATATTTCACTACAAGCTGGGGAGACCGTCACTTGTACCTTCACCAATACTCAAAACGGCACAATCATCGTCGATAAAGTAACCAATCCTAGCGGCGATACTCAGAGCTTTAGCTTTACTGCCGGAGGAGCTGGTTACGTCAGTTTTTCGCTTACGGATGCTGCAGCACCAAACAGTCAGTCTGTAATTCCAGGCAAGTACAATGTTACAGAAACGATTCCGGCCGGATGGGATCAGGCTTCGGCTACCTGCGATCAGGGCGAAACGGTGGGGGATATTGATGTTGGCGCTGGCGAAACAGTCACGTGTACATTCACGAACACAAAGCGTGGTCATGTCGTAATTATCAAGAATGCAATACCAAACAGCACGCAAGATTTCTCCTTTACGGGGAGCGGTAGCATTGGTGCATTTCTTCTCGATGACGACGGGGATATAGGGAATGCCTTGCCGAAACAAAGAGATTTCGAAGTCGTTCCCGGATCGTACACGGTCTCAGAAGCAGCTATTGCGGGTTGGCAACAGGAGAGCGCGACATGTGACAAGGGTGAGGCAATTAATAGTATAGATGTTGAGCCAGGTGAAACTGTTACGTGCACATTCACAAACGAGAAGCTTGCAAAGATCACGCTTGTAAAAAATACAATCGGTGGGAATGGCACGTTTGACTTCGTAATGACGGGCGCTGGCCTTCCTTCGAGTGCGCAATTGACGACGGTCGCAAATACAGCTTCACAAGTATTTAGTGATCTCGACCCAGACAACACCTACACGATGGCAGAAACTCCAGTGCCAGCAGGATGGGATCTCTTGAGTGCGACATGCAGCAATGGAGATCCTGTAAACCAGATTACTCCGAACGCTGGTGAGGAGATCACGTGTACGTTCACCAACGAAGCCGATGCGTTTATCATCGTCGACAAGGTGACTGATCCTGCAGGCGACCTCACCGAGTTCGGCTTCACCACTGACTACGGCTTGCCGTTTGTTCTCGCTGACGGTTCCACCGCAAACAACTCTGGCGACCTCGCTCCTGGTGTCTACGATGTCACGGAAGCAGCGGAAGCTGGTTGGGACAACACATCGATTAGCTGCGCGAGCTCGCTCGGTGACCCTGTAGATACTGATGGACAAGATCTTGACCTCGACGCGGGGGAAACCATCACCTGTACATTTACGAATCAAAAGGATGCCAATATTATCGTCGAGAAGCAGACAATACCCGATGGCGATCTTGCGGTCTTCGACTTCGATCTCTCGTATGGCAGCGGAGACGCGGATATTTCCGATGGCCAGCAAGACGACTCGGGCGACCTCAATCCGGGGACGTACTCTGTCGCGGAGACTGAGCTTGCGGGATGGGACCTCACGTCGACGGTCTGCACAAGTTCAATCGAGGGCATCGAAAGTGCAGCCACTATCGACCTCACGGCGGGTGAGACAGTCACCTGTGTCTTCACAAATACGAAGCACGGCTCGATTACCATCGAGAAGCAGACCATTGGCGGCGATGCTGACTTCACCTTCACCGGTGATGTCTCTGGCATCTTGAACGACAATGATACTGCGACGCAGGAGGTCATCCCGGGTACCTATGACTCAACCGAGACTGTGACTTCAGGCTGGGACCTCACTGACATTACGTGCGACGACAGCAATAGTTCTGGCAATATCGGCACAGGCGTCGCAACCTTCAACGTCGCGGCGGGTGAGAATGTCACGTGCACCTTCACCAACACGAAGGACAGCAAAATAATTGTTAACAAAGTGACTGTTGGTGGCGACGGCAACTTCGACTTCGCCGCTTCCTATGACCAGGATGGATTCGTACTCGCAAATGGCGGATCGAATGACTCTGGTGATATTGACGCTGGCACCTACTCAGTATCTGAGACGGTACCAGCTGGCTGGGATCTCACATCTGCGACGTGCGATGACGCATCCGATCCTTCCTCGATCAACCTTGCCGCTGGAGAAACAGTCACCTGCACCTTCACGAACACCAAACTTCCGACACTTACGCTTGAAAAGGAAGTGGTGATAGACAATGGTGGTACGGCGGTTGATACCGACTGGACGATTGAAGCGACAGACAACGACCAGACCACAATATCGGGCGAAGAAGGGGATCTCTCCATCACGAGCGCGATTGTTCCGATTGGTTCGTACGACCTCTCCGAAAGTGGCGGCCCTCTCGGCTACGCTGCTTCTGACTGGGTATGCGTTGGTGTGACGCAGGACGATGGCGATACCGTCACGCTCGGGGCGGGAGACAATGTCACTTGTACGATTACCAACGATGACATCGCGCCCGTACTTCACCTCAACAAAGTAGTTGTGAACAACAGCGGCGGCACGGCTCTCGAATCAGCGTGGACCCTCACGGCAACTGGGCCGACCTCAATCACTGGCCCGGGCGCGGCAGGCTCTCCTGATGTTTCGAGTGGTGCGTCTTTCGATGCCGGCTCTTATGTTCTCTCTGAATCGGCCGGTCCTACTGGCTACGCTGCTTCTTCGTGGTCGTGCACCAATGGCGACAATGACGGCACGGTATCGATTGGCCTCGGCGAGACCGTCACTTGCACCATCACCAATGACGACCAGCAGGCGTACATTACCGTGGTAAAGGTGGTTGATAATGGCAACGGTGGAATTGCGAACCCTAATGACTTCAATCTCACGCTTGAAGGGTCTCCAGTTTCTTCTGGAGTAGCGGTTCCTGTAAATCCAGGTACATACACCGCAGGAGAGACACAGCTCCCCGGCTATATCTTCGAAGGGTTTAGTGGAGATTGTGATGTAAACGGCGATACGACTGTCGCGCTTGGCGAAAACATGACCTGTACGCTCACCAACAACGACACACCGGGTCACTTCACCGGTGGCGGGAGTGTGTTTCCTAACACACTTGAGACTGGTGTCGTGTTGAGCGGAGTTACAGGCCGATCTGCAAAAGAGACGCGTGTGACACATGGCTTTACCCTTCACTGTGACGTAAGTCGCGGACCGAATCGCCTCGAGGTCAACTGGGGCATAAACGGCAAGAAAGCGCAGAAATTCCACTTGCTGACGCTTAATAGCGCACAGTGTACAGATGATCCTGAGATTGACCCAAGAATGCCGAATGCCGAATTCGACACGATCACGGGAGTGGGCACTGGACGCTTCAATGGAGTAGAGGATGCCACCATTCAATTCATGTTCAATGACGCTGGTGAGCCGGGAGGCGAAGATCAGGCTTACATGATTATTCGGGATAAGGATGACAAAGTTGTCCTCAACACAGTCGGGCCACTCTTCATCAACATGGGCAACCAACAGGCGCATCAGGACAACTAAAATTGCAATTACTCGGCAGTAATTATTAGGGTTGCTTACTAAAATTAATCAGAAAAATAATATGAAAAAATTCTTTACAAAGATTGCTCTCGCCGCATCGCTCTGCACGCCCTTGGCCCTTATGGCACCTGCTCTTGCTGCAGCAGCAGTGACCAACGGAGGTTTCGAGACAGGCACATCCCCTGGCGTTTTTATAACGTTGGCAGCAATTGATTCTACTAATATTGCTGGTTGGACAGTGGAATCAGGAACAATTGATTATATCGGCAGTTATTGGCAGTCATCGCCAGGGGGGGGTCGGAGTCTTGACCTTACGGGCTACACGCCGGGTGCCATTAGTCAGACCTTTGCAACGGTTCCCGGAGCAAGTTATGAAGTCTCCTTCGATCTTTCGGGTAACCCCGCTGGTGGCCCGTCCCTCAAAACACTAACCGTGAGCGCGACTGGCGGAGCATCAACAGGCTACTCCTACGACACCGTAGCTCACGGCACAACACTTGCCGATATGCAGTGGGAGACGAAGACCTATACATTTGTGGCAACGGGACTGAGCACTACACTGACGTTTGCAAGTACTGTTGAAGGGTACTACGGCCCCGCGCTCGATAATGTAGTCGTAACGGAAATTGCTCCTCCTGTGGCATGTCCTGCATATACAACACAATCTACCGTGCTCGAAACCGTTACCGTAGCTGCCAATAATCCATCACCCACGCTCTCAAGCATGACGTTCGACACGGGAACCAACTATATCTTGCGCGCGTACGGTATGGCGAATGCGGGAGACGGAATCAACTTCGATGCTCGATACTCCTACCGAACACCAACGTCGGTCGGCTGGACAGACGCTGTGTCGACGTACGAATATCTCGGCACGACATTGCTCGACCTAACCTTCAACGGTACGACGCCGTGGGGTGTCTTTACTCCCCCGCACGAGTACAAGGCGCTCGTTGTTGGAGACGGCAATCAGGCATCGTTCTTGATTAATGATGTGTACTACCCTAATAACACAGGTAGTCTGAGTGTTGACACCTACTCCTGCATGCCCGACATCCAATATGTGACGGGTGGTGGCAACTACAAAGTGAAGAGCAGCAAGACCTTCACGACCTTCTGGACTTTCGGCGGTAGTGTCTGGCGCGATGAGCAAGGTGATCCTCAGGGCGAGTTTGAGCTTGTCGACCACATAAGCGGCGTCGGCTATCACTTCGACAATATTACCTCGATTGATGGGGGCGGAAGCACCATCATCTTCACTGCCGAGGGCACGACGCAAGGCCAAGCCAAGACGCCTGTTGCCGCGACGTTCACCATTGTCGATGGCGGTGAGCCGGGGAGCGGGGATACTATCAGCGTAGTTTTCACCTCACCTACACCTCCTGCTGGAATATCAGGTCCCGTAGCCATTACTGGAGGAAACTTCCAAGTGCTTGTGCAGTAAAGGCAATCAAGGGTAACCCTTGATGAAGACCTTTAGCCCCGAGAACCGGCTCCCAGCCCTCCTCAAAAAACAAAGGTAACCCTTGTTGAAGCCCATTAGCCCCGAATGCGGGTGTCAGATAGTTAAAAATTATCAAGGGTAACCCTTTTGGCGGAGGTCGTTGCAGTCGGTGGTTCGCGTGATATATTCAACACATGACCACAGCAGAGCTCAATAAAAAGTTCGGGAATCTTGTCGAGCAGAAAATACTCGAGTTTTTTGGTGACCCAGATTCCGGCCTCAAATTGCAGAGACCGTTTGCAACTGAGCTAAGGAAGCGAATGCAGAAGAAACAAAAAATCACGCCGCACGCTGCAGTAATGAAGAAGAATGGCGTCCGTTAGGTGGACTGCAGATGCCTTGCGAGACCTCGAAGCACTTGATCAGATTATTGCGCGAAGAATTATAGAGAAAGTTGCTTGGTTTGAAGAGAACTACGACGACGTCGTACCAGAACGCCTCCATCGCGAGCTTAAAGGTTTGTATAAGTTACGGGTCGGCGACTACCGAGTTGTGTATTCTGCGAGCAAAATGCGGTCACCGTTGAGGCTGTGGGCCATCGGCGCGATGTTTATAAATAGGCCGCTTGTTTTCGAGCGGAGGAGCGGGAGGTAAGGGTTATTCGCACAAAATCAAGGGTAACCCTTGTTGAAGCCCATTAGCCCCGAAAGAGGGTGTCTAATAGCCACGAATTATCAAGGGTAACCCTTGTGAAACCCTTGTGAAAAGGGTTACCCTTGCTGGTGGGGTGGTATGATGCTCATATGGAGCGAGGATTGGCACTAGCGGAAGGAGAAATCTACCACCTTTACAATCGCGGAGTCGAAAAGCGAACTATCTTCGCAGACGAGGCGGATTATCAGCGAATGGTGTTGCTCATGTATCTTTGCAACTCCAAGACCCCCGTAAATATAGGCGCATACCTCATTCGCGGGTTTACATACGAGCGACTCGCGTCACTCGATATCGACAATCGATTGATCGACATTGGGGCGTGGTGCCTTATGCCAAACCACTTTCACATTCTTGCGCGTCAATCGCACAGTGAGGTCGGAATATCCAAATTTATGCTGAAGGTTACAACAGCATATTCGATGTATTTCAATAAGAAGTACGAGCGCGTGGGGTCACTCATGCAAGGCCCGTTTAAGGCGGAGCACGTACATGAAGATCGTTATCTGCAATACCTGTTTTCCTACATTCACCTCAACCCGATCAAGTTAGCGCCCGATGGAGGGACGTGGAAAAAGAACGGCATTGTGGATGTACGTAAGGGTGCGGCGTTTTTGGAGGAATATCAGTATTCTAGCCTGCAAGATTACATGCATCCGCTTCGGAGGGTTCAGTCAAAAATCATTAAGCCCGAACCGTTTCCATGGAAATTTACGTCAGTGCGCGACATGGGTCGGGAGCTCAACGAGTGGCTCACCATCCGCAACAATCAAGGGTAACCCTTGATTACCCATTCCCCCTACTGCCGACATCCCCCGTGCGCGGTTCAAAAACAAGGGTAACCCTTTTCACAAGGGTTACCCTTGCGAAACCCGTGCGAAAAGCCGTCGAGGGGCATTGGGCGTTTCGTGGGTATAAAAAATGCATGGTAAACTATGAGCATACGTATTTGGCACCGATTTTAGGGCGGTGTCCAGTAAGGGAAGTACGGTAGATTCGTCTTCAATACGTGTGCGCATTAGTAGTCTATTAAAAGTTAGAACAATTATATGACAAGAATTAAAAAGATTCTCGCGGGTACGGTAATGCTCGGCGTCCTTATGCCGGTCGCCGCATTTGCACAAACCCCAACCAATGTTCAGGCCTTGCTTGAACAGATTAAAAGTCTCCAGGCGCAAATGAAAGCGCTTCAAGAGCAGCAGCAATCGCTCGCGCAGCAACAGAAGACCCTCATGCAGGATCAAAAGACGGCAATCGTCGATCTCGCTCGCGCGCTTCGTCAGGGCTCAACCGGTGAGGATGTAACTGCCCTTCAGGCGCTTCTTGCGGCAGATCCTTCGATCTATCCAGAAGGCACCATCTCGGGTTACTACGGTCGCCTTACTGCAGAAGCCGTGAAGCGATTTCAGAAGAAGCACGGCATCGAGCAGGCGGGCTTTGTAGGTCCAAAGACCCTGAAGAAGCTCAACGAATTTCTTCGCGAGCATCCACTCGCATGGCAGAACGGCACGTCGACAAGTGCGACATCCACGTCTGCTCGCGCCCACGGAAGACTCTGCGCTATCGTCCCGCCTGGGCACCTGATTGCTCCTGGGTGGCTCAGAAAGCATGGTGGTGAACGGCCTGAAATCCCGGAGTGTCAGAGGCAAAACTTGCCGAAGGGGATTGAGGACAAAATGGACGATGATGATACCGATCGAGAAGAGCGCGGGAAGGATAAGACCGCTCCTGTGATCTCAGCAGTTGGATCGACCAACCTCACGACGACTGGTGCGACGATCAATTGGACGACCAACGAAAGTGCGACGGACAAGATCGAGTACGGCACGACCGCTTCGTACGGTTCTACGACCGCACCGATGTTTGCCCTCGCAGGTGCACACAGCACCAATCTTACGGGACTTTTGCCATCGATGGTGTATCACTACCGCGTGATGTCGACCGACATCAGGGGCAATGTTGCAACTTCAAGCGACATGACCTTCACCACACTCACGCCTGATTCCACGGCGCCAGTGATCTCTGCGGTTTCTGCTTCACCAATCGGAAGCACGACAGCTACGATTCTCTGGACGACCAACGAGGCCGCGAACGGCAAGGTGTACTACTCGACCGTTTCCCCGGTCGACATGAACACTGCGCCTTCCATGGTGAACGCTGCGTACACGCTCGCGCACAGCTTCAACCTCACAGGCCTCACGGCTTCGACTACGTACTACTACGTCGTCGAGTCGAAGGACGGCTCGAACAACGCAGCGTCTTCGAGCGCGAGCTTTGTGACGATCAACTAGCCCGGGTCTAGTAGCGTTGTAGGAAACTTGCAGCCCCCGCCGCGGAATACCGCGTGCGGGGGCTGTTGTGCACACGGCCCTTGTTTTGTGGCCAATCTCGTTGTATGATTTTGCGATATTAAGCGTCGCGACATCCCCCAGCATGTAAGCCATTTTTATGAGCACCCAGCACCAGGCCACACAACACAGAGCACCCCAGAGCCGCGATCATGCTCGCTTCCTCGCAGCGGAGCTGCAAAAAGGTGCTGGACTTTCGATCATTCGACTCGTGGAAGCGCTCGTGCAGTGCGCCTATTCGGCTCGCGCGTCAGACGTACACCTCGACCCGCGAGCAGACGGTCTTGCGGTGCGACTTCGCATCGACGGCGTGTTGCAGGAGGTTCAACATTTTGCGCCGCGCATTCATCAAGAGGTAATATCCCGTCTCAAAATTTTGTGCGGCTTGCGCACTGATGAACATCACGCGGCGCAAGACGGCCGATTCAAAGTCACGCTCGAAGACGGCGCGAGTGTCGACGTGCGTACTTCCATTGTGCCGACGTACTATGGCGAAAATGCGGTGCTTCGATTGCTCTCTGATCAAGCGGAGGAGTTTACACTCGACACGCTCGGCTTTACCGCAGAAAATCGAAAAAAGATTGAGCGCGCAATTCGCATGCCGCACGGCATGATTCTCGCCACCGGCCCCACAGGCTCGGGAAAAACGACAACGCTCTATACCCTCGTCAAAATGCTCAATCAGCCCGACGTGTCGGTAATGACGATTGAAGATCCCATCGAATACTCCGTCTCGGGTATCAATCAGATTCAAGTCAACGCGCGCACGGGCCTCACCTTCGCCAACGGCCTTCGCAGCTTTCTTCGCCAAGACCCCAACATCATCATGGTGGGTGAGATCCGCGATATGGAGACAGCCGGGCTTGCCGTGAACACCGCGCTCACTGGCCACCTCATTCTTTCAACGCTCCATACCAACGACGCGCCGACCACGCTCCCGCGCTTGCTTGATATGAAAGTAGAGCCGTATCTCATCGCCTCGACCGTCAATATTGCCATCGGCCAGCGGCTCGTGCGCAAAATCTGCCAACACTGCAAAGTGCAAAAGACCCTCAACGACGCGGAGAGCAAGAGCCTTTCCGAAATCATGCCTGAGGCATTTCTTGAGCAGCACTCCACCTTTTACGCAGGCGAAGGGTGCGATGCGTGCAATGAATCAGGCTACATGGGCCGCGCGGGTCTCCACGAAGTGATGCTTATCGATGCGCCAATTCGCGAGGCGATCCTCCGTAAGGCCTCCGCGAGCGAGTTGCGCGACATCGCGCTCGCGCAGGGGATGAAGCCGATCGTGGTGGATGGCTTCTACAAAGCTGCGGCTGGTATCACGACCATTGAGGAAGTGCTTCGCATGCGCTATGAGTAAACGAAAGAAACTCGCAGACATCGGTGACAAATTTTCCGTCTCGATGGAAAAGCTTTTTGCTTCTACAATCGCCCCCTTCAAGAAAATAAAAATTGGGCGCGCCCCGAAAGAGAGGAAGGCTTCGAAACGCGTCCACGTGTCGGAGGAGAGTTTGATGCGTGAAGTGCCCGACGTGCGAAAGCCTTTTTCCATACGATTCGGCACGCAGGATCAAATATTTTTTGCCAAACGACTCGGCATGATTCTCCGCGCCGGTATGCCGATCATGGAAGGACTCTACATGCTTCGTGGCGAGACGCGCACCAAGTCCGCGTCCTACATTTTCCAAAGTCTTATATTCGACGTGTCCAACGGGCAGGCGCTCTCTGTGGGTCTGCGCAAATTCGAGCGCATTTTCGGCGAATTTTGCGTCAACATTGTAAAGGTAGGGGAGAGTTCTGGTACGCTGCACGAAAATCTCGATTACCTTGCGGAGGAGCTCAAGAAGAAGCACGCGCTTCGCCGCAAAGTGATCGGCGCGATGGTGTATCCGGCGGTGATCGTCTTTGCGACCGTCGGTATCACCTCCATGCTCACCGTATATATATTTCCAAAAATTATTCCGATATTTCAGGGCGTAAACGCCACGCTGCCCTTTTCCACGCGAGCGCTTATCGTGATATCGGAATTCCTCGGCAATTGGGGTCTTTTCGTCATCGGCGCTCTTATATTTTCTTTTATCGGATTTCTCGTCCTTATGCGCTTCGTTCCCGCTTTCCACCACGCTATGGACGTTGTGCTTCTGCGAATACCAATTATCGGCAGGCTTTCTAAGTACTACAACCTCGCCAATTGCTCGCGTACGCTCGCGCTTCTTTTGAAGAGTGACGTCGGCGTGGTCAACGCAATTGATCTCGTGGCTGCAAGCACGCGCAACCTTGTCTATCGCCGCGCGCTCGTGAATGCGGCGCAACACATCACCAAAGGGCAGCGCATCTCGACGCAGTTCCAGCGGACGCCCAAGCTCTTTCCTTCCATCATGACGCAAATGGTACTGGTGGGAGAATCGACTGGTAATCTCAGCAGCTCACTCATGTTTCTCTCCGACATGTACGAAGAGGAGATCAACGACCTTACGAAGAATCTTACGACCATGCTTGAGCCCATCCTCATGATCGTCATGGGTCTGATTGTTGGTTTTATAGCAGTGTCGATCATCACGCCGATCTACTCGATCACGCAGAGCCTCAACGCTCACTAATCGTATGAACACCTCCTCCCACTCGCGCGGCGTAACGATGCTCGAGGTTTTGGTAGTGGTCGCGATTTTTGGAATCGTCGGAAGTCTTGGCTTGTACGCCACGATGAACAGCTACCACGGCTCCAACTTCCGCAACGACCGCAATCTCCTTATCGCCACTCTCCAGCGCGCCCGCGCGCAATCAATAAACAACATCTGCCTTGGTACCTGCCCTGATGGTCGCAAACATGGAGTCAAGATCCTCACACCCACGCCGCCGGCTACACCTTCTTACGTAATATTTCAAACTACCAATGGTTACGACAGCGGGCGCGACGCCGCGTATGACGTGATTTTTCAAGCGGCGCCTACCACGGCGCGCTCTGGCGATGATGAAGTAGTGTTTGAGCAACTTACTGGTAACGCAGGCGCAACCACGATCACCCTCACTGGCGGCGGCCGGACATCGGTGATAACAATAGAGAGTCTCGGCTCCATCAGCTGGACTGACCAAATTATATGAACCGCGGCTTTTCGACAATCGAACTTCTTCTCGCGATGGCGATTGCGATATGCGTTATGTCCGTCGTCTTAATAGCTGGCGGTGACTACCTGACGTCGGGCGTTCAGACGGCCATTGGTGTCAATCAGACGATCGTAACGGATAGCGAAATCAGCGCCGAAGCACTCCACATGGCGCAGGATCTTATAGAGGATGCGGCTGCCACAGCACGAACGAATTATTCTGCCGTCTCTGAGAGTAGCAATCCCGTCACGGTGGGTGGCGTTATCTACACGGAATCTCTCAGCATCCCCATCGCATTCAAAACGCAGTGTTCTCAAACTGTCGTCAGCACGGTCTCGTGGACTGGAACACATAACCGAAATCTTTACGTGACAGCGGAGACGTCTATCGTCAATGTACCCGAAATGGTCATGAGTGGGGGCACGTGCAACGTGAGTCCACCGACTGGAGGGTGGAATCCGCCGGAGACATACACATGCGCTAGGACTCCAAGCACTGTAGCTCCGACGGCACTTGACGTTTTCGAGAAGATTATTTATCTCAGCTCAGACGCAGCTCCCTATCTTCATATCGCCGATGCAAATGGGGCGCCCTACAATCCTAGCTGCAATAACGCTCTAAATGTTCAGTTTTTGTCATTCACCAACGGATTTACCGCTGGGCGGAAAGTAAACGACGTGCGTGTGGTTCGCGCTGATGACGACCGTATGTACGCATTCTTGGCGGTCACCGTTCCGACCCCTCCTCCTGCGGTCCCGCCGCCAACGAATCAGTTTCGAGTGATCGATGTCACAAATCCGCAGGCCCCTTTTCAGATTGTCGCTAAAGGGTTGAGTAATATTATCGGCGGGTCACAACCTCATGGATTCCGACTTTTTTACTACGACAAAAAGGTTTTTCTCGTGACTAAGGAAACCCTAGGCCCCGAATTGCACGTATTCGACGTTGCTACGCCCTGGATCCCAGGATCGGTAGATGAAATAGGGTCGGGTTATGAATTGAATCGCACCGTGGAAAGTCTGGTGATAACAAAGAAACTTCACTCGGGTGTCGATCACTACTATGCCTTTATGGCTTCCGATGTAGATTGGCAGGAAGTGACGGTTCTAGATATGACATTTCCAACAGCTTCTACACTTGCTGTGACTGAAATCACCGCGCCCGATCATGATCTTCCTGACCCCTCTGGTGGTCTCGACGGTTCCGCCGTGTATCTTGTGGGGGATAGGCTTTACGTCGGTCGTCTCGATGGGACGGGGCCTCTAGCGGCGTACTCAGACCTGTATGTTTTTGATGCATCAACGCCATGGGCGGGTCTGGCTAATATTGCCGAAAGTGATGTGATAGGAGGGGTGATTGGGATCGTGGCGAGCGGCAGATTTGCGTTTCTATCGACCTTAGAAAATTCACAGGACTTCAAAGTTTGGCGATCTGATCCGACAAACCTTACACCCATAAGCACCACATTCAACTTTCCGAACAACGCAATCCCCAATGCCGCGCGTTTCGATGGTTCCTGGGTTTATTTGGCCGTCGACTCAAACGATGTCGTACGCATCCTCCGCAGTACCTAGTATGAACCGCGGCGTAACCCTTATCGAAACCCTCATATACCTTGCACTCTTTGCGATCATTATGAGTGGGCTTATGGCATCTGCATATATGCTGTATGCTGGTGCCGATCAAAGTCAGACGAAAGCGATGCTCCAGGAAGAGGAGAATTTTATTCTTGGGAAAATTTCTTACGCGATGTCTCAGGCGCGTACGATCTGTGATCCAGCGCCAAACGCATCGGGAGCTATGCTCAGGATTTCGTTCACGGCGGGATGCGGGACTCCTGATATAACAATTGCGCTCTCGAGTCCCGATGTGCAGTGGGGGACTACGGCGCTCAATAATTCCAACGTCAAAATCGACAACCTCGTTTTTACTAGGACATATGCAGGCGGAGCCAACCCGGATAGGCTGGAAATTGCACTCACTGCAAGCGCCCTCACTCCTATAGGACGCAAAATTACGATTCCCGTCGTGATGACGCGGTATATACGCAAATGAACATGCAGCATACGCAAAAGGGATTTATTGCGCTCATGACCGTCATCATCGTCGGTGCTGTTTTGATGGTCCTCATCTTTACGCTCGGTGCATCAGCCTTCCTCAACCGCTTCAGCACATTTGATACAGAAAACAAACGCATCAGCCTCGCGCTTGCTGAATCGTGCGCAAATATGGCAATGATCAAAATTGCTCAAAATCCAAGCTATGACCCGCAAGCGGTTGGTGCTGGTGAATGCGTCGGAGTGGGGGATAATTGTCCTACAGGAAAAATGATTTGTAAGATTTGCGAGGTGTCGCCGGTAGGAGGACCCAACTACACAATTTATGCTCGTGCCGCATACAACGGCGCGTACACAAACATAGAAGTTGACGGCAGTATCGTCTCAAATAATTTTTCCGTGACTCGATGGGTGGAGGCGGAATCGTACTCCGGGTCGCTCACTTGTCCGCTTCCATAGCCCTTGCGCGCTGCTTCGTTCCATGGTATGGTCCAAGGATTAGAAGGGAGTTAATATTTTATCGCTTAAAATCTATGTTTAATAAGAAGTCAAAGTCTCGAGGGTTTACACTCATTGAGATCCTCGTGGTGATTGCCATTATCGCAATCCTCGCTGCGATCGTGCTTGTAGCCATTAATCCTGGCCAGCGCTTTCGTGACGCGCGTAACAGTCAGCGACGAGCGAACGTGGAGTCAATATTGAATGCTATTCAGCAGGATCTCGTAGACAAAAAAGGTATTTCCAGCTGCACAGCGATCAACTCGACACCAACAGACATAGGAACCGGGTCGGGCTTGATTGATCTCACCGGCTGTCTCGCGAATTACATAACCCCATTGCCATTCGATCCGAAGACAGGAAGTGCAGCAGACACCAACTATCAGGTTTCAGTGAACGCCAATAATCAATACACGGTATCAGCACCTCTATCTGGAGATGCATCGGAAGGTTCTATGTCGCCGATTATTTCGATCACTCGCTAAATTCTTCCAGGAATTTCGAAAGCCCCGGCCAGTTGGTCGGGGTTTTTGTTATGGTCGAACGTTGGGATAACTTTGACACATGGCGAGACGCGTGTTAACGTTTTTCGATGAAAGAGGTGAAGGTCCTCAAATTTGGCGGTACATCAATGGGTTCGGCCGACGCCATGAGGAAAGTGATGGGCATTGTGCGCGACCAGTCACGCGGAGTACGGGTGGCCGCGGTCGTCGTCTCGGCAATGAGTGGCGTTACTGACCAACTGATTGATATCGCAGGGCGCGCAGCAGCGAAAGATCGGTCGTACATGGCGCGGATCGACGAGCTCGAAAAGCGACACATGAAGACCATCGAATCGCTCGTACGCACTCGCAACCAGAAGGAGGCGAAGGAGCGCGTGGTGCGGCTCTTTGGATATCTGCGCGAGGCTGCTCGAGGTCTTTGGCTCGTGCGTGAGATCTCGCCGCGCGCGCTCGACTACGTCATGAGTTATGGGGAGCGACTTTCGGCGCATGTGCTCACCGAGGCGCTCGCCGATGCCGGTGTCGCCTGCGAGTATCTGAATGCACGCACCGTGATAACGACGAACGACAATTTCGGTTCGGCAGCGGTGGACTTCGATGTCACTAATCCAGCAATTCGCGCGCATTTCAAAAAGCATGCAAAACTCCAGATTGTCACGGGCTTCATTGCCGCGACAAAAGATCGAGAGACGACGACGCTCGGACGGGGCGGAAGCGATTACACCGCGTCCATCGTAGGTGCAGCGCTCGGGGCGAGTGTGATAGAGATTTGGACGGATGTGTCGGGCGTGATGACGGCCGATCCGCGAAAGGTGAAAGACGCGCGTCCGCTTCCCGCCATGACGTACCAAGAAGCGGTGGAGATGTCGTACTTTGGCGCAAAGGTGATCCATCCGCCGACGATGCAGCCCGCGCTCGAAAAAAAGATTCCCATTCTCATCAAAAACACATTTGCACCCGAGGCGCCCGGCACTGTGATAGGGACGAAAACTTCGGATGACGGCGCACTTGCCAAGGGCATATCTTCTATTGGCAACGTAAGCACGTTGCTCATTGGAGGAAGCGGTATGGTGAGTGTGGAGGGGGCGGCAGGGCGGCTTTTTGGCGCGCTCTCACGACAGAAAATCAACGTAATTTTGATTACGCAAGCGTCTTCGCAGAATTCGATATCTATTGCGGTTGCGAGCAAGGATGCCGAGGCCGCTCGCGCCGCGATCGAAGGGGAGTTTGCGCACGAACGCCGCGAGCGGCTCATTGATGCGGTCGAGGTGCGTCACGAGCTCGCTGTTATGGCAATCGTCGGTGAACGCCTGCAGCACCAGCGGGGGATAGCTGGTCGTGCATTCCAGACGCTCGGGAGAAACGGAATAAATGTCGTTGCGATTGCTCAGGGTTCGTCGGAGTTGAATATATCGTTCGTCATTAGAAAGTCGGATGAAAGTAAGGCACTCAACGCGATTCACGCCGCTTTTTTTAATCCGCGGCACGTTGTCGTCAATGTGTTTGTGGTCGGCACGGGCGTGGTAGGCAGCGCTCTTCTGAGACAGACCGAACAGCAACGTTCAGCGCTCGCCGATGATCATGGGTATATCGTGAGGCTCGTCGGCATTGGCAATTCTACGCGCATGATTTTTGATACGGACGGTATTGATGTGGGTCGCTGGAAGGAGACGCTCCACGCGTCGAAATCCAAAATGAACATCTCGGAGTTCGTGCAGGCCATGCGCGAGACATCGCTTCCGAATAGTGTGTTTGTAGATTGCACGAGCGCAGACATGATTTCTCTTCACTACCAGGATGTATTGAAAGGGGGGATTTCTATCGTCACGCCAAATAAATACGCAAATTCAGGATCGCACAAGGAATACCGAGAGTTGAAAGAGTGTGCAAATCAGTTTGGCGTGAAATTTTTATACGAAACCAACGTCGGCGCAGGGCTTCCCGTGCTCGGGACGCTTAAAGACCTACTACTATCGGGCGATCGCGTGACGCGCATAGAGGCGGTGC
Organism: uncultured Candidatus Saccharibacteria bacterium; assembly: GCA_964437185.1. Lineage (GTDB taxonomy): Bacteria > Patescibacteriota > Minisyncoccia > Phycocordibacterales > UBA2100 > UBA10103. The sequence goes on along the minus strand of CAYTFU010000003.1, from coordinate 21,072 downwards.
TCTCTGGCACGCTCAGTTATATTTTTGACAATTTCAGCGGCGACAAGCCTTTCAGCGAGGTCGTAAAAGAAGCGCGGACGCTCGGGTACGCGGAGCCAGATCCGCGGGCTGACCTCAGTGGTCTCGACGTGGCGCGAAAGATTCTCATTCTCGCGCGCGAGATTGGCACGAAGATGGAGCTGAAAGATGTGAAAGTGCGCAGCTTGCTCTCGGAAAAGGCGCGCAAGGCGCCGTCGGTGGAGAAATTCTTCGAGCAGCTGAAGCGCGAAGACGCAGCGTATGAGAAGTTGAAACAGTCCGCTGCAAAGGATGGAAAGCTTTTGAGATACGTCGCGCGCTTTGCCTCCGGCAAGGCGTCGGTGGGAATTGAGGCGGTGGATGCTTCGCACCCCTTTTATGCGCTCTACGGCAACGACAACATCGTTTCTATATACACTGATCGGTACAAATCTTCGCCGCTTATTATCCAGGGGCCGGGCGCGGGAGCGGATGTCACCGCTGCGGGTGTATTTGCAGATATACTTCGTACGGCAGTTGGTACAATGTAAAGACTATGGAAAAAATTCCTGTAGGCATATTGGGCGCAACCGGAATGGTGGGGCAGCAGTACATTCGGCTGCTCGAAAATCATCCATGGTTTCGCGTCGCGTACGTGGCAGCCTCGCCGCAGTCGGCGGGAAAGACGTATAAAGACGCGCTTCGCAGCGGATGGATTGTAGACGGCGAAATGCCCGCGCACGTCGCAGGGCTTATGGTGCACGACGTGGCCGATGTGGCTGCGGCGGCAAAAGAATGCAAGATTGTATTTTCTGCGTTTGAAATGCCCGACAAGGACGCGATTCGCAATGCCGAAAATTCGTATGCCGCCGCCGGCATGCCAGTGTTCTCAAACGCATCCGCTCACCGCGCTGCGCCCGACGTGCCGATGCTCATCGCCGAAATAAATCCCCACCATCTCGACATCATTCCTGCGCAGCAAAAGGCTCGCGGATGGAGCACTGGATTTATCGTCGTGAAGCCCAATTGCAGCATTCAGAGCTACCTGACGCCGCTTTTTGCGCTCATGCAGGCAGGCTACGAGATCGACAAGGTCGCAGTTACCACCATGCAGGCCGTCTCGGGCGCAGGATATCCGGGCGTTTCGTCGCTCGATATGATTGATAATGTAGTGCCCTACATCGGGGGCGAGGAGGAGAAGACAGAAACTGAGCCGCTCAAAATTTTGGGAACAATCTCGAATGGTGCGTTCGTCGAACACACAGGGCTCGCTATTACGGCACAGTGCAATCGAGTGCCGGTGATTGATGGTCACACGGCGTGCGTTAACATTTCGTTTAAAAGCAAGAAGCCCACGATCGCAGAAATCAAAAACATTTGGGGGAAGTTTACCGCAGAGCCGCAAACACTCGACCTTCCATTTGCTCCCAAGCAGCCAATCATCTACCGCGAAGAACAGGACAGGCCGCAGCCGAGGAAAGATAGGGACGCTGATAAGGCCATGGCAGTATCCGTGGGCCGTCTGCGCCCGTGCCCCGTCTTCGATTACAAATTCGTCGCACTTTCCCACAACACCGTCCGCGGCGCCGCCGGCGGCGGCATTTTGAGCGCCGAATTAGCGTACAAAAAAGGATATCTCTCGCGGGGTTAATTCGACCGCCTCAGTAATTTTGTCGAATTCTTTTTAGTTGAGATGTTGAAGGCAAACACTTCTCTTTACATATCTTATAATTCTCCGGTCGGAGAATTATAAGATATGTCGTGAGATCGGGCGGGTTTTCTTTTAAACCAAGACCACGAACGGCTCATTACTTCCCATTTGAGCCGTTCAATGAGAAACGCCGCCCGTAAATCAGCGGACGGCGTTTTACATGATGCGCGCGTACCGAGCGCATATTTTTGCCGTTTGCTCTTCAACAAGCCTTATCAGCTCGGGAGACAAAACGGGAATCCTGAGCGAAGCATTTACGCGATCTCGATTACCCAAAAACTGCTGACAGTATCTGGATTTTGTCGTCAGTAGCGCAGCAATCTGAGACTGCTCCATGTTAGCCACGGGCGTTTGCGTCATCGGTGGTGCCGGTTGCCGCATGAGCGCCGCCATGATCGCAAGCACGTGCGACAGGCTTGGCAGGTCCTGCATCTCCTTGCTCCTTTTTTGTGCCAACCTCTAGCGTAGCACCAAATTTAAAACTCCTGTGTGATTTTGTCGAATTCCTTTTCGGTGAGGAGGTCCTTCGCAAGAACTACTTCGCGGAAGGTCTTGCCCTGCGCGAGCGCGTCTTTCACTGCTTGTGCCGCCGCATCATAGCCGATGACGGGAGAAACGAGCGTGGCGTAGGCGGTGGAATTTTCGAGGTGTTCTCGAATCTTTGCTTCATTAGCCCTCAAACCTTTAATGCACTTTTCGGTAAACGCGTGGATCATTTCCGCAGCAAGCGTGAACGATTCGATGATTCGGTCGGTAACGATCGGCATCATAACGCCAAGTTCAAGCTGCGCGCCGTGCGCTGCGTGCTCGATGGTGAGGTTGTTGCCGGTAATAAGGTAGTAGAGTTGGCTGAGCGCCTCTGGCTGCACGGGATTGACCTTGCCTGGCATGATAGATGAGCCAGGCTGGAGCTCGGGCAAGATAAGCTCAGCAAAGCCACCCTTCGGGCCGCTGCTCATAAGCCGGAAGTCTCCCGCTATCTTCGAAAGGTCCACTCCCACAGCAGTAAGCGACTGCGAAAGATACACAAAATCAGAATTACTTCCCGTTTGCGACATCATATTTTTCGCCTGCCTCACTTTGAGCTTAGTGACTTTCTGTAGCTGCTGGTAGAGCTTCGCGCGGTATTTTGGCGACGCGTTGATCGCGTTGCCGATAGCGGTGCCTCCGAGGTTGAGTTCGAGCATTTGCTCTTGCGCCGTCGCGAGTCTGCTACGACCGCGCTTCAGTGTTTCTACATATGAAGCAAATTCTGCGCCGAGGGTAGTGGGGACCGCATCTTGCATGTGGGTGCGTCCGAGCTTATGAATTTTTGCAAATTCTTTCGATTTCTTCTCGAGAGCAGCGATCATCTCATCGAGCGCAACGAGGACCCCTTCCGCGAGGCGTACAGCAACAATTTTTAGCGCCGAGGGCATAACGTCGTTGGTCGAGTGCGACATGTTGACATGGTCATTGGCATGCACGTGTACAGATTTGCCGCCATCTGCAAGTATTTCGGTCGCGCGACTTGCCACGACCTCATTTACGTTCATGTGATTTGAAGTGCCCGCACCGCCCTGAAATGCCGGAAGACGGAACTGATCGTCGTGCGTGCCAGCGATGATCTCATCGCAGGCACGCACAATCGCCTTTACGCGTACAGCGTCGAGCTCACCGACTTCGCCGTGAGCGATGGCTGCCGCTTTTTTTATTTCTGCAATCGCATGTATAAAATTTTTGGGTACGAGACGGAAGGAAAAGGGAAAATTATTAATGGCCTTTTCGGTCTGAGGACCGTAATACTTTTTATTCATGCAGAGAGTGTACAGGCCTCAAATAATTTATCAACAGGTGCCATCGAGCAGCGTGAAATGCTGTGCTCTACCGCAGGAGGGGTATATAATGGCCACGATATGTCCGCGACGATCGCGCCCGAGCGCAACATTCCTACTATTTTTGTCGCTTTTGGAGCGACGGGCGATCTTATGAAGAGAAAGGTTCTACCCGCGCTTTACTTCGCCCACAGTCACGGCGAACTTCCAAAGATGTTTCGAGTAGTGGGCTTTTCCCGTCGGGATTGGAGCGATCAGCAGTTTCAAGAATACGTAGGGCAGGTGCTTGAAGATCATGTGGGTGCGCCCATCGACCCTGCAGCTCTGGCTCCATTTCTGCAGCTTTTTCGCTTTCAGAATGGCACGTTTGAAGATACACAGAGCTACGCGCAGCTGAAAGAGACTTTCAATCAGTGCGATAAGGAGTGGGGGGTGTGTTCGAATAAATTGTTCTATCTTTCTGTCGCCCCCGAACACTATGAGAGAATTTTGAACGAGTTGTCCGATTCCGGACTTACGGATGTATGCGCGCCCGGAGAAGGGTGGACGCACGTGATTGTGGAAAAGCCCTTTGGTATTGATCTGCAGACGGCAAAGCAAATCGACGAACTGCTCGCGCGGCTTTTTGAGGAAAATCAGATTTACCGAATCGATCACTATCTTGCCAAAGAGATGCTTCAAAATATTTTGACCTTCCGGTTTTCCAACAACCTCTTCGAGCTTGCTTGGGGCAACAAGCTCATCGAGAGTATCCATATCAAAGTGCACGAAAAGATCGGGGTAGAAACGCGCGGGCCATTTTACGACGGAGTGGGGGCGCTCCGCGATGTCGGACAAAACCACCTTTTGCAAATGCTCGCCCTCGTCACGATGAGCCATCCCGAAAGTTTTTCTGCGGAGGCTATTCAGAAGCGCCGCGCCGAAATTCTCGAGTCGCTCAACGTCCTTGCGGATTCAGAGGTCAAGAGTTCTACGGTGCGTGGGCAGTACGATGGGTTTCGCGCAATCGCAGGAGTTTCGCCGGATTCGGAGACCGAGACGTATTTCAAAATTGATGCAACGCTCGGGAAGTCGGAATGGGAGGGCGTGAAGATCACCATGGAAAGTGGAAAACGCTTGGGTGATCCGCTCAAGGAGATCGTCGTCACCTTCCGTCATCCCATGCCGTGCCTGTGTCCGCCGAACGGTCCGCATCATAAGAATGAGGTAATATTTCGCATGGAGCCTCGGGAAGAGATTCTCATCGAGTTTTGGTCGAAATCAGCTGGCTTTACGTTTGCGACCGAGCGCAGGGAATTTCACTACATGCTTCGCGAGCAGTCCGCACACGTGCCGTACGTAGAAGAGTACGCGAAACTTTTGCTCGACTGCATACGCGGAGACCAGACGCTCTTCATCAGTACGGAAGAGATACGTGCTATGTGGCGATTCACCGATCCGATTTTGGATGCGTGGCGAAGGAATGTTACAGTGCTGCACGGCTACACGCCGGATTCGAAGGATATTCTTTCTTCGCCTATCAAGTAATCATCACGTCAAATGAGAAAAGAAATCGGAATAATTGGACTCGGAAAAATGGGAGGAAATATCGTGCGAAGCCTCATGCGCAAGGGCTGGACGGTCTACGGCTACGATCCATCCGCGGCTACTATGAAGGTTCTTCGCGCCGAGGGTATGCGCGAAGCTATGAGTCCGTCGCTTCTTGCGGGGGCGCTAGAGGCGCCACGCACCGTGTGGCTCATGATTCCGGCGGGGAAAATTGTGGACGATACGCTGTTTGGGAAGGATGGGATTGTCGCGCACATGAGCAAGGGCGACGTGATCATCGATGGGGGTAATTCATTCTACGAGGACTCAATAGAGAGATCCAAAAAAATTGCGAAGCGGGGGATTCGATTCGTCGACGTCGGGTTTTCCGGTGGCCCAGCAGGAGCGCTTGATGGTGGATGTTTAATGATTGGCGGAGACGAGGGGGCGTTTCGCACGCACGAAGAGCTATTTGCCGATTTGTCGGTGCCGAACGGGTATCAGTTTTTCAAAGGCGCTGGTGCCGGACATTTTGTCAAAATGCTGCACAATGGGATCGAGTACGGAATGATGCAGTCGCTTGCGGAAGGTTTTGCTGTGCTAAAAAAATCGAAATACAAACTCGATTTGGCGCGGGTTGCCGATGTGTACAACCACAAGAGCGTTATCGAATCGCGCCTCGTCGGGTGGATGAAGGGGGCGTTCGAAAAGTACGGTACTGACCTGAAAAAGGTGTCTGGCACTGTGGGTCATACAGGTGAAGGAAAATGGACCGTCAAATCTGCAAAAAAAATGGGAGTATCGGTGCGAGCGATAGAGGGAGCCTACAAATTTCGTCTCGAATCCGAGAAAAAGCCCAGCTACACCGGAAAACTTCTTTCTGCGTTGCGGAATCAGTTTGGAGGTCACAGTACGCACGGCTAGATCGTATGGATGCGTTTCTTCAGCAGTTGATCCGCGAAGCGGGAGAGATCGTCCTGGCTCGATTTGGGAGCGATGGTGCGCACTACATGAAATCGGATCACCCCGGCGATGTCGTGACTCTAGCAGACTTGCATGCGGATGAGTTCATCACCTCGAAAATCCGCGCAGCGTATCCCGATCACGGAATCATTGCTGAGGAGAGCGGCGTGGTAAATGCGGGCGCCGATTACGTATGGATAGTTGATCCGATAGACGGGACGATGAATTTTGCCCGTCAGGTTCCCATGTTTGGTGTGATGATCTGCCTTGTGCACAAGGGGGAGGTGATTCTCTCTGCCATAAACATTCCCGCAATGGGTGAAGTATTTTTTGCGAAAACGGGGGAAGGTACGTATCTCAATGGGAAAAAGGTTGCGTGCTCCACGCTTCCGACGCTTCACCAGAGCGCGGGAGCGGGATCTGCGCGAATCCAGGGGCGGATGGGAGAATTCGTCCGGATACTGCTCACGGTGGACCCCAACTACAACGTGCAATTTTCTTCCTTCGGCTGCATGGCGGTGAATGCCTGTTACGTGGCTGCGGGCAGGCGTGATTGGGTGGTGCCGCTTGCAGGGCAGGTGTGGGACTTTACTCCGGTGTCCCTCATATTGCGCGAGGCGGGCTGTACGGTCACCGATACCAAGGGTAACCCTTGGAAAATGGGCATGACGGACATGGTGGCGGCAAATCCCCAGCTCCACAAGGAGCTCCTCCAATTGACACGCGATATATAAAAGGCGGTATACTGCTGGGGTATGAACGGAAGTAAGACATGGCACGATACGTATAAGGAGGCTCGATCAGCGGGGGCGGCGGTTGCTGATGTGATCGCGGGCTTTGTGGGATCGTGGCTCTTTGTCTTCATTCACATTGTGGGTTTTGCACTGTGGATCACACTACCCGTTGAACCATTCCCCTTCATGCTTCTCACAATGATCGTGAGTCTCGAAGCGATCATGCTCTCGACACTCATTATGATGTCTCAGAATCGTCAATCGGAGCGTGATCGGCATCAAGCGAAGGCGGATTACAACACCGACGTTCGCGCAAAGGAAGAGATTGAAGCGCTGCAGATCCAGCTCAATCGAATTGAGGTTGAGAAGCTCGATAAAATCTTGAAGGCACTCGAAAATAAATAACGTGCGTCGCGCAAAGAATTCTCGAATCTATTTCCACCACCAATTATCTGAGCACTTTGCGGGCGTGTCCACAAGACACGCCCGCATTTTCTTGCAAAAAAATACAGCTGTGCTAGTTTACAAATATGAGAGCAATGATTTCAAATATCCAGCGACGACGAACAGCTTTGTTTGAGGCTGTTTAGAGTATTTGTCACAACGAATCTTCCAAACGGCCTCAAACGGGGCCGTTTTTCGTTAACGCGTCGAAAGGGTGTTACGACTATGTTCCTTTCGGTAAAAATGGGAGAGAAATGATGTGTAGTTCTGGTGAACGATACGATCGCCAGTATTGGCGGGAGCTCGAGCGTGCTATGAGGGAGACAGGCGACTTCTCCGACGGGCGCCGGCTGAAACACTTCGCACTTCGGCAGACCTACTACGCGAAGCGGGCAGTCGTGTATCCGGCGACGGAAGGCTATGTACCCAGGCAAAAAATTTGGGGATACGGCGCTATCCTTAAAACAAAAGATCCTGAATGGGTGGAACTCGGGCTCGTGTATGTCGCCCCGGAACGACGCAGAAAAGGTTGGTCGAGGCGGATTGTGCAACAACTGGTGGATGACGTTCCGAGCGATACACGCGTTTTCGCAATCACATCCAAGCCGGTGATGATGAAGGTGCTGGATTCGTGTGGGTTTGAACCTGTTACAGCGAAGACGACGCCCGATGTATCGGTGTGGGGTCTTCGTGTGGGTTTGAAAAACGAAATCGGTTCAAACGGTCGACTGCCGGAGTCAGCGCTCACCATTCTTCTTCCAAACCCGGTTGAGGGCGAACGGTGGCTCTTTATGCGGAAGGCCTGACTAGAGGCGCGCGGAAATGATTTTCCGCGCGCCCTTTGCTTTGTATTTCCACACAAGCAAATAAGCCATTCACAGATCTGTCCTTTTCGGGTACAATGCGTCCTTAGAATATGCGTACCCTTGGAGAGAAGTGCGCGGTGTTTGGAGTCTACGGAAAAGACCTTGATGTCGCGCGCCTCTCATACTTTGGCCTCTTCGCACTCCAACATCGCGGGCAGGAATCCGCAGGAATCGCTTCAAGCGACGGTGAAATAATTCAGGTCCACAAAGGCATGGGCCTCGTCTCGCAGGTTTTTAATGACGAACTACTCGGTAGTTTGAATGGTCACATCGCGATCGGCCACAATCGTTACTCGACCACCGGCGGATCGCACGTGAAGCATGCTCAGCCAATGCTCGCAGCGGGAGCAGCTTCGCTCGACACCGTATTTCTCGATGATCCACACCCGAGCCTCAACGATTCGGTCTCTCTTAAGTCGATGCCCAACAACGGAGCTATTGCGCTCGCGCACAACGGCAACCTCCCGACTACGGATGAACTTGCGAAGTTTTTGAGCGAACACAATGTTGATTCCAGCAAATTTTCTGATTCACGCATGATTGTGGAAGCCATCGCCGCTCGCATGCGCGAGGGCGTGGAGCTCACGCAAGCAGTCAAGGATATTTATCCATTGATGACGGGCGCGTTTTCAATCGTTATCATGTCGCATAATACGCTTATCGCGATCCGCGATCGCTGCGGCATACGCCCACTCTCCGTCGCATCACTGAATGGCGGCTATATCGTGGCTTCGGAAACGTGCGCATACGCTCCTATCGGCGCGACGTTTATTCGCGAGATAGAACCGGGTGAGATGGTGGTTATAGATGAGAGCGGTATGCGCAGGGAACAAATCGCACCACCTAATCCCAAACTCGATATTTTTGAATTTGTGTACTTTGCGCGGCCCGATAGTGAGATTCTCGGCAAATCCGTGTACAGCGTGCGTCGCAACTTTGGAGTAGAACTTGCAAAGGAATTTCCCGTCGAAGCCGACGTGGTGATCCCCGTGCCCGAGACAGCCGTCGCTTCTGCTATTGGCTACGCACAAGCGCTCGGCATTCCGTTTGAAATGGGACTTACAAAAAATCGTTACATCCATCGCACATTCATTACTCCAGAGCAACACGTACGCGAGCAGGGCGTGCGCGCCAAGCTCGCTCCCATGCCTGGCGTTATCGAGGGCAAACGCCTCGTCGTTTTCGACGATTCTATCGTGAGAGGCACTACTTCACGTCAAATTGTAAAAATGCTTTTCGATGCAGGCGCTAAGGAGGTACATTTCCTCGTCGCGTCTCCACCTGTCAAATTTCCTGATTTTTATGGCATCGACACTCCTCGCCAATCGGATCTCATTGCATCTACAAAGACGGTCGAAGAAATCCGCGAGTACCTCGGCGCGACCTCGCTTCGTTTCCTCTCATTCGACGGCATGATCCGCGCCACCGGCCTTCCTGCCGATCAATTCTGCACATCATGCTTCACTGGTGAGTATCCGATAGACATCAAGGAGCGCGTGAGCGAGATCAAGTATTGAGCCCATTTTGTTTGACATCGCCGCTAAATCGTTTAATACTTCTTCTAGAATACACCGAGCGCCACGGATTGGCGCGTTCGACAGCCGAGGAATCAGCCGATGGCAACCCTGGAACTGAGTCCCAACCAGATCCTCTGTGTTGGGGATGAAAACTTTCAGCAGGCTATGATGGGCGCGCTCGATTTGAGGTCGATCCTCTGCGCCCCTCTGTACTGGGACGATGTTAAGTCTGCTCTCGCTGGGGAGGTCAAGGTGGTGTTCCTTTCCGGCGACCACAGCGATTCGTCATACGTGTTAAGTCGCATTCGCATGACGCCGGAACAGGATTGCACGATTGTACTCTGGTGTCAGGCGGAATCCGATTTTTGCCGGATAACCGACGCGGAGCTGCTGCGTCTGAAGGCATCGCGGCTCCACGTGCCGCTGGATTCATCGGACATCGTGGTCGCTCTCGCTGGACATGAGTATGCGCTTCCGTGAAGCGCCGGCCCGGGAAGGGGCTTCGACATCTGGTCGAGGCACTTCCCGGGCTTCAACTTTTTATACATTGCGCGAATTGGTTCGGGTATTATGATGGTAGGAAGGAAATTATTCACTAGCAAATTTTTATTATGGGAAAAATATTTTTAGGCCTTGTGTTGATTCTCGTGCTCGCGGGTGGCTGGTACTACTGGAATGCAGAGCCAGCAGCGCTCGCCCCGACGCAGCAGTCTGCAGAAACAGAGCAGATGCCGACAGCTCCCGCACCAGCCCCTGTTACCGACGCTTCGCTTGAGGCCGACGCAGCAGTGCTCGATACCGAGATACAAACGGCATCAGCAGAGGTTGGAGCTGCGGGGAGCTTTACTGACACACCTATTACTCAAACAGAATAATTGCAGAATAATCGTATGACGAAAATTAAAGCAGTAGCGCTCGGCATTCTCATGGTTCTTGCGGCAACACCCGCGTTAGCTCACACAGTAGCGACTACAACTCCTGCGTCCACTGCGGAAGCTCGCATTGCGAAGGCAAAAGATAGGGCGCATCAAGAGATCGATCGTAGAATTGAGAAACTCACAGAGCTCAATGCGAAAGTGCAGGAGATGAAGCGCGTATCGGATGCCACCAAGGCCTCTGTCTCGACAACGGTGCAAACAGAAATCACAAATTTGACGGCGCTCAATACGAAGATTCAGGCCGACACGGATATCGAGACGCTAAAGACAGATATAAAGTCAATTGCGACATCGTATCGAATCTTTATGCTGATTATCCCGCAGGGGCGCATCATCGTGTCAGCGGATCGCATTCACACCGTTGCGGACAAGCAGACGGAGTTTGCTGGAAAGCTGAAAACTCGTATCGACGAAGTAGCCGCGCAGGGTAAGGACGTGGCGGCCCTCAATGTGAGTCTTTCGGAAATGAATGCGAAGATTGCCGACGCGCACGCGCAGGCAGACGCGGCGGTCGCACTTGTAGCAAGTCTCACGCCGGACATGGGTGACAAAACCAAAATGACGGCCAACAACGCGGCGCTCAAAGATGCTCGAGCCAAGATTAAGGCCGGAATGGAGAGCATCAAGGCGGCACACAAGGCCGCCCAGTCTATCCGCCAAGGCCTCAGGGAACTTGGTACGGCCGCGTCATCTACAACGCCTACCCTGTAGTTTTCCGGTGTCTAACCAGTATCGAACTAACCCGCACTAGAGGCTCGCTTATTACTCTCTGATCGGCACACTATCTTTATCCTATAGGACAAAGATAGTGTACGAGGTAAGCGCATGGAAGGTGGCGGAACTGGACGAGCAGAGTGCTCTCTAGTAGTCTGTAGCGATGTCAAAACAACCCTACATGCCGAGCGAGGAAATATTAAAAAAGTACGCCGACGTCCTTATCAATTTTGCGCTCGGTGGAGGAAAGGGAATTAAGAAAGGAGAAGTGGTGCGCGTCTCGGCATCGGAATCCGCAAAGCCACTGTACATGGCTGTGTGCAATGCGGTCGTCGATGCGGGAGGGCACGTCATTGCTCACTACGGGCCGGACGACGAAAAGGGAGACAAGCGCCGCAACATTAGCGTGTCGAGATATTTTTATGAACACGCCACCGATGAGCAAATCAAATTTTTCCCCAAAAATTATCTAAAGGGCCTTATCGAGGAAATAGATCACTCGGTGTTTCTCCTTGCCGAGAAGGATCCTCACGCGCTCGCGGGTATCGAGGGCAAAAAGATTATGGCTCGTGGCCAGGCGCTGAAGCCATTTATGGATTGGAGGCACAAGAAAGAGTGGGCGGGCAAATTTACCTGGACTATCGCACTCTACGGCACGCCGGCGATGGCGAAGGAGGCGGGTCTTTCGGAAAAAGAGTACTGGGATCAGATTATTAAAGCGTGTTTCTTGGATGAAAAGAATCCAATTGCAAAGTGGAAGGAAGTGTATCGTGACATAGAGAAATACCGCACGAGACTCAACAAGCTCTCGCCAAAAATCGACAAGCTCCATGCCGTCGGCGAAGACATGGATATCTGGTACTCGCTTGGCGAAAAGCGCGCGTGGCATGCTGGCTCAGGGCGAAACATTCCATCATTCGAGATCTTCACTTCGCCTGATTGGCGCGGGACCAATGGCTGGATTCGCATCAATCAGCCACTCTATCGTTACTCCAACAAAATTACGGGCATTCAACTGTGGTTTAAGAACGGTAGGGTCGTGAAGAGTAGCGCGAAGACCAACGAGAAATTGCTTAAAGAAATGATCGCGACTCCGGGTGCGGACAAAATCGGCGAGTATTCGCTGACCGACAGCCGCCACTCTCGCATCACGAAGTTTATGGCAGAGACGCTCTTCGACGAAAATATCGGCGGACCATTCGGCAATTCACACATCGCGCTCGGCATGAGCTACCGCGACACCTACGCGGGCGACGTTTCGAAGCTCACGGATAAACAGGCCAAAGCGCTGGGCTTCAACGACTCATCCGTGCACACCGATGTAGTCTCGACCACTGATCGTACCGTTACCGCGCACCTCAAAGACGGCACTACAAAGGTCATCTACAAAGGCGGAATGTTCGTACTCTAATATCTAAAAAAACTCGAACCCGACTGCTCATGGCTGCCGGGTTCGGGTGGAACGAGGTAGAAACGAACTATGAAATGAAGTCGGGTTGCCTCTGGCAGGCATGCTCCTCGCTGCATTGAGGTCGGCTTGAGATGGTGGCGCCGTCGGACGCTTTGTGCGATACCCATGCTTCGAGTGAAAACCGCATAAACTCGTCTTGAAATCAACAACCACCGAGTCCTCTTCGTAATACAGATCTCGAAGGCAATGAGTACAACTTCGATAGTCGGACTTACACTTCTTTTTTCTGCAGAAAGATCTATTGGTGCCCCACTCCCTTGTCTTTATTTGACATATCTCCGCGCCGATCACGCTGTCCTCCAAAGCCGGACAGCGAAAAAGGATTTTTTCCATCCGCTGTCTCCATCTGTTAGTGTTGGGGGATCGTGAGGTTGTGCTGCCTAGAGTGATTATGCTGATTGGGTGAGGAAACGCAACAGTTCAGAAGTGCACTCTCCGCGTCAAATGTGGTACCATGTGGCTCCTATGAAAATCATGTTTCCCACAGGCTCGTTGAAATTTTTAATCGGCTGGACGGCGGTGTTTCTCTTTCGCCTCATTCCGTTTCGTCCACCCAATTTTGAGCCGATGCTCGCGACCGTCATGCCGTTTTCGAAGCGCTACGGTTATTTTGGGAGTTTCGCTTTTGGTTTTTTTGGTATCGTCGCGTTCGATGCGATCACGAGCGGATGGGGGAGCTGGACGTGGGTCACGGCGATTTGCTACGGACTTCTTGGCGTGGCTGCGCACGTATTTTTCAAGAGCCGCGATGCCTCGGTGAAGAATTTTTTGGTGTTTGGAATTCCCGCAACGATCGTGTACGACGCGGTCACGATGATGATCGGTCCCGTATTCGGCAATCAGTCATTTACGCTCGCTATTGCCGGGCAGGTGCCGTTTACGCTCATGCACCTTGCAGGCACGGTCACCTTTTCTGTATTTTTGTCGCCTGCACTGTATCGCTGGGTCGTACGCAATGAGCGACTGGAGCTCGTTTTTGGCGCAAATAGACTCGTTGCGGTTAGCGAAAAATAGTCTACACTTTCGTTAATGCAACACCTCACGGAGACTCAGCAGTTTGACCGCGCCGCTCTCGAAAAACTATTTAGTCTCGCAACGTCGCTCGAAGGTAAGCGCGATGAATCGTTTCGCGGCAAAATTCTCGCCTCTCTTTTTTACGAACCCTCAACGCGCACGAGACTCTCATTCGAGTCTGCCATGCTTCGTCTCGGCGGAAATGTACTTTCAATGGAAAATGCGAGTGAATCGTCCTCCTCAACAAAGGGAGAGACAATAGAAGACACCATTCGCATAGTTGATAACTACGCGGATGTCATTATCCTCCGACATCCTGAGGCGGGCGCATCCGCTCGTGCTGCGGCTGTCTCAGACGTGCCTATTATCAACGCGGGCGACGGCATAGGCCAACATCCGACGCAGGCGTTTCTTGATCTCTATACGATTCAGCGGGAGATCGGTCGGACCGATGATTTTCACATCGCGTTTGTAGGCAATCTCAAATACTACCGTTCAGCGCGTTCGCTCGCGTACCTTTTGAGTAAATACAACAACATCCACATGACCTTTGTCTCTGCGCCTGAGCTTGCGATGAAAGAGGATATCAAGACGCACCTCACTGAGCACGGAGTGAAATTTGATGAAATCACCGATCTTGCAGCAGCCATGAAAGTGGCAGACGTGGTGTATCAGACGCGCATGCAAAAAGAATGGCTCAGCGACGACGAATATGCACGCCTCAAGGATCAATTCATAATTACGCGCCCAATGACGGATGAGATGAAAGCGGGGTCCATCCTCATTCACCCCCTGCCGCGTGCAGGCGAAATCGAATTAGCTGTTGACGACTCGCCTCACGCCGTGTACTTCAAACAGGCGGGATACGGCGTGCTCGTCCGCATGGCGCTCCTCAAAACGATTCTCGGCGCGTAGATTCTAGAGAAAGAAGTACCAAAAAAATATCGCAGCGATAACAATTCGATACACGCCGAAGGCTGCAAAGGAGTGGTTGCGGACGTAGGCGAGCAAAAATCGAATCGACGCGAGCGCGACGACAAACGCCGTAACAAATCCAAGGCCGAGCGCGAGCGCCTGATCTTGTGAAAAGAGCGACGCGTTCTTGGTGAGATCCAGCACGGTGGCTGCGCCCATGGTGGGTATCGCGAGGAGAAAGGAATACTCCACGATCGTGATTCTGTTGATTCCGAGCAATAAGCCGCCGACGATTGTCGCCGCCGAACGCGACACGCCGGGGATTATCGCAATTGACTGAAAAAGACCCACAAAAAAAGCCTGTCTATACGTGATAGGGGGTACGGAGTCAGTGCCGTGCTGCGCGGGCGTGTGAAAGTATTCAAAAGCAATAAGAGCTACTCCGCCGAGTGCGAGCGCGATGAGTACAATGACATTGTTACCGAGGAGGTAGGTTTTAACGATGCCGTAGAGTAAAAAACCGATGATTGCCGTTGGAAGAAAACCCACGATCAACTTCTTGATAGTTTCGATGTCAAAAAGACTTTTCCAGTAGAGGGCTACTACCGCGAGAATCGCACCGAGCTGAATGGCGATTTCAAAAGACTTCAGAAATTCCGTAGAAGGAATCTTCAGCAGAGAGCTTACAAGAATAAGATGGCCGGTCGATGAAATGGGAAGAAATTCGGTCACCCCTTCGACGACACCGAGAATAAGTGCTTCAAAGAGTGTCATGATTGTTTGGCAAACAGTATCCAGCGATAACCGAGCCACGCGCAGAAAGCGCCCAAGGCCATGCCTGCGAGTACGTCACTCAGGTAGTGGACGCCGAGGTATATGCGACTAAAAGAGACGAGAAGGACGCAGGCAAGTAGCACGACCGATACGACGATTCGCAATGGTTTGCTTGGTACGAGTGTCCACACCATGTAAATAAGTAAAAGGTAGAGGGCTGTAATGAGCGTCGCGTGAGCGCTCGGAAACGAGTGCCAGATTTCGGGGTATGCACGGAAAAAAAGAGGCGGCCGCTCGCGCGCTATGAGGCCCTTGGCAAGAAGTATTAAAACACCGCTCGACGCGAGGGTAATTGCGAGTCCGGCGATATGCACGTATCTTTTTCGCAGGAGGAGCAATAGAGCAATGCAAAACCCAAGTCCATAAATAGAAATAGTTCGACCTAGTTCGCTCACGAGTATCAAATTCTGCGACACCGCGAGATTGCGGACGTCATAGAGTGCCTGGATGACAGCCATGTCGATGTTTGAAATAAAAGAAATCATAACGAGCCACAAACCATCGGGATAATAATGATTCCCGCTACAAAAGCGGCTGCGATTCCTACAATGAGCGAGGCGCTCGCTCCGAGCTCCTTGATGCGAGCAATGCGTGGGTGGTGCTCGGGAGTTATGTGGTCGCATAATTCCTCGAGCGCCGTATTTATTGCCTCAGTGGCCAAAACTGCACCGATAGCGAGGACAAGCAGCACCCATTCGAGACGTGAAATACCGACAAGCGCAGCAACCGCAAAAAGTATCAGTGCGGCAACAATCTGTACGCGAAAGCTAAACTCCTCCCTCCACAAGTATCCGAGGGTACGTAACGACAGTCGGACGTGTCGTATCTTCTTTGCGAACGGCATGGGGCTAGTATACTAGATGTCTAAGTATATGTTCCAAGTCCTCGCCGCATCTCTCGTGGTCATGCTCGCATCTTTTTCGGCCAAGCTCCTTATTTGGCGCGGAGCTGGCGCACTCGTTGAACGCAATCTTCACTTCTTGGTTAGTTTTGCCGCTGGTGTAATGCTCACTGTTATATACCGTTTGATCGGCGAGATCGCAGAGCATGCCGGTTCGCTCACTCCGGGTCTGCCATGGATAGCAGCAGGCGCAATTGCGATATATGCGGGATTTCGATTTATTCCCCACTTTCACCATCACCATGAAGAGACGGGAGATCACTCGCACACCCACCTCGACGCTTCGCGGATACTTGTGAGCGACGCGATTCACAATATCGGCGACGGAATCGTAATCGCCGCATCTTTTGCTGCCTCGGCATTCCTGGGCGCAATGACGACTCTCAGTATTCTCGTCCACGAAATGTTGCAAGAGACGTCCGAATTTTTTGTGCTGCGGCAGGCGGGTTTCTCGACGCGCAAAGCCTTTACCTACAATTTTTTCACATCGTCGACAGTCCTTATCGGCGCGATCGGTGGATATTTACTTCTCGAACAATTTGAAGCGCTCGAACTTCCGCTCCTCGGTCTTGCTGCGGGCGCTTATCTGATCGTCGTTTTTCACGATCTTATCCCTCACTCATTTAATGCCGCTCGTGAAAGGGGACACTACATAAAGCACCTAATATTTTTCGCCACCGGTGCCGCTCTCATGATCACGCTCACCGCACTTCTCCCGCACGGATAGTCGACCAACGGCTCAAATGGGAAGAAATGAGCCGTTTTGTGATATCGTTCAGGTACGCACGAGCATGTGCTCTGCGTGTTTGCGGGTGCGTACCCGCAGGAGTTCCAACGATGAACCAGAGTGTATTTGGCAACCATCAAGGGCTGCCATCGATCCGGCTCGGTACGGCCACGCCGCAGATCAACCAAAAGCTGCTCGGCGTCATCGCCGCGCACCTGGAGGCGGACGGGCGCGCCAAGGGCACGTCCTATCAGCCAAAAAAACTCGATGCCCTCGCCGATGGTACGCTGCGCGGTATGTTGACCGAAGACGTGCCTGTCTTGCAGGCGTGCCGGGCGGCGGCGATGGAAGTGGGCAACACGACCGTCGGCCGCACGGTCGCCGACCTCGAACGCGTGACCGGCTTGTCGCTGCCCGCGATTCGCCACGTTGCCAAAGACACGGGGGCGCAGCGCATCTCGGCGCAGGAGGTCGCCAAGCGCGTCGCGTGGGTCGCCACGGGCAACCTGCCGGAGCCGGCGCTGAGCTATCACCATCTCGGCCAAGGCGCCGATCTGGACGCGCGGATGCATCCGGTCTGATCTTTACGACGAGCCCGGGGGGAGCTCGAATATACTTCCCCCCCTCAACTCAAGTGCGTGATACGTCGTGCGTTGGAGTAGGGAGCTTCCCCCGAAATATTTTTTGACCGCAGTGTCAAAATAGTGTAGGATAATCGCCATATATGCAGCCTCAGGGGGTACTGATACGAACCGTTCTACTCATCCGCAAGGGTATTCCTGGTCTCACAAACTTCGTACGCTCGCTTGGATGGAAAAAGGGAGGCGCGGCTCTTGTTGCTCTGGTCTTCGTCGTGGCATTTATCGCGACGCGAGGTGGGGACGACGAACAAATCGTCGCGGCTCAGACACGAACTGTGACGCTTAAGACAGTAGCTGAGCTTTCGTCACAAATAGAACCACTTTCGATAGTCGGGCAAGTTTCATCTAAATCGGAGGCTACAGTCCGAGCGGAAAGTTCAGGGCAGGTGATAGGTGTGTATCGCACGCTCGGCGATAACATCGGTGCCGGAGGGGTTGTTGCCGAAATCGAGAACGCATCTCAACGAGCCGCTGTCTTGCAGGCGCAAGGCTCGGTGGACGCGGCGCAGGCGAATTTGTCGAAAATTTCTGGCGGAGCGCGCAGCGAGCAGCGTGCAATTTTGGAGGCAAACCTCGCGAGCGCTGAAGCATCGCACGAAGCGGCACTCACGACCGCAGTCAATGCTCTCCTCTCGGCGTTCGCTGCTGCGGACAACGCAATTTCCGGGACTGATAAAATGTTTTCAGAGCCCCAGCTCGACACAGCAACGTTTCTCGTTACTTCCTCGGATGGTCAATTGACCGCGAAGGTGGAACATGAGCGCCTCGTTGTTCGCAAGTACATTCGCAGACAAGCGGATGCGGCAAACTCGCTGTCTGCGGCGTCAGATCTCTCAGGCGAATTGCAAAAAACAGCGGACGAGGTGCGGGCAATACGCAACTACATCGATCTCGTTGTCTCCAATTTAAACAAGGGAATTCCTACTCCCACTGCCTCTGCGACCGTCATTGCCACGTACCTCGCAGAAGCGATAGCTTCACGAACCAGCCTTACGACTTCCCTCGCCACGCTTTCGAGCGCAGCTCAAGGACTTACGGCTGCTGAGGCGTCAGTGGACATCGCCAAAAATAACCTTGAGCAGGGGATAGTCGGTGGCCAGAGCGAGGACATCGCAGGGGCACAGGCAGCTCTCAAACAGGCGCAAGGGGCTCTTGCGGGTGCGCAGGCAAATCTCGAAAAGACTATCATCCGAGCTCCGATATCGGGAACCGTCAATTCGTTCTCTCTCAAGAAGGGAGATTATGTGCAGCAGTCTACGCCCGTGCTTACCGTTGCCAACAACGGCGCGCTTGAAGTGCTTGCATTTGTGACGGAAAATGACGCGAAGGAAATCACGGTCGGGCAGCCAGTAGGCATCGAGCTCGCCCGAGGAGTCGTAACGCGCATTGCACCTGCGCTTGATCCCGTAACAAAAAAGATCGAGGTGCGCATTGGAGTGTCTGAGGGTAAAGGGCTCATCAACGGTCAGTCGGTGCTGGTATCTATTCCGCGAGTGCAAAGGGCCGCGTCTCTTGCGCGCATCACGATTCCGATATCGACTCTCAAAATGGAATCCAATCGCGTACTCGTGTTTACCGTCGAAAATGGCGCACTTGTATCGCATGAGGTCGTGCTCGGTACGCTTCTGGGCGAGCGGGTCGTGGTTGTAGAGGGCCTCACTCCCGAGATGACAATCGTTACCGATGCGAGAGGGTTGCGTGAGGGACAGGAGATATCTGTAGATTCTGCTGCACAGCGCGTCGAGGATGAATAGACCATGTTACCGATCTGGAATTTCTTTATAGAGAAGCGTCAGTTCACGGTTCTCGTAATCGCGGTGCTCACCATTGTGGGTACGGCTTCGGTGTTTGCAATGACCAAGGAATCCACTCCGGAGGTGCAGATTCCCGTGGGCGGCGTCACGGTAGTGCTCGTAGGAGCTTCGCCAGACGACGTTGAGCGGTTGGTGACAAATAAGGTGGAAGAGCGACTCGCGAATCTTCCCGAGCTTAACAAGATGACTTCGTCTTCGCGAGAGGGTGTTTCGACTGTGGTCGTAGAGTTTAATGCAACTGCAAACATTCAACAATCGATTCAAAAGCTCAAAGACGAAGTTGATAAATTGGTCGTCGATCTTCCGCCGGACGCCAAGACCCCGATCGTGACCGAGGTCAACTTTTCCGATCAGCCGATCCAGCTCATATCGGTCAGTGCCGACTTGCCGCCTGCGCAGTTTGCCCTTCTTGCCGAAGAGCTTAAGCGCGATTTGCAGACTGTGCGGGGTGTCTCACGAGTAGACGTCTCTGGTGTGCGCGACCGCGAAATTCAGGTTGTGGTGCGGAAAGAAGAGATTACGCGACTCGGTATCGCGCTCCCACAGATCATTTCTGCAATCGCTGCGGCCAACGCGTCGCTCCCTGTGGGTTCTATTACAACGGATGGCATATCGTATGCGGTCAGTTTTCGCGGGAGTCTTGATAGTGTCGAAGATATTGGGAGTGTCGCTATTTTGAATGTTGGCGGACAAGTCATTTATTTACGCGATATCGCCGATGTTTCGGACGGCGTGCAGAAAGCCACCTCGTATTCTCGCATAGCAATTGCTGGGGAGCCATCACGGCAGGCAATGACGCTCAGCATCATCAAGGCACGGGGAGCCGATATTACGGATGTAACGCGCGCAATTAAGGATCGCTTGGAGGAGCTCCAGAGTGGCATGCTCGACGGCAGCGACGTTATCGTATCTTTCGACGCTGGTGAAGAGGTGCAAAAAAACCTTCTGGAACTCACCGAAACGGGCATGATCACGGTGATCCTCGTTATGATCACACTTCTTCTGACGATCGGTTGGCGAGAATCGTTGGTAGCAGGACTTTCCATCCCACTTTCCTTTCTTATGGCGTTTATAGGTCTTCTATACAGCGGCAATACGCTCAATGTCGTCTCGCTCTTCTCCCTTATTCTAGCGATCGGAATTTTGGTGGACTCGGGTATTGTGATCGTAGAAGCAATACATACCCGAACGCGCATCTACCATGACGGCAAACGCGCCTCTCGGGAAGCGCTGCGTGAATATGCGTGGCCTCTTATCGGTGGCACCATTGCGACCGTTGCCTTCTTTGTGCCCTTGTTTTTTATCTCCGGTATCGTCGGCAAATTTATCGCATCGATTCCGTTTACGCTCGTGTTTGTACTTATCTCCTCAATTTTTGTCGCGCTCGGCCTCGTTCCCACGCTCGCAAACATGATGGAGGCAAAGGAGGAGTCGAAGTTTATGAAGCTGCAGGAGGAGTACACCGAGAAATCGCGCGTGTGGTACGCCTCATGGCTCAAACGATTTTTGGTGAACCGCCGTGCACAAAAT
>CAYTFU010000002.1:34064-114622 GCA_964437185.1 uncultured Candidatus Saccharibacteria bacterium | reverse complement strand
CCCGCCTCGCCGCCCATTCAATTTTCAAAAACCCCCGCGAAATGGATGAGGATGGAGGAGAGTGCGGCGGGACGGGGGCCGAGGACGCGCCTGCAGGCGCGTCCGAGAGAGTCAGCACGAAGTCGAATCGGACCACTCCCGTACAAAGCCACCACGCGCGCGGAGCGCGCGACATCAGGGGTTGGTGCTAAAATAGGTTCGAGCTTGGTCGTATAGAGTCATAAGGCAAAAAAAGTAAACGGCTTTGCTTTTTCGCGCACTTATGACGGCCGGAGGCATGTTTTGCGAGTACGCAAAACAGCCGAGGCGGGGCCTGCGACCAAAAAAGTGTGTCGACACTTTTTTTGAGTTGTGGGCCAAAAAGCACAAATCGCGAGGGGTGGGCTCCGAGTCCTTCGAGTGACGAGAAAAAACTCGTAGCTAAAAAATCGACCACGAAGCTATTGTTTAATTTGTCCGGCCGGACGAGATAAACAATCGCGAATGATTCAGGAATCATCGTCCGCTTATTGCACTAACAGTACTAAAAACGCCACTTGCTTGCTATTTTGTCAAGATTAGTGCACACTCCACCCCTATGGCAGATTTCAAAAGAGGAGGGGCTAAGACATTTGGAGGCGCTAGCCGCAAGCCTTCGTTTGGCGCGCGCTCTGGTAAGCCTAGCTACGCAAAGAAGCCGTGGGAGAGTCGTTCAAGCGATGGGCCGATGACTCACTATAAGGCCACCTGTTCAAATTGCGGGGATCAGTGCGAAGTGCCGTTTAAGCCCGTGAACGGTAAACCCGTATTTTGCAGAAAGTGCTTTGTAAAGACAGAAGACACGGGGAGGGGGCGTGCGAGCGATCGTTTTCAAAAACGAGAATATTCTCCGCGCGCTTTCCCAGCGCCTTCACCGGAATCACCAAAAAATAGCAACGATGCAGTCGTGCGTCAGCTTGAAGAGATGAATTCAAAATTGGAGCGACTTATCGCCGTGGTGACAAAACGGGACCGCGCATAGCTCGCAGAGCTATCGGTCTGCCAAGGTTTGAAAAAGGGTGTCGCCCGCCTCTTGGAAGAAGTGGGCGACAAGTGACGAGGATGAGCATCCTATGCCTGCCTGCGGCGGGGCTGACGTGAGGATTTCTGCCGGTGAGATTGGAGGTGGTGACGTGCCACCCGCAAGCCTTGCCAGCTTAAGAACGCTCTCACCTGCCGGTGAATGCTTGCTCTCGCCGCATCGCTAATCTGATATGGACGAAGCTCGGTGTCGATAAGGGCGGCCATCGCAGCTGAATCGCTCCAATCAAACCCCGCCTGGCCGCGCGTGAACTGCACGAGGTTGGCTATTCCGTAGGCATCAGGCATCATCTTCGCCTGCTCTTCCTCAAAAGTTAGGGTCAGTTGCTCAGCACGATTCACTGACCGCTTGTGTTGGCCACGACAGGCAAAAATCTTCATTACCGCTGCCACATACGCGTCGAAGCGCTTGCCGAGCGCCTCTGGCCGCCGCGGCAGACCATCCGCCTTTAAGACGCAATAAACGATCGTCGTCAGAGAGAAGCGTTTGTTCCAGGGCCGGCCCGCAAGCCTAAGCGAGTCGTTGGCGAAGTCGCGAACCATATACCAGTTCAGCTCTTCGCCGTATTTTTTTTGGACGAAGTCAAGGGCAATTTCGACTTCGCGGTTATTCACGAGCTTGGCCACTTCGGACGGCATGGCGGCATCCTCCGTTGCTCTATGTGCGCGCACCATCGCGCGCCCGGGCATATTATGCAGGTAATTCTGCCTTGGGAAAGGGCTACGAGTGGTCGTTCATTTGCTATAGTGGCCGCATGATATTGAAGGCACAGGTCGATACGCTCGATAAGTATGAAGTGCTCCTTTTCTACAAGTACATCGATATTGATGCGCCGCAGGAGCTCGCGGCGTGGGTGAAAGATCGCGCAACCGCGCTCGCACTCACAGGTCGCGTAATAGTGGCGCATGAGGGGATCAACGGAACGCTCGAAGGAGTTGTTGAGAATACTGAGGCGTTTGCAAGAGAGTTTCTCGCTGATCCACGTTTTTCGGATGTGCAGATTAAGCGAAGTAAAGGGACTGGCGGGAGCTTTCCGAAGCTCTCAGTAAAAGTGAGAAAAGAAATTGTCGGCACTGGTTTCAGAGAAGAAGAGGCAAATCCTCGCGTGAAGACGGCACCGCGTATTTCGCCGGAGGAGTTGCGGAAGTGGTATGAGGAGCGGCGTGATTTTGTGGTTGTGGATATGCGCAATAATTATGAATTTGCATCGGGTCATTTCAAAAATTCTGTGCAGCCCGATATTTCATCCTCGCGTCATTTGCCACTCGCGATGAGAAGGCTTGAACCACTCAAGGATAAGACGGTCGTTACGGTGTGCACGGGCGGTATTCGATGCGAGAAGATGGCTGCATATCTGCAAAACAAGGGATTCAGCAACGTGCAACAACTTGATGGTGGGATTCATTCGTATATGGAAAAGTATCCGGGCAGAGATTTCTTGGGTACGCTCTATACATTCGATCAGCGAGCGACGATGCACTTCGGAGGAGATCGGGAGGTAATTGGAAAATGTCGGCTCTGCGGCGCGACTTCTGAGTGGTACGCGGATTGCGCAGAATTATCCTGCCATTTGCATTTTATTGCATGCGAGAAATGTCGAGCTTCTGACGGAAGTGCGTATTGCAGCGATGAGTGTGCGCAAGTTCGGTATGCCGCGTGACTTTTATTTGGGACTTACGCGTCGCAATATTACTGCTATAGTTCTAGGGTGCGATGCGCACAGTTGCGCTTAATCAATTTTAAATATGAAATACATATTTGGTTTTTTTATGGTTGCGGTACTGAGCGGGGTCGTGTACTTCTTTATGGTTCAGAACGCGGCGCCCGTGCCACAGGTGGCTGAGGTGATCAATCAAATGCCAGTACCCGCAGCGCGGATGGAATCGAATTCCGTTGTCGTCATCGAGCAGAAGCCGGGCACTACTGCGAGCCTCTCGCTCGTACAACTTTCCTCGCCGGGCTTTGTGGTGATTCATGAGGACGCGGCGGGGTCGCTTGGGGCAGTGCTTGGCGCGAGCGCACTTCTCCCCGCAGGTGAAAACCTAAATATAAGCGTATCGCTTTCTACCTCCACCACCGATGGCCAAAAGTTGCACGCGGCACTCTATTCCGACACCAACGGCGATTCTTCGTTCACTGCTGGTACAGATCGCGCGATCATCGATTCGCTCGGCAACCCCCTCGACGGATGGTTCGATATTTCGACAACGGCGAGTACTGGCACGCCTATCACCATTTGATTACTTCCAGCTGTTTTTGTGGTAGTCTGCGGCGGGCAAACAGAGGAGGGGTTTAGACATGGCAGTCGTTCCACTGCTACGCAGCCCTTCAAGAGGGCACGCGTTGTTACTGCATTGCGTCAAGGGAATTGGAGCAATGCTGGAATCGAACGAAAAAGCACTCGTGTTCGCCGTGGTGACGAAGGCGGACAGGGACGGTCAAAGTCTTAGAGGGCTGGTCCGAATGTGGCCGCGAGGCGACGATAATCGCTGTGTCACTGCGGCAGGCGTCAACGTATGTGAAGTTTACCTAGAGTGTGGTGATTTTTTGCCGTTGCATCTGCATTTCCGCGCGGCAGAAAAATTCTCCGCTATCACGATTCGTATGCTGGATCTCGCGTTCGAGCTTGACGTGCCGGTAACGAAATATGTAAGATCTTTTTCAAGTGCCTAACTGGTCCACCGTGTTGTGGGCCAGAACTATTATAGAGAAGGAACGTCGCGTATAATGTTTCGAATTGGTATGCACTACCTGCACACGATGGTGCGAATAGAAAACCTCGATTCATCGGTCGATTTCTACACAAAGATTCTCGGACTCGAAGAGATAACGCGAAAGGAAAATCAGAAGGGACGATACACGGCGGTCTTCCTGAAAGCGCCTGGCGATGAAGTAGATATGAATGGACGAAAGGCTCCAATACTTGAGCTCACCTACAATTGGGACCTTGAAAAATATTCGGGCGGTCGCAACTTCGGCCACCTTGCCTACGCGGTTGAAAATATTTACGAATACTGCGCGCAGCTGCAATCGGAAGGCGTGGTGATCAACCGACCGCCACGCGACGGCCACCTCGCCTTTATACGAAGCCCAGAAGGGATCTCAATCGAGCTTTTGCAAATCGGACAATCTCTTCCTCCGCAAGAGCCTTGGGTTTCGATGCCAAATGTAGGGGAGTGGTAAATACATAAAAGCAGAAGGCGGTCCGTGGCAGGACCGCCTTTGAGTTCACGCGAAGCAGGCATTCCCAGCGTTCATCGGCACAAGCCCTCCGCGTCGCGCCCATTCCTGGTCCCGGATCACGACTTGAGCGATTTCGTTGATCATCTGGTTGGTGATCGGACCCGCATTCTCCGGGCTGACCGGTCGGATTTTGAGTTTTTTCCCCGTACCGCAGACCGTGAAAAGGTTGTCGCGACCGTGGACCATTTGCCCCTTCTTGGGTAGAAGTCGGGCTGCTCGTTCCTCCAGAGTCGGTGGAATCGGAGGGATCGGCAGCTGCGGCCCGGCCATATCTCCGGACAGGCCGAATTGCTCTGCTGCTGTCGGGAACTTGGATTTTTCCTCGACCGCGAGATTGCCCGGCGAGTAGTCGCCGGTGTAGTCATTGACGCCGCACCCCGCCAGCAGTACGGCGAGCAGCAGAGGAATCAATTTGCGCATCGTCTCGTCCCTTTTTTTGTTGCGGTGTTTCAGGCACCGGACCTTCGCTACAGCGCGGAGGTCGGCAGCACATACCATACAACACAATCTTCGCGTCGTAAACTGAGTAAAAATGTCATATAATTACAAGAATGTATCGAATACTCGTCTCAGGTTCGCTGGCATACGACCGGATCATGAATTTTCCGGGACATTTTAAGGATCACTTCGTCGCCGAAAAGTTGCACAACATCAACGTCAGTTTTGCCGTAAAAGCGTTTACCGAAAATTTTGGAGGTACAGCGGGAAACATTGCGTACAATCTCGGGTTGCTGCAAAAGGAGCCGAGTATCATCGCGACCGCTGGTCCCGATTTTGATCGTTACATCACGCATCTACAAAAAGTCGGAGTAGACACGGCGTCTGTACAGATCGATAAGGACGGTGCGACATCCTCTGCATTTATAGTGACTGACCAAGGTAATAATCAGATTGCGGCGTTTGCGATGGCATCTGGCGGACATCAGTACATTCCGCTCCCGAGCACCGAGGGTGTGAAGGCGGCGATTATTGGGGCGGGGTGCATCGAGGACATGACGCAGTTGCCTCCGTACTACCGATCAAAGGAAGTGCAATATTTTTATGATCCGGGACAGCAGATTCCCACACTTTCAGGCGATCAGCTCCGAGATGGGATAACGGGGACAGAGGGAGTTTTTGCCAACGACTACGAGTTGAGTCTCATAAAACAGAAGACGGGATGGAGTGAATCGGATATCGTTAAGAGGGCTCGCGCGCTTATTGTGACGTTTGGGGAGAGAGGCTCGCGTGTGATTACCCGCAATGAGAGTACCGATGTGCATGCAGTACATGTGAGTAAGGTCATCGATCCGACGGGGGCGGGAGACGCCTATCGCGCAGGGTTTCTCGCGGGGATTTTTGCGGGATCGTCGCTCGAGAATGCCGCGCGGCTTGGGAGCGTGGTTGCTTCCTATGCGGTTGAGCACTACGGGACACAGAATCATCGCTTCACGACGGAGGAGCTCGAAGCGCGCCACCTCGCAACGTACAAAGAAAAGCCAGCACTTTAAGGCGCCGCGATTTTCCCATTACGCGACATCGCGCTATACTGCCTCCATGAAATCGGACATTAAAGATATTGGGTTAGCGCCAGAAGGTAAGCGACGAATAGAGTGGGCCGAGCGGGACATGCCCGTGCTGCGTTCGGTGCGCGCTCGATTTGAAAGAGAAAAGCCGCTCGCGGGGAAAACGCTCGCTGCATGCCTTCATGTGACCGCAGAGACCGCGAATTTAATGATCACGCTGAAGGCCGGAGGCGCAGATGTGTACCTGTGCGCTTCCAATCCGCTCTCGACACAGGATGACGTGGCGGCGAGCCTTGTAAAAGACCATCAAATTCCGACGTTTGCCATAAAGGGGGAGAGTAAGGAGAAGTTTTTTGAGCATTTGGAAAGTGTGATTGCAGAGCGTCCCCACCTCACCATGGATGACGGCGCAGACCTCGTATCGACCATTCACACGAGTCACAAAGAACTTCTACCGCACATTGTGGGTGGCACGGAAGAGACGACGACGGGCGTGATTCGTTTGCGCTCGATGAGCAAAGACGGCGCGCTTAAATTTCCGATAGTCGCGGTGAATGACGCAAAGACCAAAAACATGTTTGACAATCGATACGGTACGGGCCAGTCGACGCTCGATGGAATCATTCGTGCGACAGACATTTTGATCGCCGGCAAGACGGTGGTCGTCGCAGGATACGGATGGTGCGGCAAAGGGCTTGCAATGCGCGCGCGGGGAATGGGTGCAAATGTGGTCGTGACGGAGATTGATTCGGTAAAAGCACTCGAAGCGGCGATGGATGGTTTCCGTGTGATGCCGATGGCAGAGGCCGCGAAAGAGGGGGATCTTTTCTGTACCGTGACCGGAAATATCGACGTCATCACGAAATCGCATTTTGAGGTCATGAAAGACGGTGCAATTGTTTGCAACGCAGGGCACTTCGATGTGGAAATTAATCTCAAGGATCTGCGGGCGGTCGCAGAAGGTGATCCCACCACTCCTCGCGCATTTGTCGAAGAGTATAAAGTTAAGGGAAAAAGGATCTATGTGCTCGCGCAGGGGAGGCTCGTGAATCTCGCAGCGGCGGAGGGTCACCCCGCAAGTGTGATGGATATGAGTTTTGCCACGCAGGCGCTCGGGTGCGAGTGGATGGCGACGCAGCAAATACCGCTTACGCCGACCGTTTTTGATATTCCCGAAAAAATGGAGCGCATGATCGCGCAGCTAAAGCTCGAAGCGATGGGATGTCAGCTCGACGTCCTGTCGCCTGAGCAAGAAAAGTATCTCAGCAGCTGGCAAGAGGGGACGTGAGTATGGACTCCGTGCGTCGGTGCAATATTGTCGAGATTGTTACTCCAAAAAAGATTTTGCTCAACGGCATTTGGTTTGGGCCCTCCATCGCCAAGGCTACGAAGGGCAAGCCCGGAAAACCCAAAAGGGCGTATGTGTGGGTGCATGGGCTCGGGAGCTCAATGTTTAGCAAGCTCGGAATTATGGAAAAGCTCGTCGCGCGCGATGCAGCCGTTCTCGCTTTTAATAATCGCGGGCACGATGGCATCGCTCGAATTTCGCGCACCGACAGAACCAAAAAAAGTTTGCGCGGAGGATCGGCGCACGAAGTGTTTACCGATTGCGTCGACGACATTCAGGGTGCGATAAATTTTGCAAAGAAGCAGGGCGCGAAAGAAATTATTCTCGTTGGTCATTCGACAGGCTGTCAGAAGTCAGTGTATTGGGCCTCAAAGCGGGGAAAGGGAGTGAGGGGTATTGTGCTCCTCGCGCCTATCAGCGATTATGCAGCCGAAGTGCATTTGCGTGGCAAGGCAGCAATTGTGCGAGCAACGAGTCTTGCGCGTGCCCTTGTGGGACGCGGCAAGAAACATTCGCTCCTACCCGACGGGGTGTGGCACGAAACGCTCGATGCACAGCGATTCCTGAGTCTGTATTCAGGGACTGGGCCGGAGGAAATATTTCCCTACTGGAGTCCTATGGTAAGTCCGCGCACACTGCGCTCCATAAAATTACCAACGCTCGTGCTCATCGCGGAAAGTGACGAGTATGCCGACCGACCAGCGCAGGAAATTGCAGAGTGGTTCGCGCGTCACAAGAAAAAAGGAGATCAGGTTTCCATTGTGGCGGGAGTTGAGCACGGATTTAGGGGGGCGGAACAAATCGCGGCGGATCGTATACGGAATTTTTCCTAGGCTCGCTAAGGTTTCGATGTCGAAAAAGACGTGCTAGTATAGCGCTACTTTATGAAGGAAATTGCCGAACTTGCGACCACGACTCAGGCGGCAGCGGAGGTCGCGGCTCAGGTGGGTGAGGCCGCGGAATCGGGAATTCACGTCGCGATCGCGGCGGAAAAATTGGGGACGTTTATGGGTCTCCCCATCACCAATACTCTCGTTACGAGCTGGGGGGTGATCATTTTGTTGGTGGCTATCGCTTTCATCATGCGTTCGCGAATCAAAATGATTCCCGGCAAGTTTCAGATTGTTCTCGAATCACTCATCGGGTATGTATATGATTACGTAACGGAGACCCTCGGGAGCAAGGAGCTCGCACGCAAGTATTTTCCTTTTTTGATTACACTCTTTCTTTTTATCTTTACTTCAAATTTTCTCGAATTTACGCCCGGAATCGGTAGCATCGGTTTCTTTCGAGAACACGAATTTTTCCCCTTATTCCGCAGTGTGAACACTGATCTCAACGTTACGCTTGCGCTCGCGATCATCGCAGTGCTTGTAATAGAGCTTGGTGGCATAGCGGCGCTCGGTATCATCAAATACGGTGGGAAATTCATCAATTTTCACTCGCCGCTCGATTTTGCCGTAGGGCTTGTCGAGCTTATCGGAGAGGTCGCACGTCTTATATCGCTCTCGTTTCGTCTTTTCGGAAATATACTTGCCGGCGAAATCCTTATCGTCGTCGTCACGCACTTCGCTCCATATATGGCTCCGGTGCCGCTCATGATGTTCGAGCTGTTTATCGGATTCTTGCAAGCCGCTATTTTTGCTCTGCTCACGCTCTTCTTCATCAAGTTGGCCGTCACGGATGCACATGCCAGTGAGGCGCATTGAGCGGGAAAAAATATATGGTAGTATCCTTTTGGCTTTAAAAATTATTATTTATAACAGAATCGTATGGATATTGAGGTCGCAAAGACATTGGGTATGGCGTTTGTGGTGGGGTTTGGGGTGATGGGGCCTGGAATTGGTCTCGGTCTGCTCGTTGGGCGTGCACTGGAAGCAATTGGTCGCAATCCTGATGCCGCGGCAAAAATACAGACAAACATGTTTATTGGTATTGCGGTTACCGACGCGCTCGCAATCTTCGCACTCGTCGTTGGTTTCATCATTAAGTTTACGTAAGTATAGACCTGATCGCGCTATGAGTGAACTCTTCGCGGCATTTGGAGTTGAATGGAAACTGCTCTTGGTGCAGGCGGTAAACTTCGTAGTGCTCCTCAGCGTACTCACCTACCTGCTCTATAAACCGATTCTGAAGGTTATTGACGACAGGCAGCAGAAGATCGCGGATGGGGTACGTGATGCGGAAGCCGCAGCAAGAAGTCTTGCAGAGGCTAAAACCACAAGCGACTCCATGAAAGGCGAGGCGGGGAGAGAGGCGGAGGGGATTATCGCCACAGCGCGAGTGCGCGCGGAGGAAAGGGGGGTTGAAATTGTCCAAAGTGCAGAGGCGCGAGCTGCGGCAACCCTCAAGGACGCCGCTGAGCGAGCCGAGGAGGCGCAAAGAGAGGCGTTGAAAAAGAGCGAAAAGGAAATTGCGCGGGCTGCTGTCTTGGCAGCTGAGAAAATACTGAGGCAGAAATCCGCATAGTTCGATGGTTCGATACGCTCACCACAGGCAACTCACTATAAAATAACTATGGAAAACGCATACGCACAAGCACTGTTGAGACTTCTTTCAAAAGGCGTAAGTCCTACTGATGCGGTGGCGTCGGTACGGAAATCACTCGAACGTACCGGCCGAATAATGCTCATTCCGAAAATTGGGCGGGCATTTGCTCAAGCGGCAGAACGTGCGCGTGAGAAGAGTCGAATGACGGTCAGTGTTGCTCACGCCGGTGACCGTGATGTCGCAGAAAAAGAAATTCGCGCAGTACTTTCAGAGCTCAGCGTATCTGCAAAAGACCTCGTTACCATCGTCGATGAATCCCTTATCGGGGGGTGGCGACTTGAGGGCCGCGAAGTTCTCGTCGATGCAAGTTTTAAGAAACAGCTGCTTACACTGTATAATCGGACCACTCAATAATTTATGGATAACTCAGTAGTTGAAAAAATCATACGCGAGATCGAGCACTTTGTGCCCACGCACGAGAGTGAGCATGTGGGGCGCGTGACCTCGGTCGGGGACGGCGTGGTCGCGATCGATGGCTTGTCGAAGGCAGTGATGAGCGAAATCATCCATTTTGAAGAAGGGAAAGGTAAAAAGCTCGCGGACTCCTTGGAAACACATGGACCGCTCTATGGTCTCATCTTGAACCTTGAAGAGGATGGGGTGCGCGCAACGATTTTGGGAGAGACCTCGCGCGTGGCAGAAGGCATGACGGTGAAATCGACGGGCAAAATCCTTTCGGTCCCATCGGGTGAAGATTTGCTCGGGCGTGTGGTGAATGCGCTTGGCGAGCCGATCGACGGAAAGGGGCCTTTCAAAAATACGAAAATGATGCCTGTCGAGCGACAGGCAAGCGGTGTTATTGATCGAAAGTCGGTGTCGGTGCCATTGCAAACCGGTATCAAAGCAATCGACTCGATGATTCCAATCGGTCGAGGGCAGCGCGAGCTGATCATTGGCGATCGATCTATCGGCAAGACGACCGTGGCCATCGACACGATAATCAACCAGCGCAACGAGCCAAAAGAGAAACGACCCATCTGTATTTACGTCGCGATCGGCCAGAAGGAATCCAAGACTGCGCGAATCGTCGAGCAATTGCGCAAGGAGGGTGCGCTCGAATACACGATCATTGTGGACGCTCCAGCATCCGCGCCTGCCGCGCTTCAATTCATCGCGCCGTTTTCAGGCGTCGCTATCGGCGAGTACTTCATGGACGCGGGGAAAGATGTACTCATTATTTACGACGACCTCTCCAAGCAGGCGGTTGCGTACCGCGAACTCTCGCTCCTTCTGCGACGTCCGCCGGGACGCGAGGCGTATCCAGGAGATATTTTCTACTTACATTCTCGACTGCTTGAGCGCGCGTGTCGCTTGAGTGAGGAAAAGGGCGGAGGCTCTATCACTGCACTCCCGATTATTGAGACGCAGGAAGGGGACGTTTCGGCCTACATTCCGACCAACGTCATTTCGATCACAGATGGTCAGATCTTCTTGATCGCAGAACTCTTCAACAAAGGCGTGCGACCCGCGATCGATGTCGGTATTTCTGTCTCGCGCGTAGGATCTGCGGCTCAGACGAAGGCGATGAAATCCGTAGCAGGCGGACTCAAGCTCGAGCTCGCTCAGTTTCGAGAGCTGGAGGCGTTCATGCAATTTGCGCAAGATCTCGATAAGGTGACGGCAGATCGTATCGCGTCGGGTCAGCGAATGGTGGAGGTGCTGAAGCAGAAGAACGGAGCGCCTATTCCCGTGGAGATGCAAGTCGCAGTGCTCTACGCTGCCAATCATAAATTCTTTCTGGAGGTGCCCGTCGCACAGGTGACGCACGTGGAAGCAAAGCTCGTGGCGTACTTGGAGGATCAACACGCGAAGACGCTCAAAAGCATTAAAGATGCTGGTGCAGTCTCCGACGATTTGAAAAAGGAACTCAACGCCGCATTTGAGTCGTTTAGGCTGGCCCATTCGGAATTTTTCTCCTCATCGAAATAATAATCCCTCGACTTTGCTCAGGATGTAAGATTTTCTAGTTCGCTAACGCTCACAACAAAATCTAACATGGCCTCGCTGAAAAACATCAAGCTGAAAATCCTCTCGTATAAAAAGACGGGCACGGTGACTCATGCGATGGAGGCTGTCTCTGCGGTGAAGATGCGCAAAGGGCAAGAACGAGCGCTCTCAGGCCGTGCGTATGCTGCTGCGGCGCTTTCGATTTTGGAGAAACTCTCGGGCACTGTTGATGCCGCGCAGCATCCGCTCATGCATGATCGCAGCGGAGCAAAAACTAGCATCATCGTTATCACGAGCGACAAAGGACTCGCGGGTGCGCTCAACAGCGGGGTTATACGTGCGGTTGAGCAGATGATTCGCGAAAAGGATCTCAAGAAAGAGGATGTAATTATCGTGGGGTACGGCCGGCGCGGGAGCGATTACTTCGCTTCGCGGGGGTACGATGTGCGAGAACGCGCCGACAACAAATCGGACGCTATCGCTGAAGGGGATATGTCGGATGTAACGCGAAAGATTCTTGGCTGGCACGAAAGCGGCGAGGTGGGGAGCGTGTTTGTCGCGTACCAGAACTTTATATCGACCTTCGAGCAAGAGCCCGTAGTGCGGCAGATCGTCCCTATTACGCCCGAAATCATACGATCCATGGTCGCTGGCATCAGACCCGCACGAGGTAAATACGCTCCGCTTCACGATGAGATGACATCTCATCGCGTTTCGGCGTATACGATAGAACCCGATGCGGACAGCATACTTCGTGTACTCCTTCCTAAGCTCGTTAATATCAGCATTTTCCATGCCCTCCTTGAGTCCAAGGCTTCCGAGCACTCGGCACGCATGGTCGCGATGAAAAATGCAACCGACAAGGCCAAGGAGATGGCGCACAACCTCACACGCACCTTCAACAAAGTTCGCCAAGCGGCGATTACGCGGGAGGTGTCGGAGATTACGAGCGGCATCGAAGCGATGAGATAGAGTAAGGAGCTACTAGGAATTTTGTTAAGACCGCGTATAATCGTCATTTATGACCAGGAGAAAGGAAATAGGATTCAAGGAACTGGATGCGAAGCTTGATCGGGTTATCGATGCCTTAGTTACGAAGGCAGATAACAGTAGGATCGACCAACTCGAAAGACGCATAGATGAAAGATTCGAACAGGTGATGAAGGCGATTGATAATTTGGCGAAAGCCGTCAGCGAGCTCACGATGGAGTACGCTGCGGTGAAGATTCAACTAAGTCGCCACGAAGAATGGATAAAATTAATCGCAAAAAAGAGTGGAGTTAAATTGCCTGCGTAAATATGTCTAAAGGAACTATCACACAAATTATCGGGCCAGTCGTTGACGTGCGTTTCGACCAGGGGCTGCCAGCTATTAAGAACGCCCTTCACGTGTCTCGAAAGAACGGGACGATGACACTCGAAGTCGTGCAGCATCTCGGGCTCAATCGCGCACGATGCATCGCGATGCAAGACACCGCTGATCTTGCGAGGGAGGTTGAGGTATCCGACACGGGAGCGCCGATTAGTGTGCCGGTCGGGGAGGCCGCTCTCGGGCGCATGTTTAATGTGGTGGGTGATCCGATCGACGGAAAGCCTGCGGTAGCGAAGGATGTAAAGAGGCTTCCGATTCACCAAGACCCACCGTCGTTCGTACGCCAATCCACAAAAGCCGAACTTTTCGAGACAGGTATTAAGGCGATCGATCTTCTCGCGCCTTTCATCAAGGGTGGTAAGGTCGGACTTTTCGGCGGCGCAGGCGTCGGCAAAACCGTGCTCATTCAGGAGCTCATTCACAACGTTGCTTCCGAGCACGGCGGGTACTCGGTGTTTGCCGGCGTCGGCGAGCGCGTGCGCGAAGGCAACGACCTCTACCATGAAATGAAAGATTCTGGAGTGCTCGAGAAGACCGCGCTCGTCTTCGGGCAGATGAACGAAGTGCCGGGAGCACGCGCTCGCGTTGCGCTCTCAGGTCTTACGATGGCCGAGGCATTTCGCGACGAGGGCGGCAAAGACGTACTTTTCTTCATGGACAACGTCTTTCGCTTTGTGCAGGCGGGATCGGAAGTTTCTTCGCTCCTTGGGCGCGTGCCGTCGGCTGTGGGATATCAGCCAACTCTCGCCAACGAAATGGGCCTCCTTCAGGAGCGCATCACTTCAACCACTGAGGGCTCTATCACTTCCGTGCAGGCCATCTATGTGCCAGCCGACGACCTCACCGATCCCGCGCCCGCCACCACCTTCTCTCACCTCGATTCAACCATCGTGCTCTCGCGTCAGCTTGCATCGCTCGGCATTTACCCTGCCATCGACCCGTTGGAATCTGGCTCGACTGCGCTTACGCCGGAAATCGTAGGCGAAGAACACTACCGAGTGGCCAACGAAACTCGCCGCGTGCTTCAGCGCTATAAGGATCTGCAGGACATCATCGCAATTCTCGGTATCGAAGAGCTTTCTGAGGAGGACAAAAAGCTTGTGTATCGCGCGCGAAAGATTCAACGTTTCCTCTCGCAGCCGTTTGCCGTGGCCGAGACCTTCACCGGCGCGAAGGGTAAGTACGTAACACTCGCCGAGACTGTGCGCGCTTTTGCAGACATTCTCGCTGGTAAACACGATACCCAAAACGAGCAGATGTTCTACATGAAGGGCGGAATCGATGAAGTGAAGGCCGCGTAGTATGCATCAGCCAAACACTTTTTTGCTTACGATCGCAAGTGTCGGCGAGACGCGTTTCGACAGCCAAGCACGATCGGCAACGCTCCCGGGCGCTGCGGGTGTGTTCACCATTCTTCCGCACCATGAACCGATCGTGACGACGCTGAAGAAAGGAACGATTCGCGTGCTCAACGCTGCGGGCGAAACGCGGGAATTTCAAATCGAATCCGGTGTTGTGGAGTGCTCAAGTAACAAGGCGGTTGTGTTGTTGTAACCGAACCCACGAGTCGGAGCGTAGTTCACAATTTCAACCGACGAGCCGTCGTCGAGCTTTTGCTGTGTGCTACACTTTTAATCGTGAACTTGGCAAAAGTCCTCTCAGGTCTGGTGCTGCTTGTAGTAATAATTTTGCCCTCGGCGTCGTATGGGGAGATAGATCCTGGCTGCCACGAGATTACTCCGGAAGAAAAAGAAGGCCTGAAGGCGGCGGGCGTGACCATTCCAGCAGGTGGGCAGTTTTGCGATAGAGATAAACCGCTCATCTATGGCGGCTGCACCGAAAATCCGTTTTTGTACCTGCAACAAATCAACAGATCCGGTTATCCCACCGATGTAAGCGGTTTGAATCCTATATTTGCCTGCAGACTGTATGGGTTGACGAAACTGGCGGCCGCAGAGGGAAAAAATATCACTATTGTATCGGGATACAGATCCGTTGAACGCCAAAAACAAATGTACGCAACGTATGTTGCTGCAGGAAGGACGGGAGCTCCCGTTGCGCCGCCAGGGCAATCAAAACACAATTATGGCCTCGCCGCCGATCTTCACTACGAGGGAAAATTGAAAGGTTCGGGAGTCGGATCGCAAGCAACTGCCGATTGTATCGCACAAATATCTTCGTGTGCATGGGCACACCGGAATTACTCGGGTTTTGGGCTTCGCTACCCAATGGTTGTTGAGCCGTGGCACATTGAGCCTTCCGGCACCATCGGCGGCATGCAGCCACCCGTCCCTCCGAACGGAATATGGGTATCCGACGAAACGGGCACTGCGTATTCGGCCGTTGGAAACAACGTAATGGGTGGAAATCCTTTTGGAAATCCCTATAACCCGACTCAGCAAAATCAGATGTGTATGGTGAGCACTGCCCCGATGATGCTTATGCCATGCGGACAATCGATGCCATACATGTCCCAGCCGATGTTTTCTCCGACACCGTTTATGCCGCCTCCACCGCCGATGCCGCCGATGCAAGCGTTTAACCCAATGACGACAAATCAGGGGTACACAACTGGCGGGACCCCGATGCAGACTCAGCCAACCACTCAACCTCCCGCGGTCTCGGTTACCCCGATTTACTCCACGTCAACGAGGTCAATTCCCGCTGCCTCGCTCATCATTGCGCAAACTCGCAGCATTCCGCGCAATGGAAGCACCGTTATTGCGTGGACCTCTGTCGGTATGATCCCTACATCGTGCACCATTACCCAAAACGACATTCCTTTTGGAGTCGGTTCGGAGGGGAGTTCGGTTCTTAGTGTCCCACACACTTCACAATCCGGTACGACCACGATTAAGTTCGACTGCACCGATTTCGGTGGCGTTTTGAATCGCCGTGTCGTTGATATAGTCGTCCAATAACACGACGCATCGCTAAAGGTTTTCAACACAATTCCATCCTTCATTAAGGAGTGAGTATATAATGATCAAATGCTAAGGCGACCGGTTATTTTAGGAGCGCTCGTAGTTCTTTTTCTTTTCGGGTCTGCGAACGCCCTCATCACCGTATCTCTGAATCAAATCTTTTTTGAACTGGAAACAAAACAGTATCGGTTGCCTGTAGGTATTTTGGGAAAAATTGCAAATATAGAGAGTAACGGTAACGCAACCATCGCGAATACTACTTCGACCGCTGTCGGAATGTTCCAATGGACTGAGGATTCATGGTTGCGCGCTACTAAAGCTCTGTACGGTAGCTCGCTTAGATTGGAAAGCCGACGAGATCCCGTGACCTCCGCCAAGGTAACCGCCTTTGCACTGAGAGAAACATTAGACAGAAATGAAAAACTTTTTATTCAGGCAAAAATTGACCCATCCCTCGGTCTTTACTTAGGCCATTTCCTAGGCCAAGCCGGGTCGGTGAGGTTTATTGCTGGCTACATGCAGACTCCAAATGCACTCGCTTCGACGGTGTTTGTGAAAGAAACGCTGTACAATCCAAAAATCTTTGCTGGAAAAACGTACACGGATATTTTGAATTCTTTTGCAGCGAAATTGAAAGTGGCGGGGGTTGCGGTGAACGTGCCTGGTAACTATGTAGATGCATCCGGAATCTCGCTGGCGTTCAGTGATGCGGATGTGGGCATGAACGAGTACTATCCTCCTACCTTCATTCCGCCAACGGCCGATCCATACCGAACTTTTCAAACAAATTACAACACATCCGCCACGCCTAGTATTGCCGCAGGGCTAGCTCAGTGGTTGGCTGGCCTTGGTAGCACAAGTACAAGTGGGGGGTCTGGTGCAAGCGGCGGGGGTGGAACGGGCGGCTCGACGCAGGGATCAGGTACCAATAGTGGTTCGCAGACTGGAACAGGTAGTGGAATATCTACGGGCGCGACAAGTTCTCCTGGAGTCGGTCAAACATCGAGTACGACTCCCCAAATTGCAATGTCGTCTGCATCGCTCATCATTGCGCAATCACCGACCGTTACGAGAAATGGCAGCACGCTTATCGTTTGGTCATCCGTCGGAATGCAAGCGGGGTCTTGCACTGTGTCGCAAAACGGGCAGCCGTTTGCGATAGGGGGTGAAGGGGCGAAGGTATTGGGTGCGCCACTCACGTCAATCGCGGGCACTATTTCTCTCGCGTTGCAATGCACCAACTCCGCAGGCACCGCGACGAGTAAAAATACGGTGGTAACGATTCAGTAGTTGCGGGCCGCCCGATATCGGGGTACTTTCTACCAATGAGTTTTACGAAAACGGTCGAGAATTTTGCGTGCGAACATTGTGGCGCGCAAGTGAAGGGGAGCGGATACACAAATCATTGCCCACGATGCCTTTGGAGTAAGCACGTAGACGTTCATCCTGGCGACAGAGCGGCTACCTGTGGGGGAATGATGAAGCCTTTGAGAATAGAGGGCTCAACGAATCAATATCGGATTATCCACCTATGCGAGAGCTGTGGATACACCCACCGCAATGCGGTGAAAGGCGAAGACGATACAAAGGCAATACTCGCACTTGCGGGAAAACAATAGCGTGTCATCATTGTGACATGTCAGAAGGTGGAGACGGCGGCCGTGTTGATTCGATATGGAACATGCCAGGCCTTGGGCACTTTGAGCATATTCCTCACTACTACGGTTCATACGCTCGGCAACTTTTGATCGGGGCCGCGACGCTTATGCTTATCGGCGCGCCTCTCTACGGAAGTAACTTGCGCGTCGAGTTTCCTTTCATGGTGGTGGGCGCGTTGGTTATTGTCGCTCTTGCAGCGTTAACCAGTCCAAAGGATCCGGCTGTTTCTATGGGAAGTACTATTGCTTCTGGAGTGGGAGTCCTCGTGTACGGCACGTGGGGCATTTTGCAGTACGATACATCTAGCCCAATATCCTTTATCCTCCGACTCACCATTGCAATAATATTTTTGTCTTCCTTTTATTTCAGCTTAAAAACAGTGCGAGCGTTCCGGCTCGGCCAGATCGGAAAGCATGATGTTGTGGATGAATTTGAAACAGAAGCAGAGAAAGAGCGTGCGGAAAAGTTAGAGCGAGAGACCATGGTGCGGCGTGATACACTCTGACCCATGAATCATAAGAAAATATTCGTGCTTCTCGGGCACTCGGATTCGTCTGGATTTTGCGGAGAAATTGCGAATGAGTATTGTGCGGCCGCTCTAAAATCGGGCCACACGGTAAATCGACTCAACCTCGGCGATATGCAGTTTGATCCCGTACTGCACAAGGGTTACCGTGCGATGCAAGCGCTCGAACCTGATCTGCAAAAATTTCAACGTCTTCTTGTCGAGGCGGATCACTTTGTAATCATTTACCCTGTCTGGTGGGTGGGGATGCCTGCACTCTTGAAGGGATTGTTTGACCGCGCGTGGCTTCCCGGATCGGCATTTCGATACATCAAAACGCCGGCGGGTCGACGAACAATTTTTTGGCATCGTCTTTTCAGAGGCAAGACGGCTCGGACTATTCTCACGAGTGGTACGCCCCCCTGGCTTGTTCGTTTTCTGCCGGGCAATGTAAACGCGCAGCTACGGTGGGGGATTCTTTGGTTTGCGGGATTTTCCGTCCGATCTACCTGGTTTGGCCCTTCAGAAAATATTCCAGCTTCTCGGAAGGCTCGTTGGCTCGCTGAAGTCCAGGAGCTCGGTCGTCTCGGCCGATAGCGCCGACATAGAAAAATCCCGGAAAACTGTTAGGATGAGCCGATTATGGGGCTTTCAATTGGAATTGTGGGATTGCCAAACGTTGGCAAATCGACCCTTTTTAATGCGCTCACGCGCAAGGGCGTACCTGCCGAGAATTACCCTTTTTGCACCATTGATCCTTCGGTGGGTGTTGTTGCTGTGCCGGATCATCGATTGCAGGCTCTCTCAAAGATGTCTAACACTCAGAAAATTGTCCCCGCTATAGTTGAGTTCGTGGATATTGCGGGGCTCGTAAAGGGGGCTTCGGAGGGGGAGGGACTCGGTAATCAATTTCTCACACACATTCGAGAGGTTGATGCAATTGCGCAGGTGGTGCGGATGTTCGATGACGAAGACGTGCATCATGTCGCAGGTGAAGTAGATCCACGGCACGATATCGAAATCATCAACATGGAGCTCGTGCTCGCCGACCTCCAGAGCGCCGAAAAGCGGCTCGATCGTCTGGAGCGCGATTCCAAGGGGGGAGATAAAGAATTAATTACCGAGCGCGACGTGCTCCGAAAAATTGTGCCTTCACTTAAGGCGGGTAAGGCTGCGCGAACGGTATTGCTTGATGAGCGTGAGGGAGAGGTCGCTAAGAGTTTTCAGTTACTCACTATGAAACCGATTTTGTACGTGCTCAACAGAAAAAGTGGAACGGTCAATGTGGATGCGGAAGGCGGACCTCGTTGGCGTGAGCTGAAAGAATTTCTTGATGGCGAGGGCGCGGGATACGTTGTCGTGGACGCGGGTGTTGAAAATGATCTCTCGGATGTGCATGAAGACGAAAAGGGGGATTTTCGTCGCGAGCTCGGAGTGGCCGACGATGGACTTGATGCGCTCATCAAGGGAGGGTACGCACTTCTCGATCTTATCTCATTCTTTACGACAGGAGAGAAAGAGACGCGCGCCTGGACGATACATCGAGGCTCGACCGCGCCAGAGGCTGGCGCAGCGATACACAGCGATTTTCGAGACAGGTTTATCCGCGCCGAGGTGGTGCAATGGGACGTTTTGCTCGGAGCCGGATCGTGGTCAAAGGCGCGGGATAAGGGAGTCTTGCGTACCGAGGGTAAAGAATACATCGTACAGGACGGCGACGTGATGGAGTTCTTGCATAGTTAGTGTCTGTAGTGCTCATGCCTGCACGCGCAGTCTGCACTTTGACTTTTGTTTCGGGCGATATACCATTCCTTTATGGTAAAGCCGAAGGCATCGCTAGGGTCGGTATTGAAGGCGGTTGTTTCTCTGGGAGAGCAGGTGGCAGAGTTGCCAACAAAAAATGATGTTGAGAGGATGATTGAAAGGGCTTTTAGTACTAATGGTCAGTTAAAAAAGATTGACGAGATTGTTCGTGAAGTAAAGATTATTTCGAAGGCTGTCGATAAGGATGCAGAAGCAGTTTTTCAACACGATAAGCGGATATCTCGCATAGAGGCACGTTTAACAATTAAATAAACGAACATGAATACCTCAAAAGTAACACCAAAGGATTTCTTCCTGTGGGCCGGGGCTGTTATAGCGCTCTACGTGGCGGTTTTTAATTACATCGCGCTCGTGTGGAACTACGTGGATTATGCAATGCCGGATCCTCTGGATTACTATCCCTCGGACCCGTACCAGAGCGGGATAAGCTGGGAGATGGCTGCACTTATTGTCCTCACTCCAGCCTTTTTGGCGCTGATGTACCTCATACGCCGCGATATGAGAAAGGATCAGTCACGTAAGGAGATATGGGTTCGTAGGTGGGCGCTCTACCTGACCGTATTCGTAGCCGGCGCCGCGATTGTCGGTGATTTGATTTTTGTTCTTTATACATTTCTGAATGGAGAAGAGATAACGACTCGGTTTATTCTTAAGGCGCTCGTTGTGCTGCTCGTGGCCGCGGTTGGCCTCATGCACTTCTTGGCAGATATTTGGAACTACTGGAGTGAGTACCCTGAGCGCAATCGCTATGTCAGTGTCGCTACGTTGCTTCTGGTTTTCTGCACTGTTATCGCTGGTTTCTTTATTGTAGGATCTCCGGCTCAGGCTCGCTTGCAGCGTCTTGATGATCAGAAGTTGAATGATCTTGTCTCGATACAATCCATGATCGTAAATTACTGGCAGAGTAAAGAAAGAATGCCCTCGTTACTTAGCGACCTGCACGATCCTATCAGCGGCACAATTGTACCGCGCGACCCGCAGACGGGAGAAAGTTATGAGTACTCGGCAAAAGGTAGCATGATCTTCGAGCTCTGCGCAGTGTTCAATGCCGAGGGTCAGTTGAATAGTTACATGGGAGCGCGCCCAGTCTCAGCACCGATGATTGAGGGGAAGGCAGCGAGCCTTGAAAACGACGTATGGCATCATGCCGCAGGCCGAGTATGTTTTGAACGTACCATAGACCCGGAGCGGTACCCTCCGTACTCTAAAATGAAGAATTTGTAAGGCTGCAGAGGCGAGAGGACCGTTGGTGCAGAGGTTTTTCCTTTGCGGAGGGATATGATACGCTCATCCAATGAAGAAGTACGACCATACCAAAATTGAGAAAAAGTGGCCCTCCTTCGCTACCTACTTCGCTAAAGCTACGAAGGTCAGGAAAGCTTCGGACGGGCAAGCAGAAATCGTATGAAAAAATATGATCATCGGGCAATTGAACGAAAGTGGCAAGCGCGATGGGATAAATCGAAACTTTACAGGACCCGAGATTCAGTAAAAGGGAAGAAAAATTCCTACCTACTCGTCGAGTTTCCATACCCCTCGGGAAATCTGCACGTCGGTCACTGGTACGCATTTGCTGTACCAGATATTTTTGCGCGCGCGGAGCGGATGCAGGGGAAAAATGTGCTTTATCCGATCGGCTTCGATGCGTTTGGTTTGCCCGCCGAAAACGCTGCCATAAAGAACAACATAAATCCGCGTACATGGACGTACAGGAATATCGAGTTCATGAAGAAGCAGATCCGCTCCATGGGCACATCCTTTGATTGGTCGAGAGAAGTGATTACGTGTGATCCGGCGTACTACAAATGGACGCAATGGCTTTTTCTCGAATTTTTCAAAAAGGGGCTCGCATATCGTAAAGAGACCGCGGTAAACTGGTGCCCGAAGGACAAGACGGTACTCGCAAATGAACAAGTGGTTTCTGGAAGATGTGAGCGATGCGACAGCGAAGTCGTGCAGAGGAAAATGTTGCAGTGGAATATAAAGATTACTGATTATGCAGACCGACTGATCGACGACCTCGATGGACTGGACTGGCCGGAGCAGATCAAAGAATCTCAGAGAAATTGGATTGGTCGAAGTGAAGGAGCCGAGATAGATTTTGTCCTCGATCTTGGTCAGAAGTACAAGTTTGTGATTTTTCACGGATTTGGCGGAACTCCTGATGCGCCGCGGTGGAAGTGGGTGAAGGCGGAGCTGGAAAAAATGGGTCACGAAGTAGTTATTCCGCGCCTTCCCAACACTGATAATCCCACGGAGCGCGAGCAGGTCGAGTACGCAATAAGCGCGACGACGTACGATGAACGCACTGTGATCGTTGGCCACAGTCTCGGGGCCGTGCTCGCGCTCAAAGTGGCGGAGCAACTTACGAAGCCCGTTGCGCGGCTGGTAACCATCGGGGGCTTTGTGGATACGAAGTTTAAAGACAAAAAGAGACTGTTTGAAAAAACGTGGTCGTGGAAATTTGATTCTGAAGCTATTAAGCGAAACGTTGGTTCATTTACGGTTTTGCACGATCCACGCGATCACGCCATCTCAGATCAACAGGCGCAAGCCCTTGCGGATTTGCTCGGTACGCGCGTTGAGCTAGGTGTATCGAATGCGACGCACTTTACAGGTGACACTGAGCCAGACGTGCTTATGTGGCTCAGGCCTACTATGCGAGTCTTTACCACGCGCGCGGACACGCTTTTCGGCGCGACGTACCTGGTATTGGCTCCTGAGCACCGTTGGGTCTCGGATTTTATACGGAGTGGTCTGTGCGCAAACGCTGACGAAATAAAAACATACGTTGAGGCATCAAAGCGAAAGACGGAGCTGGAGAGGATGGCAGACCAGAAAGAGAAAACGGGAGTGGAGTTGAAGGGTGTGAGAGCCATCAATCCGGCGACAGGAGAGAAGATCCCCGTTTGGATAGCAGATTATGTGCTTGCCCACTACGGTACAGGCGCGATTATGGCAGTCCCTGCGCACGACGAGCGCGACCATGAGTTTGCTACTAAGTTTAAACTACCAATTAAGGAGGTGGTTGAACCACTCTCGCTTTTCAAGGGCGGGCTTGATGCGGTACGCGAAGGAGAACCGCTTGAGCGCCGAAAATCTGTGTTTGCGATTGTAAAGCACTGGTCGGAGGACAAATACCTCGGAGTGCACTTCAAACCGACGAAGGTCAATGAGTGCGTCTCGGGTGGTATTGAAGAAGGAGAAGATGCCGTGGAGGCTGGCATACGCGAAATTCGCGAGGAGACTGGATATCGGAGCGCAAAGCTTGTGCGATCTCTCGGCGGTCATATATGGGGAAAATATTACAGCGTAGAGAAAAAGGTAAATCGTCTCGTAGATTTTACGCCGCTTTTGTACAGTCTAGAAAACGGCGAGCAAGATATTGTTTCCGAGCACGAAAAGTCACGTCATGATGTGGGTTGGTACGGGCCCGAAGAATTTTCTCGGTTTATCAATCGTCCCGATGTGATGATTGCTTGGAAGCGCGTGACCGGATACCAGCCATATACAGAGGAGGGAATACTTGTTGACTCCGGAGAGTTTACTGGCCTCATGAATCGCGAAGCAATCGGAAGAATTACGGCAAAGTATGGACGAGTAAAGACGACTTACAAACTTCGTGACTGGATCGTGTCGCGTCAGAGATATTGGGGAGTGCCCATACCGATTATTCACTGCGCCGTGTGCGGGCCTGTCGCGGTGCCGAATAAAGATTTGCCTGTGAAGTTGCCGGAGGTCA
This sequence comes from uncultured Candidatus Saccharibacteria bacterium, assembly GCA_964437185.1. Taxonomy (GTDB): domain Bacteria; phylum Patescibacteriota; class Minisyncoccia; order Phycocordibacterales; family UBA2100; genus UBA10103. Next base: position 90,943 of record CAYTFU010000002.1, on the reverse strand, counting down.
AAGACTATCTACCGGAGGGGAGTGGCAAGTCGCCGCTTGCGAAGGCTACGAAGTGGGTGAAGGTAAAGTGCCCGCAATGTAAAAAGCCGGCGGAGCGAGAGACTGATACGTTCGATACATTCATAGACTCTTCGTGGTATTTTTTGCGCTACTGTGATCCAAAAAACAGATCGAAATTTGCAGATCCGAAAAAACTTGCGAAGTGGATGCCGATAGATTTGTATTCGGGAGGCGCTGAACATACGACTATGCACGTGCTGTATAGCCGTTTTTGGCAGAAGGCCATGTACGATCTCGGCTTGGTGAAAGACAAAGAGCCGTATACGCGTCGCATGAACCGATCCCTCATCATGGGCCCCGACGGTCAAAAGATGAGTAAATCACGCGGGAATGTGATCGATCCAGATGCCGTAGTCGCGCAGCTCGGATCGGATACGGTGCGCATGTATCTCGCGTTTATCGGGCCATACAACGAAGTGTCGAGCTATCCATGGAATCCCGATGGGGTGGTGGGGGTGAGGCGATTTTTGGAGCGTGCGTGGAAAATCCAGTTTATGGTTGCGAAAGGGGAGGTTGATGCGCTCCAGAATGTTCTGCACAAAGCGATAAAGAAAGTAGGGGAGGACATCGCGGCGCTAAAATTTAACACCGCCATTAGTCAGCTCATGATACTACTCAATGCCATTGAGTCAGAGGGTAAAATTGGCGCAGTACAGTGGGACACGTTCTTGAAAATCCTGGCGCCGTTTGCCCCTCACATGGCGGAAGAACTCTGGTCGGAGCGCCACAAGTCGTCCGTCCACTTACAAACGTGGCCCGTTTACAAAGCGGAATATCTTAAATCTGAGACGATGACAATTGCAGTGCAAGTCAACGGCAAAACACGCGCGCAGATCGATGTTGCGTCTGATGCGGATAAGACAGCAATAGAAGGGGAAGCGAGGAAGGCAGTGAGCGAGCGCGTTGCTGGAAGAGAAATTGTACGTACTATCCTCGTGCCAGGCCGCTTGGTCAATTTCGTTGTGAAGGAATAAGAAGGCTAGATTTTGAGTATTTTTGTAGCGCCATCTTTGTCTTCGAGCGCGTATCCTTCGGACTGAATTCGGATCCGCAGTTCATCTGCCCTGGACCAATCTTTCGCATCTCGCGCCTCTTCGCGCTCTCTGACGAGGTGGGCGATAGCGTCGGGTAGATCGCCGGCCACTACCTCTTCTCTCGTGTGTTCACGCGCGAGCCGGAGAGCGTGCTCATCGGGTTCCGCGAGGTTAAGCCCAAGTACAGAATCAAAGTCAAGGAGCGTAGCAAGTTTTTGTGCACTACTAAGCAACTTATCCGAAACCATTTCCCATACCACCGCGATGGCTGCCGGAGTTTCGAGATCGTCGTTAAGTCGACTCACAAATGCCGATCTCCAATGGGTTGATACAGCGTCTTTTTCAGCGTCTGCGAGTGACAATCGGAAGCCGACGAGCTTCGCGAACGCGGTTTGAGCGGCCCCGAGTGCTTCCCAAGTAAAGTTTGAGGGAGTGCGGTAATGAGCGGTCAAAAAAAGGTAGCGAAGTGCAAGTGGGTGAAAACCGCGCTCGATAACATCGCTGAGGTAAATAACGTTGCCGCCAGATTTCGCAATTTTTGAACCCTCGAGTTGAATATGCGCGCGGTGCAGCCAATACTGAGCAAAGGGTTTTTTGCCGGTCGCAGATTCAGATTGCGCTATTTCGTTGTTGTGATGGATGGGTATGTGCTCGATTCCCCCCGTATGAATATCGATTTGAGTGCCGAGCGTCGCTCTAATCATCGCAGAGCACTCAATGTGCCACCCGGGAAATCCTTTGCCCCACGGGCTCATCCATCCCACGCGCCTACTCGCTTTCCAGAGCAAAAAATCCGTGGGGTGTTTTTTGTGGCTATCTTTGACGCGAGCGCCCGATATTAATCCCTCCAGATTGATATTGCCGAGCTTGCCATAGTCCGGTAAGAGGGAAGTATCAAAATACACGCACCCGTGCGACTGGTAGGTGTAGCCCTTTTCTTCCAGGGTTCGGATCATCGCTATTTGCTCGGATACAAAGTCACTCGCGCGCGGAAAGGTAACGTGATCAACGTCAACGTTGAGCTGGCGAAGGTCTTCGAGAAAGATATTCGCGTACTTCTCTCCGAGCACGCGCATGTTCTCTATAGAAAGCGCCATTCCTTCGCGCTTTAAGCCTTTCGTCATTTTGTCCTCGCCCTCGTCGTTGTCGGATGATAGGTGGCCGAAGTCGGTAAAATTAATGACCTGCTTAACGGTGAAGTGGTTGTACAGAAGTACCTTGCGAAGCGTATCCGTAAAGATAAACATCGAAAGGTTGCCGATATGCTGCCTGCCGTAGACAGTCGGACCGCAGTTGTACATTTTGACCGCATCCTTTCGAAGTGGCTTAAATAGCTCAATGGCACCACTCATTGTGTTGTAAAGCCGCAGAGGGTGGGCAGCGGATTTTCGCGAAGATCTCGGTATAAGCGCAGATACGACATCGACTGCCCCAACGTACATGGTCCCTATGAGTTCAAATAAATCAGACATATAGAACCGTGCTCGCCGAACCTACATCCACCGCTTGTACTTAAAATACCAAAGCATTGCGCCTCCGAGAGCAAGAATGAGCGCAAGAATAATCCAGAAGTCGTATGGATGACCGACAATGGGGTTCGATATAGTATTGCTATCGAGAACGGCGACGAGAAGCGCGAGGGGAAAGGTGAGGAGCGCCATGAGTGTAAGCACCCGCATCGTCTCGTTCTGTTTTGTCGTGAGTAGAGAATTGTTGGTTTCGCGAAGCTCGTGGAGAGACTCGGTAGCTCGCATGATGTGGTTGTGAACGCGGTAGTAGTCGTCGGTAAGCGATCGAACAAAAGGTGCGAAATCAGAACCGAAAAGTTGCGTGGCGACTGACTCAAAATCACGCAAAACTTCTCGGTGAGGCTCCATGCGCTGGCGAAGCGTAAGGAGGTCGCGCGAACTGTTCGATATACTCTCAACCATGTGTACTTCGTGACCGGCAAAAATATCTTCTTCAATATGACGCAGCTCTCGCAAAACGTATTCGACCTCGTTTTCGACCGCTTGATACAGGCTCTTTAGCATGTAATAAAACATAAAACCCGCGTGTTCTCCGAAGCGACTTTTTTCAAGCACGCTATGCACTTCAAATACCTTAGAAAAATTATGAAGGGGATCAATTGTCTCGTAGTGCGTCGTAATGAGAAAATTTTTGCCGATGATAAAATCAATCTCCTGTTCCGTGCTGCTGTGGCTGTGCCGGAGCGCAGGAAAGTGAAGGACGAGATATACATAATCGCTTTCAAACACGACTCTCGGCTTCGACGATGGCACGAGAAGCTCTTCGGCGATAAGTGGCGCGATATGATAGGTTTCAATAATTCCACGTACATCGTCCTGGCTGGGAGATTCCAGATCTATCCATACGAGGCCCTCGTGCTGATATTGTGACCGCATAGAGAACATTATAGCGCAACAAATATGGCTGTGGAGAACGGGGAATGGTTTGAGGGGGAGCGCTGGTATGCGATAATCCCATAATGCCCACAGCTGCAGAGCATCGACCACTCCATTTTGTAACACTCGCGGCGCTCGGTCTCGCGTTTCTTTTTGCGGCGTTTTCCGGCGGATATGTGGTCGGGTCACGAACCGTCGCGGGCGCTGCCGCATCAACGAGCGGGCCTGAAGGTGTAGATTTCTCTCCCGTCTGGAAGGCGTGGCAAGTGCTCGATGAAAAATTTGTTCCGGCCGCCGTCGCCACATCGACCGAGCAGGCCACCACCACGCTTGCGAAGAATCAGGAGCGCGTATGGGGAATGATCGGGGGCCTTGCGGCGTCTATGAAGGATCCGTACACCTTCTTTCTTCCTCCGGTTGAAAATGAGGAATTTGCAGCAGACATGAGCGGGAGTTTTGAGGGAGTGGGAATGGAGGTCGCGGTGCGTGACCAAGTGCTCACGGTAGTATCCCCGCTCAAGGGGACACCCGCTGAGAAGGCGGGGCTCAAAGCGCAGGATCTTATTCTCAAGATTGATGACCTTGATACGGCTGGCCTCGATGTGGCGAGCGCGGTGCGAAAGATCCGCGGCCCGAAGGGGACGGAAGTGGTGTTTCTCATTGCGCGGAAAGGCTGGGATAAACCGAAGGAAATACGAGTCGTTCGCGATGTCATCAACGTCCCCATACTCATTACGAAAGCGCGGCCTGACGGAGTGTTCGTCATTCATCTCGCAAGCTTTACTTCGAATTCGCCGGATCTCTTTCGCGGCGCATTGCGGGAATTTGCGGAATCAGGGAACTCCATGTTGATTCTTGACGTGCGAGGGAATCCGGGCGGATATCTCGAAGCGGCCGTAGATATGGCGAGTTGGTTTTTGCCGTCGGGCAAAATCGTTGTCACTGAGGATTATGCGGGTCATACGCGCAACATCGTTCATCGCTCCACGGGACGCAATGTCTTCAGCGATGATCTCAAAATGATTATTCTCGTCGATGGGGGATCGGCGTCTGCTTCGGAGATTCTTGCGGGTGCGCTGCGCGCGCACGGAATCGCGCAACTTGTGGGTACCAATACGTTTGGTAAGGGTTCTGTGCAGGAGCTCGTCGAGATCACCCCAGAGACGTCTCTAAAGGTTACGGTGGCGCGCTGGCTCGACCCGAGCGGCAAGCAAATTCCGCTCGACGGAATCGTTCCCGATGTTGTGGTTGAAGTTACCGACGAAGATCGTGCCGCTGGTAAAGATGTGCAGCTTGAAAAGGCAGTTGCGATTTTGCGCGGTACGGAGTAGTCTCATAGCAATGAAAGTCATTCTTCTGAAAGACGTGGCAAAGGTGGGACAACACGGGACAATCAAAGACGTTGCCGATGGCTACGCGCTCAATTTTCTGATCGCACGAGGGCTTGCGGTGCAGGCGACTCCCGAGAAGATCACTGCGTGGGAGGCTGAGCAAAAGAAGCACATGGAGGCGCGCGCAAGGGATGATGCGGCTCGCGCAAAAAGCATTCAGAGTCTTGAGGGTGCGCGTGTTGAGATACAAGCGCGCGCGACGGAGAAGGGCGGCCTCTTTAAATCAATAACGGCCGCGGATATCGTGCGAGCGATCGCATCTCAAAGAAATGTTGCAATTGACGAAGATTTGATAACACTCGAAAAACCTCTCAAAGAGGTAGGGGAGCACGTGCTCAGTATTCGTGCAGGAGGCGCGCAAAGCAAAATTACGCTCGCGATAATTGCTGCCTAGGCGCAGTCAACTATACAACGTCTACGATGCGACGCGTGGTCGAACGACCGTCGAAGTTAGTCTTGCGAGTGCTTCGAAATTTTACGGTGCCAGCAGTCTGCGCGAAGAGGGTATGGTCAACGCCAACACCGATATTTTTTCCGGCCATGATGGCGGTACCGCGCTGTCGAACGATAATTTCTCCAACGCCTACCTTCTGACCATCCGCTCGCTTAACCCCAAGGTACTTGGGATTAGAGTCGTTTAGGTTGCGCGCTGTTCCGCCTGCTTTTGTATGGGCCATAGTGGTTACTCAATGTATGATGATTTAACATGGCCACTATACCTGAAAGTTGGCACGGAATCAAGGGAGGTCTTGACGGATGGCTCGCAGAGTGGGGGATGGCGGCCATTGTCATCGCCGCCTGCCTCGCGTCCTTCGGTCTCGGCAGGTATTCGGCCCTAGAGGACTCAAAAACCGCCGTGATCGTTTCAGAAAGGATTTCTGCGAGCAAAGTCGTACCGAGGAGCCTAGGCGGCATGTACGTGGCCTCTCGCGAGGGGAAGACCTATAGTTATCCTTGGTGTTCGGGCGTGAACAGAATTTTGCCGGCGAATCGCGTGTGGTATTCGACGGCGGATCAAGCTCGTGCTGCAGGGTACGAGCCAGCAAAGAATTGCACAGGGCTTGAATGATTTCTCACTGAGTGGGACCCGCGCTATACTGTGAGCATGCTGATCGTAGATGTTGAGGCCTCGGGGACAGAGGCGAAGAAGCATTCCATAGTGAGTGTCGGCGCGCTCGATTTTTCTCAACCTTCCAATAGATTTTATGAAGAGTGCAGGGTATGGGATGGAGCACATATTATGGATGGTGCGCTTGCAGTCAACGGCTTTACAAAAAAGGAATTACTCGACCCGAAAAAGCAGACCGAGGCCGATCTCGTAAAATCGTTTTTGCATTGGAGCGATTCATTAGGGGAGCGGACGCTCGTGGGACAGAATGTTTCCTTTGATCGTGATTTTTTGAAGGCCGCCGCAGAGCGAGCAGGGCATACGGAGTGGCCCTTTGCATACCGAACTATCGACACTCACACGCTCTGCTACATGCATATGATCAACAGGGGTCTTCAGCCGCCTGTGCGACATCGCCGAAGCGCACTTGACCTCGACGCCGTGCTCAACTATTGCGGAATACCAGAAGAGCCGCAGCCGCACAACGCACTTACTGGCGCACTTTCGCACGCAGAAGTTGTGTCGCGACTTTTGTACGGAAGAAAACTTCTACCAGAATTTACAGAGTTCGATATTCCGTGGAAGGTCGTCTAAAAATAGCATCGAGGTCTCCCCCGATAGGGTAGGGCCTTTTGGGGCGAGTAAATGCGGCAATATTTATGCAAGACATTTATGACGAGCGGCAAGACAGATCAAGCGACTTGAGATTTTTCTGTAACACTTTCTAACGCTTGTATTCTTTCGCATTTTTGTTGTCTAATATTTACCCGCATAGGGTGGCCGAGAATGGCAACGTCGCACAATATATCTTTTGCGACGTATGCCTTCGTCAAGACGCCTGAGCAGCTCTCATGACCAGGGCAACCGTCTGAGGCGCGCATTGTGCCCCACAAGGCGCTAGAATGCTTGTATGGCCACGTATCGTGACACCCTGCGGTCTATCCTTCTTCCCCTCGAGCGCTCGCTGCTATCGAAATTGTCGACACCCACTAAAATTCAGGATTTCTTGGACACGCTCCCAATAAACTTCGAGATCTCGGGCGAGACATACATGTCGCCGAGACGAGTTATCGAGCAAAATACTGCTCACTGCTTTGAGGGTGCCCTTTTGGCTGCCGCAGCACTCGCGTACCATGGTGCCCCGCCGTTGTTAATGGATTTTCGAACAGCGCCGACAGACGAGGATCACGTCGTCGCATTATTTATGCAAGGCGGTCGCTGGGGCGCGATATCGAAGACCAATCACTCGATTCTTCGGTACAGAGATCCAGTGTACGCGTCGCCGCGCGAGCTTGCGATGTCATATTTTCACGAATATTTAGAGTGGAATGGAAAGAAGTCGCTGCGGGAATATTCGGCACCGTATGATCTCTCAAAATTTACACCCAGTCGTTGGGTTACGTCTGACAAAGAACTGACTTGGCTCGTACAGGCTCTTGACGATTCGCGCCACTTCCCTGTCGCTCCCAAAAAAAATCTACGCACATTACGTCGCGCAGCGCCTGTCGAGTTGCGCGCCATGAAAACAACTGAGTGGTCCAAGCGTGGAAAGAAAATATGACCCTCGAAAAATCCACTTGCCTGTGTGATAATCGTCACTTGTTCTTTTGGGGGTAACGCATGTCTACATTTCGACCGTGGGCACCAGTCAACGTTGGCGGCAGAATTCCGGGTCTTCAATCTACTGGTCAGCTCGGTGAGAAGTTTGCTATTGGAATGCTGGTGCAATCCATATACGATCCAGGCGTAAGGGGGAAAATCACCAAAATTCAAAATGATTCAGCGTGGATAGAAGGTCACCGAGGTCCAATCAATCTTGGTGCGCTGAAGTCCATATCTGATGGCTGATCTTCCCTCAATGAGGCGGCACCCGCGGTGCCGCCTCATCTATTTCACATCTTATACTTGGTGCACACTGACACTAACTTCACGCCATCGGCTAGAGTTAGTGTCAGGCGAACTGTATTACAAGCAGGCTCCGCCCCACTAGAGATAGTTCATCGGATTTAGATATCCCGATAGGGGTGCGACCCCGTGCGTTTTCACCACGGGGCTAGACTCATTTCAGGTTAGGAGTATCTCGGTACTAGAGATAATTCATCGGATTTAAGTATCCCGATAGGGGTGCGACGGGCATGACGGCGTTTGAGCACGGGGTGGTCGAATTGCTCGCGGCGCCGAGGCGAATGATTGCCGTTGCCGAGCTGACGTACACGCCGAAGTGAAGGTGTGGGCCTGTGGCATAGCCCGTTTCCCCGCTGTAGCCGATTATGTGCCCTGTATCGACGTTTTGGCCCTCTGCAACGTTGATTTGGGAGAGGTGCGAGTACATGGTGTTGATCCCATTGGGGTGCTTAATCATCACCCACCGTCCAAATGAGTAGCAGCCCTTTATGCTATCCGTGTTGCCCGTCCCCAAAACTACGCCATTAAGAGCCGCTCTCAGCGGTGTGCCGACGGGAGCGGCGAGGTCGATGCCGTTGTGTCCCTTGCCATTATATGCACCAGAAGCCGCGAAGGCGGTGTTTCCAAATTGCTGTGTGATGCGCACGTTGTCGAGCGGCCAGCGCAATATCCCCTTTCCGGCGGCCAAAATTTCCGAGGGCCTAATAGCTCTCTGGAACTGGATTTTAAGATCACCAAGCGCTGCTTCAAACGTGGCTTTTGCCGCCTGTTTTTGTTTCAAAATTGATTGGTAGGTGGATTCCTGTGATTTGGTCTGAACGAGAAGCTCGTTCTGCGCCTTTTTTTGAGCCGTGAGCGAGCCTTGCTGCGCAAGCAGAGTATCCTTTTGCTTCACCAATTGCGCGCGCTTCGCCTCGGTCTGGTTTTTTGTCTCCGTGAGTGATTGTTTCTCCGAAGCGAGTCGTGCGATTTGATCGCGCACTGCCACTTGGAGTTCTTGAATAGCGTCCGCGTCTTCCCACGCTTCGGAGATGTCGATTGAGGAAAGCACTTGCACTGCAAGAGGATTGGTTCCAATCTCATTGAGTCGACGCAGGGACTCTCGCAGGCCCTGGTTCCCCGTTTCGATAGAAACTTCTTTGCCTGCAATTCCCTTCTCAAGCTGGAGAATTTCGAGCTGCGTTGCACTAATTTTATTTTTTGTGACGTTTATCGACGCAGTCGCTTTTTTTATCTGAAGATCCAGCTGCGAAAGTGTGTTTTGAAGTGTTTTCTTTTTGGTCCCGACAGCGTCAAGCTGCTGTTGATATTGCGCAATTTCCCGGTCAATTTTTTCGATCTCAGATTTGTGGGTGTCAATCTGCGATTGTAAGGAGTTGATGCGCTCCTCTGAGGCAGGCGCATTTTGGGCGAAGGAATTGGACGGTAAGCACAGCAGTACGCAGAGTACCGAGATAACGGCGAGTCCTCTATTCATACAAGCTGCGATCGAGCTGCCTCAATACGCCTCAGTGCCGTCTCTTTCCCTATGATCCCGAGGATTACAAAGGGGTCCGGTGATTTTTCGAGGCCCGAGAGCGCGTATCGTAGCGGCCATAAAACAGCCCCGCGACCCTCTGATGTTGCGTAGGGCCACAGCCGATCCTTGATGTGTGACTCGGTAAAATCCTCCTCGGTGACAGAGGTCAGCATCTCCGCACAAGCGGCGAGGTGCTTCAGCGTCACGTTTGGCTCGACTCCTTTTTGCGATATACGGGCGGAATCCAATACCGGGTCTTTGAAAAAGAAATCAAACTCGGCATCGCGAATCGCCTCACGCAAATCCTCCCACACGCCTATTCGCTCGCGTATAATCGGCCATAATTTTAGTACAAGGTCGTCTGTGACCGTAATACCGCGAGTGTGCATTTCTTCGGAGAGGATAATCGACGCTTCTGCGGCAAATTCTCCGGGTGAAAGTTCGTGCAAGTAGTGTCTGTTGTACCAGCGCAACTTTTCGAGATCGAAAATTGCCCCGCTTTTGTGCACGTCTTTGAGTTCAAATTCGCTGACCATATCATCAAGACTCAATATCTCCCTACCCGATGGTGGCGTCCAGCCAAGTGTCGCGAGGTAATTGAGTAGTGCTCCGGACAGGTATCCTTTTTCTCGATACGATCGGACGGCCACATCGCCCGTGCGTTTAGAGAGCTTCGCTCTGTCTGCTGAAAGGTGCAGCGGGTAGTGCGCGTACACGGGCCGCGAATATCCAAGCGCCTCCTGAATCAGAATTTGCCGAGGTGTGTTTGAGATGTGATCTTCGCCGCGAATCACGTGCGTGATCCCCATATCGTGATCGTCGACGACCACTGCAAGGTGATACAGCGGATCGTTGATCGAGCGCGCAATGACAAAATCTTTGAGTTCTGCCGTATCAAACGTAATCTCACCGCGGATCTCATCTGCAAACGTGATAACGGTGCCCGGGTTTTTGAGTCGTACCGGACGCACGCGTACGCCAGGTTCTTTTTTACTCTCCTCCTCGGAGACGTATGCTTTCCCCTCGCGGATGAGTTGTAGAAGCGCGGTAGTGTATACGTGGGTGCGCTCAGACTGGCGATAAAACTCGTCCCACGAAAGTCCGAGCCAGCTAAGACTTTCTCGAATGTCGTCTTCGTACTCCGCGCGGCTGCGCTCCTTGTCGGTGTCCTCGCTGCGAAATACAATGCTCCCGCCGTGTTTTCGCGCAAATAAATAATTAAGAATCGCCATTCGAGCGGTGCCGACATGGCAATAGCCCGTCGGGCTCGGTGGGAAACGCACCTTAACGATACTCATAACCCGCTCCATATGCTTGCTCGGATGTACATGTTGTGGTTTGTAGAGATGATATGTGAGGAAAGGTTCATGTCAGTTTTGTCGCGGATCAGGCCGGTTCGTGCTCAATAGAAATCTCAAGAAGCGCGGTCGCAATGGCGCGAGCTGCGTCGGGGCGCGCGTAGGCGCGAGCAGCGTTTGTCATAGAGCTCCGCTGCTCGGGATCGCTCATCAGGCGGTCGATCTCGGAAATGAGAAGATGAGGCGAAAGGTTATTTTGTTCGATAACCACCGCACCTCCTGCGCGTGCATAAGAAAACGCGTTGTCCAGCTGATCGTGTGACACGTCTTTTGGAATCGGAATAATGATCGCGGGTATGCCCCAGCTCGCAATTTCAAAAATTGTTCCGGACCCCGCGCGAGCCACGACGACGGAAGTGATGCCCGCAGTCATGCGCATCGCGAGGACGTTGAGTAGCCCAAAGACTTTGTAGCGGTTGGCAAAGTTTGAATTTTTGAGCGAAACGGAGGAGATGCCGCTCACCTCTTCGAGATTCGCGGATCCCACTTGGTGGACGACGTTGTACCGCGTCACGAGTTGCGGGAGTGCGTCGAGCACCGCTTCGTTGATCGCGCGCGCGCCCTGCGAGCCGCCCATGATGAAGATGGTCGGGGCGGCGGGATCAAGTTTTAAAAACTCGTGACCTCCCTGCTTGGATGGTTCAACAATCTCTTTGCGGATCGGATGGCCCGTGCGAGCAACCTTTGATCGCGTCTTTTCTGGAAATTGCTTTGCGGCATCAGGATGCGCCACTGCAATCCATTGCGCAAATTTCGCCGACCAGAGGGAAACTCTCCCGGGCGAGGCATCGGCATCGTAAATAACGACCGGTATTTGGAGGAGGCGTGCAGCGTAAAGCGTGGGGAACGCTGCGAATCCCCCTGTTGAGAAAATAACATCCGGATAGAGTCGGAAAAGGGTCATCGTCGATCTAATGATGCCAAAAGCATTCAAAAATACGCTAAAAACATTGAGCACGCTAAAGTACCTTCGGATGGGTCCGGCGCTTCCAGCCACGTATTGGATGTCGTGTTCAAGGAGGGATTGCGGGTCGAAAGCGGGCGGGCCAATGTACACAAGGTCGGGTTCGAGGAGTGTCCTCTCTTTAGAAATGTCTTCTATCGCCTCAGCGACCGCTATGAGGGGGTAAAAATGCCCCCCTGATCCCCCGCCGACAAGTGCTATACGCATCGGGTCATTTTATCACGAGCGAGAGCTTAAATCCTACACATGCTTATGCAGGATGGAGGTAATGAGCGTCTGATACGGCAGGCCTTCGCGGGCGGCAGCTGCTTTGAGTCGCATCATGTCACGCTCGGTCATGCGTACCGTGATGGTGCGTGTTTTTGTGAGCGTATAACGTGCCGCAGCCTCATACTGCGTCTTCGCTGCTTTAAAATTCGGCATGGACTTGTACTCTCCGCGTGCAAATGCGGCCTCCATCTCCCGCTCTTCTTTGGTTAGTCGCACGTTATTTTTTGGCTTCATATTTGTGTTATGCGATGTTTAGCGCAGATACTGTCTCGTTGCGTCTCGACTTGGGAAGGCTGTTTTGAGAAAGATCTTCTCCTCATCCTCTACGTATGGCACCTTATACGCATATCCCTCAATGTTGATAATAAACACCCTTTGGAGCGGACGGGCCGGTTCGTTGTAGGTGTCGGCCAACAGGTGCCCTTGCTCTATGCACGTGATGCACATCTCAAACGAGATCCCACGATTTTTAATAAGCCACTCGTTCTTTCGGGTGTCCCATTCAAAGAACTTCATGGATGTCTGTATGATATACATTGTATGTCATATCGTCAAGCTTGTACGGTGCACAACCTGTTGGCTCATTTTCTCTGATTTCGAGAGATGCTCAGAAGAATACCCGCGCTGGCAAGGGAAACGAGCATGGCGCTCCCTCCCTGGCTCACGAAGGTTAGTGGGACTCCTGTAAGGGGTGCAAGGCCGAGCATTGCGGCGATATTGATGAACGCCTCACCGACAAGGTAGGTCGAAATGCCGACAGCGAGCAGCGCCCCGAAGAGGTCGCTCGTGCGGGCTGCGATTCCGAAGCCGCGAAGTCCAAACCCCAAGAAAAGCAGCACGATGGTGGTAGCGCCCACAAACCCAAATTCCTCACCCGCAACGGCAAAAATTGAATCCCCCATTGGCTCCGGTAGGTAAGTAAATTTCTGCACGCCCTGCCCGAGCCCACGGCCGAGAAATTCACCCGATCCGATGGCGATGAGGGATTGCCGTATTTGGTATCCCGAGGCAAGTTGATTTTGGGCAGGGTTGAGAAATGTCGTGACGCGGGCGCGTGCGTGCGGTTTTACAATCAAGATGGCGCCGAAGCACAAAAGCGCCACAATAATCGCAATCGCCACATGTCGAAGGCGAGCGCCAGCGAGAAGGTACATAACAAAAATAGGCATGCACACGATTATGAGCGTACCGATGTCGGGCTGTAACAGTAGTATGAGGGTCGGAAGTGAAATGATTGCAAAAAAACCGCCGAGTCCCCACGTGAGCGACTCCGCACGGCCCTTGGCTCCTGAAAAATACGCCGCAGTGAAGATAATTGCCCCGAGCTTGAGTGCCTCAGAGGGTTGAACTGAGAGTCCGAAGATGTCGAGCCAGCGCGTGCCACCGCCATGAGAGAAGCCTATTTGCGGAATGAATACGAGCGCGGTGCCGAAGATGGTGAACGCAAAGAGGTGTAGCGCGTATGGTTTGGAGTGGCGGTAATTCACGTGCGCGAATACGGCGAGTCCAGCCATGCCGAGGCCCACGCCCAGCACGAGGTGGTTGAAGGCCACCGAACTCATTCCGTCTTGACCTCTCGCGAGAAGTCCAAACGCGGCAGAAGCAAAAATAGCGACGCCCCCAAGTACCAGTACAATGAGAAGAAGAAGTAGTGGTTTATCGATTTTCCCCTGACGCATGCCGAAATAGTACCACCCCCGTTGCGCTTAGATGGCGAGCAGTGCGAGGATTACGCCAAGAAACGAAAACATAACGGAAAGAATCCAGTATCGCATGGTCACCTTGGCGCTCGACCAACCGATCGCCTCGAAATGGTGGTGGAGCGGAGCGATGCGAAACAGCTTGGTCCCAAAAAATGTTTTGGAAATAACTTGGGCGATATCTGAAAGCACGGTGATGACAAGGAGCATCCCGATAATCGGGAGCACCGCAATACCGATCCCTTCCCCGAGATTGTCTGTCATCAGCGCGACAACCCCGAGCGTGAGGGTGAGGGCCATCGTGCCGGTGTCGCTCATGTAGAATCGCGCGGGAGGAACGTTAAACCACAAAAACGCGAGGAGACCACCCGCGATCGACGCCGTGAACGCCGCGAGGTCGATTTGATTTTGAGCAAATGCAATAATCGTGTAAGAAGCAAAAATAGTCGCGAATACGCCCCCCGAAAGGCCATCAACCCCATCAATAACCCCTGAGGCGTAGAGGCAGAGAGACACAAAAACAAAAAATGGTATCAACAGCCAGCCAATTTCGAGAGGTGAAGAAAAAGGAATGTTGATCGCCGTCACCCCGAGCTTCGCCCAAAACCACCATGCGATGCAGGTAGATAACACAACGACGGTTATCAGCCGATATCGCAGCCGCAAGCCCTCGCCCGACGGCCGTATCACCAGCAGGTCGTCGATAAGTCCCACGAACGCGCCGATTAGGAGGGTCGCGAGCGGGATCCAGGTCTGTCCGCGACTTAAGAAATCGAGTTCTTTTGTGACGGGGCTTGGAAAAAGGTATGAAAGCAGCGAGAGCATCATGATCGTCACGGTCGCGCTCGCCCACACTACAATCCCGCCCATGCGAGGCGCTCGTACCTCATTGTGGATGTGAAGTTTATTAAATTCGTGCGCAATGTTGCCATCAAGCGCTTGCTTACCCGCCTTTTTTTTCCACGCCTTCTGTGCGTAGAGGTAATTAATGAGTATCGGCGCGCCAAGCATGCCCGCGATAAATGCGATTGTAGCGGGAATGAGGATAATTACGATCGATGTGGTCAGCATAAAATTTAGTGGCCAAGGGCAATGGCTTCTTGTGCTTTGGTAATAAGTTTCTCAATGTCGGAAAAACGACCTTCTTGCGTCGAGCGCAGCACCACAGCGGCAATAGGGTGCGCGGGACCTATCTCAAACACGACGGCGAGGTTCCCTCCCGCAAGATCAGTGTACCCCGTCTTTCCCACTATCATCCCAGGTATGACTGGCAAGGCAGAATCGGTGTTTTCCGCGGTTACCAATTGCCCCGAAAGTGCCCTGATTTGCAACTCGTCTTTGGTCGTGGGTTCAAACGTATGCGCCGAGGTGGATGCCGCATGCCCAAAGAGAAGTGCCATATCATGTGCTGAACCGTACGCTCCCGCTTGCGTGGCGCTCAGATCGAGGCCCGTGACGTTCAAGAAGTACGTATGTGCAAGCCCTAGATTTTGAGCAATATCATTCATTCTCCAGAGGACCGGCTGTAGTGGTGACGCCTGTGGGTAACGGAGCCGCACGCTCTCGCGAGCCGCGCTCGCAAGAATTTCCGCTCCTTCGTTGGACGATGCGACAAGCGTAAAGTCCATGACGTCCTTCGCATCAAAGCGCCACTGTGAGGGAAGGCGGATCGGGGCGCCGTCGGGAGTAACGTGCTCAGGAATCAAAAGAGATGTGTCCGCGAGCGCGTCGCGCACCGCAAGGACGAGCGCGACCTTGGTGAGCGAGGCGAGCGGAAGCTGAGCGTCGGCGTTTTTTGAAAACAGCACTCGTCCGGTCTTCAGGTCGAGCACATACGCACTTTCGGCCTCTATCATTACCGAATCAAACGGATCGGGGATCGCCGCTGCGGCGACTTGTTGAATCGGTCCTGGCGAATCCGAAAGAAACGTCGCGGTAAACCATGCACTCGCGATGAATAGCAAAAAGATCAGCACGAGACCGGCATACTTGTGGATTGGTCGAACGCCAGGCGCAACTATTGGATCTTCGGGCGATGCTGGTGATTCGGTGTCTTGAGGTGGCATAGATTAGGCAGTATCTGCATTTTCAGTCCCTGACGAATCGCTGATTGCGGGCTGTGATGATTCAAAAAGGGCAATCTCTGCAGCAAAGCGTTCG
Organism: uncultured Candidatus Saccharibacteria bacterium; assembly: GCA_964437185.1. Taxonomy (GTDB): domain Bacteria; phylum Patescibacteriota; class Minisyncoccia; order Phycocordibacterales; family UBA2100; genus UBA10103. The sequence goes on along the minus strand of CAYTFU010000002.1, from coordinate 75,069 downwards.
CGTTCGGGAAGTTCGCTTGTATGGCGAACGCCAAGGTGCGTAAGAAGATCGACAGTCGGTCTGTAGAGATACTCGCGGCCATCCTCGGGATTTCCGCTGCGCTCGATCAGACCGCGCGAAAGAAGCGCGCGCATTGTTGAGCTCGTGTTGACGCCGCGAATATAATCCACCTGCGCACGGGTAGAAGGCCCGCGGTAGAGCAGTATTGCGAGAACTTCGAGTCCGGCATCGCCGATGTCGCTGCTCTGCTCGCGGCCAAGCGCCTCCGTAACGCTCAGCGATGTCGCGCCGTCGATTGCGAGTGTTACTTCCATGTCGGTGCGAACGAGGGCTAATCCAGTCCCTTCGAGTTGCGCTGCGAGCGCTGCGAGCGCCTGCTGCACCGCCGCCTCACTCGCATTCGTAAGCCGGATGAGTTTTTTTAATGTCAAAGTCCCGCCTTCATTAAACAAAAAGGCGTGAATTTTGTTGGATAGTGTGCGCGTCTCGTCAGATCCCATATTGTGGCGTAGAAGCCATTCCCTCGACTTCGATCATCATATCTTCAAAAAGTGCATCCTGCGTAACGCTTGCAGAACCCGATCGTACGAGTTCGAGAATTCCCAAAAAGTATACGATCACTTCGGCTTTCGGCCGCGATCCTGTAAGCTCGCTAAATCGAGCTTTAAACGCGGCGGAAAGTCGTTGCTTGAGATGCGTCACTACTTCCTCCAGCGCGAGCACAGGTGCTACGGCGGCTCGGGCAAGCGATTCTGGCTTTGGAAGTACGTGGATCAACCGCTCGGCCGCCGCACGTATCGTATCACGCGCCGCGTTGGCCGGACTAAATACAGCGCTGCGCGCAGGAGCTCGTTGCGCGAAAAGAAAGGGTCGCTTCATCCAATGCTGCCGCAGAGTCTTTGCGGCATTGCGGTACAGCGCGTAGCGCGCGAGCCTTCGTTCGAGCTCTTCCACGCTTTCTCGCTCGCTTTCGGAAAGTTCAAGCGTTGGAAGAAGTGATCTCGATTTAATGAGGAGCAGTGTCGATGCGACGAGGATAAATTGCGAAGTCTCGGCAAGCGGTAGTTCCGGGAGTTTTTCGACGTAGGAAAGATACGAATTGGCGACTTCGGCAAGTGATATGTCTGATACCGCCATCTTCCGATCCTCGATCAGATTGAGCAGCGCCTCTAAGGGGCCTGCAAATGTAGGCGTAGCAACCTCAAATCGTTCCATGCTTCTTATCTGGTTGAATTGAGATATGCAATTCTGCGAGCTGCTCTTTCGTGAGCGGCTTCGGGGCGCTCATAACGGCCGTTTGGCCGCCGCGCGTCATCGGAAATGCCTGCACTTCTCGCAGGTACGACTCCCCTGTCAGATTCATGATAATGCGCTCGACGCCAATCGCAATGCCGCCGTGTGGCGGCGTGCCGTACTCAAACGCGCGAAGCATGTGCCCGATGCGCTCGTCCGTCTCGCTCTCCGAATACCCCATAATCTCGTAGGTCGCGCGCAGTATATCGGCTCGATGTGATCGTATGCTGCCCCCACCCGATTCGAATCCATTGCACACAAGATCGTATTGCGTCGTTAAGATTTCCCCAATGTCTTTCTTTTGCAAGACATTGTCTATGTGCTCGGCAATAGGCATTGAAAACGGATTGTGTGTAAAGGTCCATCCGCCCTCAGGAGTTTTTTCAAAGAAAGGAAACTTATAGACCCACGCAAATGCAAGTATCCCCTCTTTCTTTTCCTCCTCTGTGCGCGAATCAAATTTGTCGGCTCCATATCGTTCCATTGATTCGGCGTGAGTAAGGCGAGGAAATGGTTTTTGCTTCACAGTAAATCCCATCGCCTCCACCGAGGTCGTGATCATCGCTTCTATCGTCTGCATGACCTCTTCCTGGTCGACAAAAGACATCTCAATGTCTACCTGGGTGTGCTCAAATCCTCGATCCGCCCGCAGGTCTTCGTCACGCACTGCTCGCGCGATTTGAAAATAGCGCTCGAAGCCGCCTACCATAAGCAATTGTTTGTATTGTTGCGGCGACTGCGGCAGCGCATAAAATTTGCCTGGATGAAGGCGCGAGGGCACCACGAAATCTCGAGAGCCTTCGGGAGTAGATTCGGTAAGAAGCGGCGTCTCGATTTCTGTAAATAAATTTTCAAAAAGAAAGTCTCGACAGCGTCGCACGAATTCGCTGCGCAGGCGCAGATTGCGCTGCATGCGCTCGCTTCGGAGATCAAGGTAGCGGTGTTCGAGCCGAGTTTCTTCCCCGATGCCAAACGTATCTTCATTAACCTCAAACGGCAGGACCGCCGACGGACTCTCCACGGTAAGTTCGGTAACGACCAGTTCAATGTCGCCGTTTTGTTTACCGTGTTGTCTATTCTTTTCAGGCCGTTGTTTGACCTCAGCCGTCACGTAGACCACGCTCTCGCGGCTCGTGTTTTTTGCAATCTCTATCGCTGCGCTTCCCGGCAGGACGACGCCCTGTACCGTGCCTGTCATATCGCGAAAATCGAAAAAGACCATCTTGCCTTGATCTCGCCGCACCGACACCCAGCCCTTGATGAGTACCGTCGTGTCGACAGCGTTTTGCAAATCCTTGATGAACGTTCTTGCCATAAAATTAGTGGTTTCGTAAATCGTTATATTGCCACGCCGACCGCTTGGCGAATAATAGACATTTTTTTGTCGGCTTGCTCACGCGCCCTATCGCCCCCATCCTTAAGAATCGCCCGCACATCCTCATCGGTAAGACTCTCGCGTCGCGCGCGCATCGGGGCGATCATGCCTTCAATATCCTCGACGAGCGCGTCTTTTAGAGCCTTATATTTCCCTTTGTTCTCTGTGTAAAGTACGGAAAGCTCCTCCCTCCTCCTAAAAAGTCGGTGAATGTTGTATACGTTTTCAGGGCTCTCTGCATTTGAGTCGGTAACGATGCTCATCACCGCTTTTTGGATTTCGTCCTTAGTACCGAACAGCGGGATAGTGTTGCCATAGCTCTTGCTCATTTTTTTGCCATCGGTACCAGGCACAATTGCGACTGAGTCAAGAATCTTTTCTTGCGGAATTCTAAACGTCTCGCCAAATGCGTTGTTAAACTTTGTCGCGGCCTCGCGCGCGTACTCGACGTGCTGCCTCTGGTCGGCGCCCACGGGTACGACGTCGGTGTCGTAGAGCAATATATCCGCAGCCATGAGCATGGGATATGTGAAGAGGCCGGCGTTGGCCTCCAATCCTTTTGCTACTTTATCTTTGTATGCGTGGGCCTGCATGAGAAATGGAACTGTGACGAGGCAATCAAAAATCCATGCGAGCTCAGTGTGCGCCGAAACGGAGGACTGCTGAAAGATCACCGCCTTCTTTGGATCAACTCCCACCGCCACGTAATCGCGCACCACATCTCCAATATTTTTTCGAAGCGCGGGTACATCTTTGAGGCTCGTGAGGGCATGGTAATCCGCAATCATCACCAATCCGTCCGCGTCTCGAAGAAGCTCGACGGTCTGCTTCAGTGCGCCAAAATAGTTGCCAATATGAAGCGATCCAGATGGCTGGAGGCCAGTAAAAAGGCGTGTCATGCGACCTATGATAGCAGAAAATCGTCGATATTTTAAGCTGCGGGAAGTTCGACAATGAAGGTGGAGCCTTTGCCCTCCCCTTCCGATTCGGCCCAGATTTTGCACTTGCGAGTGTCTACTTTTTATAGAAAAGAATCAAGTCTAATGCACTGCTAGTCCGCGAGCATCACGCCAGACTTTTTTGCGATTTGTTTGATCCACCTCTCGTGGCGCGTAAGTTGTTCGCTGACTGCCGCATACTCCAAAAGCAATTTGTCGACACTCGTCGCGAGTTTGTCCACCCCAGTTAGAAGACCGCGAACCAAGGATTCCAGCCTGTCGAGTCTATCGGTGACGCTCCGGATGTCTTCCTTAGTAGCGAAAACCTTTATCATCTTGTCTATATCTTTGTTCGTCAACATACCAACGCATTCTACTATGCAGTGGGGAGCTCTACAACAAACGTGGAGCCTTTGCCCTCCCCTTCCGATTCGGCCCAGATTTTGCCGCCGTGGGCGTCTACTACTTGCTTTGCGATAAAGAGGCCGTAGCCGGTGGAATGGACGTTGGTTTTTATGGATTCTTTGCCGTGCCCACCCTCAGTAAATAATCGCTTCTTATCCTCCTCAGTAATTCCGACACCGCTGTCCTTTACCGAAAAACGTATTGTACCGCCAGCGTTGGAAAGGCTGATGGTAATCGTTCCGGTCGGCGTGTATCGGATGGCGTTGTCGATGAGGTTGCGGAGGACGTTGTTGCGAAGTTTCTCCTCATCGCCCGAGGTGGTGTACGACCCATCTGCGATGTTGGTCTCGAGAGTTAGGCCTTTTTCTGTGACGTTTGGTCGAAGTGTGTTGATAACATTCTCGACGACCGCTCGCACGTCGACAGGGTCTTTTCTGTACGAGACCGTGCCTCGCTTCATATCCGCCGCACGAAGTATGTCGACCACCGTGCTCACTCCCCTGCGGACATTCGCGAGGGCGCTTGTGGCCATGGTTTTCAATTGAGGGGTAACCTCTCCGTAATCCCCCTCCGCGATGGAAGCAAACCCTGCTTCGCTGTTGGTAAGGTAGCCCTTGATCTCATGACTAATAAAGTGCAAAAGGCCTTCCTGCTGGGCATTAGCTATTTCTAGGCTACGCGAAAGTCTTGCTAACATGTTTGCACGTCGAGACCAAATATAAATGAGCGATGCCGCCAAAACGGCGATAATCAGCGTCAGCGCGGCGATAAACGCAAGAAACGGATACAGCGTCTGCCTTGTGATTGTGAGAAAGTCGTCGGCTTTTATGTCGGTTCCCAGAATCGCTACGACAGTCCCGCTTGCGTTTGTGATGGGAGCAAAGCCCGTAAGAACTGAGCCGTATTCGTCCGTGTAAATATCCGGCACAGTAATCGGGCCGTTATATGCCGCAAAAGCTTCCGGCACACCTTCTATTTCGGGGAACAGCATGCCGGGCCACTGCAGCCTATCAGCATGTTCTCTGTCGATTTTTCCATCTCTGTTGGAGTCAACGCACAAAGGGCATGTTGATGCGGAAACTATTTCTCCGGTTGGATTATTGTTAATGTTTGCATATGGGTCAATTGAATCAGCGTCTGCAACGAATTCCATTTTGGTCGGGTCATCCTTGGTTTTTCGGAAAATGTATATAAAAACAATTTGACCATTACTGTACTTTGCTTTGTGCAATTTACTTACCAGATGTTCCCACTCTGGTTTTTTCCAATCCTCCTCTACCTGAAGTGCCTCAATATCCGAGGCATCGACATTGGCCGCTTGGGTAACAGAGATAGTCTGCAAACGGTCTCTTAAATTCTGCGTGAGAATGTCGACCGTGTGATTGTATAGCGTCCACGAGGTGGTAATAACAATCACAATTATGACGAGCAAAACGGCGATGCTAACGGGCGTGGGCAACTGCTCGAAGACCGTTTTGAATTTCCTCATGCAATCATTATACAACAAAACGTAAGGCTACTTTACAACCCATACATATTCTACTGATTTGTCGCGCGCCGCTATGTGGACATTGGGGTACGCCTTTAATGCAATATAATATTCGATAATTTCCCTCGTCAATTCCTCGCCCTTAATAGTGATTGGAATACCTGGTGGAAATGGAGTAATATGCTCTGCCGCTATTCGTCCGACAGCCCTGTCCAACGGCACGCGCTCAATTTGATCGACCTGCAGTTTTGTCATTTCATGTAAGTCCAAAATTTTAGGAATATTTGTCGGGATTATTAAATTGTATTCCATCGCGACGCCGTTCTTTTTAGGTTTACGAACTATTTCTTTAAGGGCCGCTACCGTCGTATGGACATCAGCGGCCGTTGCCCTAAATGGGACAAGAAAAAGAATCGTTTTTAGGTTGTACGATTCAACTAAAATTTTATACTTACTGTCCAAAATATTTGCCACATCGTATCCGTTAAACCCCGTACCGGTAACGTCAACAATTACTTTTGAATTATCTCTATCGCGCACTGATGAATAGTTTGTCGTCAGGTCGTCTACTGAGATCACATGCAAACCGGAGATTTTACTTGTCTCGTCGGACAAATGCTTTGCGGTTGTCAGTATGTGGTCTATCTTTTTCTTGCCCTTTTTTTGCATAGTTTCCCTCGCGGCATCCAAAGACGCAAGAAGCAAGTAGGACGGACTACTGGTTCCTAGGCTTCGATAGGACTCGACGAGCAGGTCGTTGTTAATTCTCCCTTCTCTCCAATGAATCATGCCTGACTGCTGAAGAGACCCGCCTTGCTTATGAGTACTTTGAACACAAATGTCCGCTCCGGCATCCATAGCAGAGATGGGCAGCTTATCGGAAAAATGCAAGTGAGCGCCCCACGCCTCATCGACGTACATTATCATTTCTTGGGATTTTTCCCGCACAGTCGCAATGACGTGTTTCAAGTCGAGACAAAGTCCCTCGTAGGTAGGATTAGTAAGAAGCAGCACTTGCGGCTTGATCCGCTCAATCCCCTCACATATTTGCTCTACCGTGTTTGGAAGAAAAAGTTGGTGAGTTTGATCGATATTGGGTTCCAGAAAGAAAAGATTTATTCCATAATCCTCACATGCCGCGACAATTGATCTATGCACATTTCTTTGGGCGAGCATCCGAAGATTTGGAATTTGTTTGCTTAAAGCTCGCAAAACCATGAAATTGCTACCGGTAGTGCCATTCACGGAGAACAGAGTGTGCTGCGCCCCATATGCGCTAGCAGCATGCTCGTACACTTTTTTAAAAACGCCGGATGGGTCAGAAGGATACCCCAGCGATTCGAAAGATGTCGACGTGTCGCTCGCATAGGGGTTTTTAACCTGAGCGAATGTCAGATCAATCGAGGGGGTGCACCAGCGAATCGCTTTATGCGTCACGTGATTAAGCGCGTGCGTAAGATGGGATTTTGGGTGTTTTGGCTGCATATTTATGATACAGCCAAGATGACGATACCTGCGATGATGACGACGCAGCTAACCGCTTGCGTCTTCGTCATTTGTTCCTTTAGAAAGATACGAGCGAGCAGTATGGTCGGTAAAGAAGAGGCACCGCTCAATATTGCAACGACACTGGTATACGAGGTATTTGCATAACCCAACGTTATTGCCAAATACGCAACAACCTCTCCCACAGCTATGAGCCATAAGAATTTCCATGCTCGTGGTTTAACCTCCATTAAATTAACTTTTGCCAACCGTGCCATACCAAATGCTGCAAGTGTCATAAATACAAACATGAAGGTCGTGTAAACTATCCAGTCCTGAGTTCCCGAAAATGTGTTCCACCCCAAGGTCCAAATCGTCGCAAGTGCCGTAGCTACTAGGATTGCTTTCAATCCGGCGACAGCTTTGATACGAACACCCGCCGTTCGGAATCTTCCTAGATCAAGATTCATCAGTATCACGCCCCCAAAAATAATTACTAAAGCGGGCACCATACCTACACTCAAAATCTCCCCAAATACCAAGACAGATAGCAGTGCGACGAGACCGGCAAACGATGCAAAAATAGGACTCAAAATGGAAACCTCACCCTCTCCGAAACCTTTATAAGCAAAATAATATACGGCAGCTTGGAGAGCTCCAAAAAAAATAAGACCCAGCCATACACCGGAATCTGTCGGGAAATAAACGGATTCATGCGTGAAGGAGGACCGGGCTATAAGCAGCGCAAAAAGAATCACCGTGCCAAAGACATGCGCCCACACGAGGCTGGAAATTGCTCCTATGTCATCAACGGATTTTTTTGCTCCAAATTCTGAAAATCCCCATCCGAACATGCCGCCCATTCCTGCGAGTACTGCGACGATAAGCTCAGCATGCATATTCAGATTATAACACGTAAATCAGCCAGTGCAAAGGTATGGAGGCGCTGATTTTCTCAGCTTCTTGCAAACGCAAGCGAAGTGAAGATTGCGACATACCACCACCGTCTTAGTGCGTCCTCGAGAAGTCTCCATGAAAACGCACCCATAGGGTGTACTCTAAACCTTGCTGTCGATAAGGCAAGAGAGGGCTGTGGTAAATTCTCTGTTTCTCTGACGGAACTACTCCGCTCTCTTGCGGGCGACAATGTGAAAATGAAGCATGGATCACCTCAGGTTGAATTAGAGTTTTAAGCGAAAATATCGGTCAGTTTTCTGCCTTTCGGGTGAGGATCCTTCCCAGCGCGGGTGGGGTGAGACACCAAAAAACTCCTTCATACCCTCCTTCTCATAGAATCGTATCGCACGTACGTTGGTTGAAGAAACATCCACAAGGAGCACGGAGTACCCAATGACTCGCGCCCTATCTACGAGATCGGCAAATAATCGCGGCGCGAGATCACTACCGCGTACATGTTTTGCGAGGTAAAACCTTTTTAATACCGCTTCTTCTTTTGAGAGTCGTAGAAAACCACCGGTACCGATAATTTTTCCGGCCTGCTTGATGGTCACAAAAGCATCACCAGGTTCACTGAATAGTGCCGCGACGCTTGAACCTAGGGCATGTTCAGGCCATCCCATTTCAGAATAAATCTCGCGGCAAAACTCTACCGCCTCCCGATCGACCTCAGCCACCAAGGACTGTATCTCGATCTCCCCCATAATGACTATTTACTATCTGATCCTCATTCGCCTTCACTCCGAGCTTGTCACCGTGTCTCGAAATACACTGATAAGCTCCTCGATATCTACAAGATGCCTCTGAAGGTACTCGGCCACCTTGGAATCATCGAGCGTGCCGTAGGCGTGCACCAGCCGATTGCGAAAACCGTACATATTGGTGAATGCACTAGCCAGCTCGTCAGATATAATTTTCCTTCGCCCAAGAAGTACGGGTATGTCGCCGTCACCGGCTGCATGCTGTCCGTGGCTCGCCAGAATTATTTGGCCAGCATCAAATAAGGCTTCGATGCCACCGATAAACCGATAACATACAGCGTAATATATGTCCTGGTGGTCGCGCAGGTAATCCAAAGTTCCGACCTCGCGGTATCGCTGCAGATCGGTGAGTGCCTCGCTGCACTGCACCAATTTGCCCATGAGTAATTCTCGAGAAAATTCGGTCATACGCTCACGTTGCGCAAAATAAGTTCCTGCCCCAGACGGACGACATGGCGAGAATATTCGTAATCGTGCATGGCGCGCAGCTCAAATTTCAATGCGTCGTCAGTTGTACGCGCGTACAGGAGATTGCCGGTCGAGGCGACTATTTGTTTCAGCAGCGGATTTGCTTCATTGAGTATGGCGATATCCATCTCACGTTGCGGTACCAATCCGCGTAGAGCCTCCGTGACCGCGGTCGTCGCGCTAATCGAGTCCCGCGGCGTAGTTTCAAATAAAACAGCAATGTCTACATCACTGTTTGCGCGCGCGGTGCCAGCAGCCACCGAGCCATGTAGATACAAAAGGACAACGCCAAGCTTTTCAATAGCCGATCGTTGAGTTTCTGTGAGTGTAAAATTGGCTACCATACGATCGCATTATGCCACATTCGCGCGGATTTACCAATACCTTTTAACTCCGCGCAAACGCAAGCGAAGTGAAAATTGCGACATACCACCACAGCCTAAGCGCAGGGGCGAAGACGGCCTGCACTTGGTCGCCAAAATGCCATGCGTATTCAAGAGCTGGCACCTGAATCCATACGAGCACAATAGCGGCCGTGGCCGCGAGGCCGATGAGGAGCGATTGTAAGACCCGCCCCCCATCCGATGCGCCAAAGACGGTACGATATGTAGTGAAAAAAATGAGTGCGAAGAACACGACAAATAAAACAATGTGGACAATTGGTGCGGTGTATTCAGCGAGCAATGGCCCCAAAAAATAAGCCTGAGGAATTGCGTTGAAGGCAAAAAGAGTTGCAGGCAAGGCTAGCGCGATCGACGCCGCGCGGGCAGAGCCAGAGCGCATCGCGTCGAGCGAGACGAAAATTGCGATGCCGCCGATAAGAATCCAGTCGTGCGGCCACGACGAAAGAACGCTTGACCACGCATTGAGGTCCATGCGGTAATTCTACTACGCTTTTGCAAGCGGCAATTGATTGCTACACACCCTCTGTGCGTAATTTTTCTACCAATTCTCGCGCTTGGCGAGAGAGCTTTTTTGGGAACTGGATGTTGACCTTTACGAGCAGATCGCCGCGAGTGCCGCGCCCGTGCGGTACGCCCTTGCCGCGAATGCGCAGAATATCGCCGTGGACCACGCCACTTTCAATACTGATCGCCTCTTCTCCATCAAGCGACGTCACTCGGAATTCACCGCCTAAGAGCGCGTCGGAAAGCTTGATTGAGAGTATGGTAGCGAGATTGTTGCCTTCTCGGGAAAACTTGGGATCAGTCTTAACGTGAAGCTTTACGTAGAGGTCTCCCGCCGTGCCGCCCGCGAGCGCCTCGCCCCGTGCGGGCATCCGTATCATTTCGCCGTCAGAGACACCAGCTGGTACGACGATATGCACTTCCTCCTGTCGTTTGCGCACGCCCTCTCCCCTGCATGCGTCGCACGACGCTTCCGGTATTTGCCCTCTTCCGTGGCATTTTGGACAGGATCGCGACGATGCGAATGTGCCGAAGAAGGAGTTCCTCGTCTCGCGTATTTCGCCCTTCCCATTGCACGAGGTGCACGTGATAAGTTTCGAGCCCTTGCGCGCGCCGCTTCCGGCGCAGGTGTCGCAGGCGCCGACCTTACCTATAAGTACGCGGCGATCTGTTCCGAAGATAGATTCGCGAAAGGACAACTCAAGGTCGATAGAAATGTCTCGGCCACGACGTACTCGCGAGCCGCCGCCCCCGCCAAACATTTCGCCGAATATATCGCCGAGATCGAATTCGACACCCCCGCCCTGTCCGAAGCCTTGGAAATTTGAAAAGTCGAATCCGGAGAAACCTTGGTGGCCGCCTCCCGCATGCGCGCTCCCGTAGGTGTCGTACTCCGCTCGTCGCTTTTTATCAGAAAGTACAGAATACGCCTCGCTCACCTCTTTGAATTTGGCCTCGTTGCCGCCTTTTTTGTCGGGGTGGTACTTGTGCGCAAGCTTGCGAAATGCAACCTTGATTTCTTCCTCACTCGCGCCTTTTGCGACTCCGAGAATTTCGTAATAATCTTTCATCGCTTTCATTATAGTGATTAGAACGTGTAAAGCAAAGAGCGATCGCATGTGCGATCGCTCTTTGGATTGACACCAGATTACTTGTCTGCTTCGGGCGGCGTTGGCTCGCTCGGTGGCGGCGTCTGGTTTGCCTTTGCCATTGCATTTCCGATTGCACTCATAGCTGTCGAGAGCGCGTCTGAGGCCGATTTGATCGCCTCGAGATCGGTGCCGGCGCGAGCCGCCTTCAGTGCATCTATTTTTTCTTGCACATTTTTCTTTATGTCGTCACCAACCTTGTCGCCGTGTTCTTTGAGCGCTTTTTCGGCGGCGTACATTACCTGATCTGCTGCATTTTGTGCCTCCACTACATCGTGTTTCTTTTTATCCGCCTCCGCATTGAGATCGGCATCCTTGCGCATCTTTTCCACTTCAGCGTCCGAAAGGCCCGAAGTGGCTTCTATACGAATGGACTGCTCCTTGCCAGAAGACTTATCTTTTGCCTTCACAGAAAGTATGCCGTTGGCGTCGATGTCGAACGATACTTCGACCTGCGGAGTGCCGCGCGGTGCTGGTGGAATGCCGTCGAGATTAAAGCGACCAAGCGATTTATTGTCTCCCGCCATCGGTCGCTCACCCTGCACGACGTGAATCTCGACCGACGGCTGATTGTCCGAGGCCGTTGAAAATGTCTGCGAGCGCGACGTCGGAATGGTGGTATTGCGCTCAATGAGCTTCGTCGCAATGCCCCCCATTGTTTCAATGCCAAGAGAAAGTGGAATCACGTCGAGCAAGAGCACGTCCTTCACGTCGCCCTGCAAGATTCCGCCCTGAATCGCAGCACCGATTGCAACCACTTCGTCTGGATTGACACTTAAGTTTGGCTTTTTTCCAAAGTATGTCTCAACAGCTTTCTGGATTGCCGGCATGCGGGTTTGGCCGCCGACGAGCACGACTTCGTTGATGTCGCTTACTTTGAACGGCGACGCAGCCACGGCACGCTTCGTAATATTCATCGCGCGATCCAAAAATTCGCTTGTGAGTTCCTCAAGCTTGGCCCGCGTCATTTTCACCAGCAAGTGTTGCGGGCCTGCGTCTGTCGAAGTGATGAACGGGATGTTGATCTCTGTCTCCAGAGCAGTTGAAAGCTCAATTTTGGCCTTTTCCGCCGCCTCATCGAGCCGCTGGCGTGCGAGCGAATCGTTGCGCACGTCGACGCCGGATTGCTTCTTAAACTCATCGGCTATCCAGTTCATGATCTTCTGATCAATGTCCTTGCCGCCGAGGTGCGCGTCGCCGTCGGTAGATCGTACCTCGATCACGTCGTCGCCTACCTCAAGGACCGAGATATCAAACGTACCGCCTCCAAAGTCAAACACGACGATCTTTTCATTCTTCTTTTTGTTGAAACCGTACGCGAGTGCTGCCGCGGTTGGTTCATTGATGATGCGCTTCACGTCGAGTCCTGCAATTTTGCCCGCGTCTTTGGTCGCCTGCCTTTGCGAGTCATTGAAGTACGCAGGCACCGTGATGACGGCCTCGGTGATGGTCTCGCCGATGCGCGCCTCCGCGTCCTGCTTCAGTTTTTGAAGTATCATCGCAGAAATCTCTTCTGGTCGGTGCCACTTATCAGCCATCTTTACCTCAATGCCACCGTTTGCCGATTTTTGAATCTCAAATGGTACAGCCGCCTTGTCGGACTGCGCTGCGGCTTCGTCGTAGTTGTGTCCGATGAATCGCTTAATTTGGTAGACCGTGTTTTTGGGATTGGTGACGCCCTGGCGCTTTGCCAAAAGGCCCACAAGGCGCTCGCCCGTCTTTGATACCGCGACGACCGATGGTGTGGTTCGAGCACCTTCCGCATTTTCGAGTATTTCTGGCTCGCCGCTTCTCACGATCGCGATAGCGGAATTTGTCGTACCGAGGTCAATTCCAAGTATTTTTGACATAGTGGTTAGATTATTTGATAACTTTGGTCTTTTCAAGCGAATTATATTTTTTTCCCGCCTCGGTGCAAGTCTGGCTTGCGCGAGAAATTGGTAGTTGGGCGGGCGCTATTTTTTAATAACGACATGAGCGGGACGCAAGATTCGATCACTCGCCTTGTATCCTTTGCGTACGACGCGGACGATCGCCTGGGAATCCCCTTCATCATCGGCGATTTCACTCACTACCTCATGCAGATTGTGATCGAGAGGATCTCCAACCTTCCCAAACGCCTCAACTCCGTTGCGCGTGAGTGCGTCGGAGAGTTGATTGCGTATAAATTCAATACCGGAGCGCCACTGCGAGTCCATTTTGCTCCAGGATTCGTTATTCATCGCCATGTCGAAAGCGTCGAGAGTAGGGATAATGTCTTCGATAAGCGTCTCCTTAGATCGCGTAGCCAAACGATCCGCAGAGGCTATCGCTTCTTTACGCGCATTTATGCCGTCTGCTTTGGATCGCTGCCAGCCATCGAGGTATTCTTGGCGCTCCTTTCTGCACTGTTCAAGCGATTGATGAAGTGCCCGAATCTTAACCTTTAGTGCAGCGACGGCGCCAAGATCGTCCTCTGACTCGAAGTCGACGTCGTCGGTTACATGATCGGAGTCACTCATAGACAACGAGTATATCACTCGCTCTTAAAAGTGGAACGAACGACTAGCGTTTCGACCACTCGCGGTTCTGGGAAACCCACGGTTTTCCCACTTCTTCCTTCACGGGGAACCGGCGGGTTCCCCGACCCCCTCCTCACGCAGGCTCGAAGCTAGCGCTTCGACCACTGCGGGGCACGTCGTGCCGCCTTCAAGCCAAACTTCTTGCGCTCCTTTGCCCGCGGATCGCGCTTTAAAAAACCCTTAATCTTCAGGTCTTTGCGCTGTTCAGGTACAATCTCGCTCATGACGCGCGACAAACCGTGTCGCACCGCCTCAGCTTGCGCTTTCAAGCCTCCGCCCCGCACGTGCGCAGACACGGCATAGGTAGCGCCCAAGAGTTTCATCGGCGCATACGCAGTCTTTACCATTATGTCGAGCGGAAAATACGATGCCGCATCTTTTCCGTTGACGATCATGGAAGCGCTCTTTGCGGGTACAACTCGCACGCGCGCTGTGGCCGTCTTTCGTCGGCCAACTGCCTCTCGGTATTCCTTATCCTTTGCCATAAAAATGTAGGGTTATTGAGTTATTTATAGTGAGCACGTCGAACTATTCGCTAATCGATAAATTCTTCAAACGAGCTGTATGCATGGTATTGCGTGGCAACATTCGGCTGACGGCGCGGCGAATTACCTCCCCCCTGCCCTTGCGCTTTGCGAGCGACGACATGCTTTCACGCTTCTGTCCGCCAGGAAAACCGGAGTAGGTAGTATAGATGGTTGCAAGACTCTTTCGGTCTCGAACATACATTTTTGACGCGTTGGTAATCGTTACCTTAATATCGGAGTCAATGTGCGGCGTGTAGTCGGGAGACATTTTACCCATCAGCGCCTTCGCTGCTTCAGAGGCAATGCGGCCAAGTGTACGGCCTGCTGCATCGATCGTGTGTGTTCGCTTCTCCATACTATTATTAGACGAGTTCAATTCGCGCCGAATCCACCGCACGCTTGCCGACTTTGCCCAAGAGTGTGATCCGAGTGTATCCGCCCGCCCGCTCTGCATACCGAACGGCGAGATCGCTGTGCAGCTTCTTCACGACATCCGCTGCGCCACCCATCGTACTCGATATGGTACGACGAGAAGCAAGTGAATTATTCTTGCTCGCTGTCACCAATCGCTCAACGAACGGCCGAAGCTCCTTCGCTTTCGCTACGGTTGTCGTAATGCCCTCTTGCAGCACGAGGGATCGCGCGAGGCTTCTGAGAAGCGCCGTGCGCTGTCCCTTTTCTCGGCCCAGCTTTCTGTTTTTATTGTGATGCTGCATACCAAAAGCGTTTACTTATCCGTGCGAAGCGTGAGACCCATATTTGAGAGCGCGCGCTTGATGTCTTGAAGTCCTTTCTGACCGAGACCCTCGATGCTGAGAAGGTCGTCTTCGCGCTTGCGCACAAGGCCGCCGACCGTCCGGATAGACGCGTTATCGAGCGCCATTTCCACGCGCTGAGGCAGGTTGAGTTCGGTGATACGAGTCTTGAGTTGCTCCGAATCCACGGGCGCAGAACGGTCTTCTCTGCTCGACGATCGGCCGATTTCAACAGACGATGGGGTGTCCGATATCTCTTCCTCCTTGAAGCCTACAATGGCTCGAAGCTGGTGAATCATAGTTTCAATGGCGTTTTCAAAAGCGGTTCGCGGCGCGAGCGTTCCGTCGGTCTCGATGACAATGCGAAGTCTGTTGAAGTCCGTGCGGTCACCGACGCGCATGTTTTCCACTTCGTAGTTCACTCGTCGAATCGGAGAAAAGATTGCATCAAGCGCGATGGTGCCGATTTCTACGCGCTCCTTTTGGTGAGCCTCCTTAGGAATGTAGCCAAGCCCGCGCTCTGCACGAAGCTCGAGTTCAAACGAGGCCTTGCCCGTAACATCGGCAATGTGCTGATCAGGATTGAGGACTTCTATCTGGCCGGGGAGTTTGAGATCTGCGGCGGTCACCGCCTTCGGGCCCTTGATAGAGAGCGTAATGTTCTGAGGCTCGTCCGTCAGAATCTTAAATCGTATTTTTCGAATATTGAGCAGAATCGTAACCACATCCTCCTTCACGCCTTCGATCGTGGAAAACTCATGAGATACACCTGGAATCTTGACGTGCGTCACTGCTGCGCCCGGGAGGGACGAAAGTATGATGCGACGAAGCGAATTTCCGAGTGTGAATCCGTACCCTGGGTAGAGGCCATCGACCTCGTAGATACCATTTCTCTCTGATTCACTTACGACTCGTGGCTTGCTGGGGAGGGCGATGTGGTAATCGGACATAGAATTAAAAATTCGTCAAGTTCTAGTAAAAATCGTTCGCAATTATACACTACCTGCTGTAAAACTCAAATACTGTTGCGTAATCAAGGCCTGCTTCTACGGCATTGTAGCTCGGCACGCCCGATACCTCGGCGGTGAGTTTCTCAACCGAAACGTTGATCCACGAGGGCACGTTGGGTCGCGATTCAGAATTCTTCTCTGCAAGAACGGTGAAAAGGGCGCTTCCACGGCTTCCTTCGCGCACCCCGATCACATCTCCCTTTCGGACCTGGTGAGACGGAACGGTAGTTCTCCGACCATTCACCGTGACGTGGCCGTGCGATACCATTTGCCGAGCGGCGCGTCGAGTGGGTGCAAATCCGGCGCGGTACACCACCGAATCAGCGCGCATTTCGAGTAGCGTATGAAGGCTCTTTGAAGGATCCGGCTCGGCAAACGCGGCCTGCGCATACCGCGAGAGTTGCTTTTCCGATAGGCCGTAGGTGTAGCGAACACGCTGCTTCTCCAACAATTGTCTGCCGTAGTCACTTCCTCCGCCGCGTCCCCCGCGAGTCTTGCGAGGCGATCGAGCTTCCGAAAGTGCGAATTTCTGAGATTGCGTTTTTTCAAATATCGCTGCCCCCAGCCGCTTCGCAATTTTGTACTTTGATTTGATGAGCAACATAATTATATTCGGCGCGGCTTAGGCGGTCGGGGGCCATTGTGAGGCACGGGAGTGTCGTCTGCAATGCGCACCACCTCGATGCCCTTTCCCGCAAAGCCTCGAAGCGCAGACTCGCGTCCAGCTCCTACGCCGCGGATTATGACATCCACCTCTTTTATTCCAATAATCGCAGCTTTGTCACCGACGAGTTCCCCTACTTTGGCAGCGGCAAACGGCGTGCCCTTTTTAGCGCCGGCAAATCCCAGTGATCCAGAGGACGACCACGCAACAGCATTGCCGTTGCGGTCGGTGAGCATTACCTTCGTGTTGTTGTAGGTCGCATTAATATGCAGCGTTCCAACGACGATGTTTTTCTTGGCCACGCGCGCAAGCGAACGTGACTTCAGTCCCTGGTCTACGGAGCCCCCGCTTTTTCGTATGATTCGTTTTTTTCCCATATAAATTATTTACATCATGTCTTCTCCAACTTACGTCTGCCGCTCGTCATGGTTTTACGCACATTCCCGCGAACTGTCCGAGAGTTGGTCTTGGATCGCTGGCCGCGGGCTGGCAGGTGCTTTGCGTGGCGGCTGCCTCGGTATGACTTGATGTCTTTGAGGCGACGAATGTTGCTGCTGATATCGCGGCGCAACTCCCCTTCCAGCTGGAACTTCTCGATGGCATCTCGAAGCGCTCCCTCCTGCTTATCGGTCAGATCTTTTGGTCTGATACCGAAGTCTAAAGAAAGAGCGGCAAGGGTGCTCTGAGCGCGCGCGCGGCCGACACCGTAAATCGCGGTAAGCCCGATCTCGAGCCTTTTCTCTTCTGGTATTGTAATTCCGGCAATGCGCATGAGTATGTGATTATCCTTGTCGCTGCTTATGGCGAGGATTCTTGCAGATGACCCACAAGCGACCCTTTCGCTTCACCGATTCGCAGTGAGGACAGATTTTTTTAACGGATGACTTAATTTTCATGAAAACATCTCAAACATTTTATAGGCGCCTTGTGATGCGCGCTCGTCCTCCATATGGATCCAAGCGAACCTCCACACGATCACCAACAAGTACTTTAATTCTATGCAGTCGCATCTTGCCGGCAAGGTACGCGAGTACATTTGCGCCGTCTTCGAGCTTTATTCGAAACAGCGTATTGGGGAGCGCCTCATCGACGACTCCTCCTACTACCACTGGTTCTGACATATGATCTGCGCTCAGAAATATAGCAGCTTAACAATAATCAGTCAAATCACTGGGTGACGAACTGGGAATGCGGAAGAATGAAAGCGTGCATGGCAGAGGGTGATCGGGTTGTGTGGCGTCATTCAGAGACCTCTGCCAGAACGATCTGAATGTCTAGCGCATTGCTCGGAAACGATTTACTCCACGGGGGCATAATGCGCGCGCGGGCCTCCTGAATTCCGGAAAAACCATCAACCACTGTTTGAAACGCAGCACTTTCTCTGCCAGCGATTGCGGCTGAAAGAGCGGCCGTGTCGATGTTCCAGATGAGGCGCACTTCGCCTACGAGTGAAAAAGGAATCGCATCCGAACCAAACGCGATCGCAGAACTTGTCGCGATGCGCGCGGTGAATCCGTCGAGGGGAAGCATTCGGATAGATCCCGGAGCGACGTCCTCGCCACTCGCGCGCGCGATGGCATGCGCGAATTGATCGGTCGGCATTGCGGGCATTTCTACATGAGCACGCTCATGGATTCGAACCGAGGAACCTGCCTCGGTGGTGCTGGGAAGAGACTGATAGGTGACTTGTGCGAGTTGCGGGAAAAAGGTCGTACCTGAATCACCTGACTGCGCGAGTGCCATCTCCCGCGCCTTTTCGGCGAGGCGGCCGCGAACGGCGGAAATTGCAGACGTCAGGACGCCTGGGGCGGTTGCGGGCTCTTCACCGATTATTCCTCCGCTCATGGGGATGGTGGATTTCGCGTAGACTTTGGAGTACATATCGCCAGATTTAAGACCTGGAAGCGTGAATCGGGAAATCGGCCCCACATTGTATTTCTCTCCCGCACTATCGGCAATCACGGTAATTCTGATCTGACCAGGCGTTGATCCAGACTTGCCTGGAATGACAACGTCTGCGGGAGTCCTGAAAATGAGGCCATCGGGAGTCTCGAAGCGCGTGTTTTTGATGAGTTTGACACTGGTTGCTGAATACTCGTTGTAGACGGTCACGCTGCCCGATGCCTTGCTTTCGACATGCCTCGTACCCTGCGCGGCTATAACTTCCGAATCTTCGATGTCGAAAGCGTGGGTGGTGTATGTAAGCCCATCGAAAGACTCAGAAGTCGGAAACGCGGTGAAGGATGCGGTCTCATTGAGAGTCACGGTGCGAGACTTTGGGGTGAGAGTGATAGTCGTGGGTCGGTAGGCAAAAATAAGAAGAACAGAGATCGTCAGAATGGCAACTGCCGCAAGAACCCATATCCACCACGACGTAAGGTGCCTGACCATCGAGACTTTGTGGATCGGCTCCCCGTTTTCGAACGATTCATTAGTTCGAGAACTTGGGCGAGGCGGAATCGTGGTAACGCGCGCCGCCGGACGACGCACAGGCGGTTGAATATCGCGAATGCTGCGCCCCTGCTCTGCACCGGTGTCCGCGATCGGGTCGTCATGCCCAGTCGCCGAAGACCTGATCGTGGAATCGTCGGAAGGCGGTAATATGTCTTGGAAATAGTCTTTGGCCATATTGTACAAGAGAGTATACAACGAGGACCAGCCTACCGACTCGCCTCGATGTTGACAAGTCCGCATGCCGTCGCCAAAGGCGAATCGACCACTACCCCATCGGCTCGAGAAATCAATTTCGACAGATCTCCAATTTGGACCCCGCGCACATCGAAGGGTTGTGTCGTGAGAGTAAATTGTGCAAAGTCGATGCGTGCAAAAAAGCGCGCCATCCAGGGCAATATATCGGGATGTGATAACAACACGAGCGTGTTGGGTACCCGCCGCTCAAATGCGCACTTACCGAGTGCCTCGCCATAATCACGCACAAGCTCGGGCTCAATCGTACCCATAGACGCACGGATTATATCGCATGCGGGCTCTGAACATTGATCTCGTGCAAGCATCTTGAGTGTTGTGAGAGTCTCTTCAGGCATTCCGCTCGCGGATATTCTTTTTACGATGCTGGCCATCCCGATCTCTGATATCGAAGATTCACCCATTGTGCCGTCGCGGACTACGGTGAACGCTGTGGCCCCGCTTAAGATCGTTACGATAAGGTAATCTTTTGAGTCAGGAATCACCTCTTGAATCACTGTCGTGTTGGCGCGGATAGATGATCGAAAGGTCGGAATGACATGTGGAAAGAGTTTTTCAACGATTCGCTGTACTGACGCTCGGGAACCACTCTGAAATGTGCTCATCAGCACTGAAAGCGAGAGTTGCCGAGCACGTTTCCTCTCCGGCTTGCCAGAGTTGTACCCATTCAACTCCGTTCTTACGACGCTGGCCTCGAATAGATCCTGATCTTTAGTCGAATTTTCGGCGAGCAGTTCTTTGGCGAGGTCGGCAATCATTTTTTCGGTAATGATGACGTCGCTACCAAATTTTTTGGTTGCGCGGACGACCTTTGATGTGCTCCATGGATCGCCGAGAGTTACCTGCACCTCACTCACAGGTGGAATTCCGCGAGCGACGAGTGCCGCGTACTTGGTATGCATCGCCTCAAAGACCGCAGAAATAGCGGGCGTCCCCGCAGCGACCGACTCTGGAGGGCGCTCTTCAAATGTGACGGGACTGAGCTCGGCAGCAAGAATTTCAGAGGGGACTTCATCTCTCTGCCGCACAATCGCAACGCTCGCCTCGCCATCGAGCCGGATGACGCCCACTGTTTTATCGTGTGAATGCTTTCCAAACAAGCCTCGCATGCTCTCAAGTATATCGCGAACACGCTCCACATAGGTGCGCGATTTCTGCGGGTCTGTGAGTAGCTATGTTATCAAAACCGCCTTGATGCGGCGGATGCCCGATGCTACCGCCTCCTCTTTCAAAATTTTAAATAACCCCCCTTCTTCGATCTGAGATGTGTTCGAGACATGGGGTCCTCCGCAGAACTCGATGGAAAATGCGCGATCAAACTGCGGATCCTCCACGGTAGCTCCCACGGGGCCAAGTGAATACACCGATACGACATCGGGGTACTTAGCACCAAATTCATGCTCAGCACCAAGTTTTTCGGCCTCCTCTTTGGGAAGAGTGGAGCGGATCATGGGGAGGTGCTCTTGAATGTTTTCGTTCACAATACGTTCGACGTCTTTAATCTGGTCGGGTGTCATTTTCGCGCCATGCGAGAAGTCGATACGAAGGCGCTCTTTTGTAATGTTGCTTCCCCGCTGCTTGACGGATGGCCCGAGGACGATTTGTAGAGCTTTCAGCAAAATGTGGTGCGTTGTATGGAGTCGCGTCGTTTGCTCCGAAGTATCGGCGAGTCCCCCCTTAAACTTTTGCTCACTGCCCGCACGCGAAAGATCTTGGTGTTTCTTCATTTCGTTTTTGAAGCCGTCTTCGTCGACATCGATCCCTCGCTCATGCGCCAATTCAGTCGTCATCTCAAACGGGAAACCGTGGGTGGTAAATAACACTGAAGCTTGCGCGCCCGATATGTGTCCGCCCTCGGCGACCTTCTCAAATTCTTTCATGCCCGCTTCGAGTGTTCGCGCAAACTGTCGCTCTTCCTTCCAGATCTCTTCTGAAATCATTTGATACACGTCGTCTCCAGAAAACTCCGGGTACGCCTGTTTGTATTTTTCTATGTAATTTACGGTGCAACGCACCAGCATGCTGTCTCCCTCTTGTCCGCGGGCAACGCCGAGTTTTAGCGCGTGCTGTGCTGCGCGACGGAGCAGGCGGCGGAGAACGTAACCGCGCTCGGTATTTGATGGCCGCACTCCGGCTTCGAGCATGATGGTGGCGGCGCGCATGTGATCCGCGATGATACGGAATGATCGCGTGAAGCGGCTGTCGAGATAATCTTTTTTCGAGAAATGTTCGAGCATTCCGATGACGTCCGCAAAGACATCGATTTGAAATACGTCAGGATTCCCTCGCGCTGCGGCCGCGATGCGTTCAAGGCCACCGCCAAAGTCCACATTCTGTTTCGGTAAAAGCGCAAACGAGCCGTCAGGCTTCTTGATGTACTGCATAAATACCGAATTCCCAATTTCCAAGAATCGGCCGCAATCGCAATTGGGATGGCACTCGGCGCCGAATTTGGGATCGTGGGGCGTCTCGAAGTCGTAAAATACTTCCGAATCCGGTCCGCCGGGCTCGCCAGGTGGCATATTTTCTGGCACTCCTGCTCTGCTCCACCAATTCTTTCTTGCTTCATAGTAGAATATCCGACCGCCCTGCATTCCGAGACGATATCCATCTGCCTCAGATCCTATCGCGACGACTTTTGCATCAATGCCTTTTTCCGCAAAGAGTTTTGTCCAAACTTCTGCTGATTCAGTATCACGCGGGACGCTGTTTTTTTCGTCTCCAATAAAGGCCGTAACGTAAAGCTTCTGCGGATCGAGACCAATTTCCTCCGTAAGAAATGTAAAAAAGAAAGGCAACTGCTCTCTCTTAAAGTAATCTCCGAGCGACCAATTGCCGAGCATCTCAAAAAAGGTCGTGTGGCGGTTGTCGCCGACCTCCTCTATATCCTCCGCGCGAAAACTTTTTTGACTATTTACAAGTCTGTTACCTTCGGGATGCGGCTCCCCAAGGAGGTATGGCACGAGTGGTTGCATGCCCGAACCGGTGAAGAGCGTAGTCGGATCATTTTGCGGAACTACCGAGGCTGAGGGAATGATGGTGTGCCCGTTTTTCTTAAAGTACTCAAAATATTTTGCTCGAATTTCATTGATAGTCATTCAAAAGAGCGTAACGCGTCCGCTCCGTTTGTGCAACAGAGCGAAAGGTACTATGCTCACCGGAAGAACCCCGTTAGAAGCCGCCTAATTAATATTCACAATATTTTAATATGAGTACTAGACCAATATGCCATGGCTTCTAACGGGGTGAAATACGACCTTCACACGTTGCCAAATGGCCTCAGGGTAGTCCTTGCGCCGATGCCTGATAGCGCTACCGCCACCGTCGTCGTGATGAGCGGCACCGGCTCTCGGTACGAAAACGAGCGCGAAAACGGCCTCGCACACTTTCTTGAGCACATGTTTTTTAAAGGCACAAAGAAGCGCCCGTCGGCGCGCGCTGTAAGCGAAGAGCTTGATGGCGTGGGCGCTGTATATAACGCATTTACCTCCAAAGATCGCACTGCCTATTTCGCGAAGGTGAGTCGACAATACGTCGATACGGCGCTCGATGTGATCGGTGACATTTTTCTCAATTCCACTCTGCCTGCTGCTGAAATCAAGAAAGAGCGTGGCGCAATCATCCAAGAAATCGACATGTATGAAGATATACCGATGCGCACGGTCGACAACGTATTCGACGCTCTTATTTTTGGTAATCACGCGCTTGGTCGGACTATTCTCGGACCCAAGGAAAATATTCGATCCTTTTCACGCAAAGATTTTGCTGATTATCTGAAACGCAATTACGTATCCGCAAACACGGTGGTCTGTATCGCCGGCAATTTTTCCAGCGCAAAGGTTTTGGCGAAAATAAAGAAGGAATTCGGTCAACTAAAGCCTGCACCAGCGCCGACATTTGCCGCGTACTCTGGCACACAGACTGCGCCACGCATCGCGATTAAGGAGAAGAAAACCGATCAGACGCAACTAATGGTCGGAGTGCCCGCGTATCCGTACGCACACAAGGATGAATACGCGCTCGCGGTTCTTTCTACGATTCTCGGTGGCGGCATGAGCAGCCGACTTTTTCTTGAAGTTCGTGAAAAACGCGGCCTCGCCTACTCCGTGCACGCGTGGGCAGACAAATACCCCGATACAGGGTATTTCGTCGTTCAGGCGGGCGTGGAGCACGGCAAACTGGAGAAAGCCATTTCAACGATTCTCGCCGAATTCCGAAAAATCAAAAAGAGGAAAGTTTCGGCGGAGGAGCTTCGCAAAGCCAAGTCGTACATTAAGGGCACCATGACGCTCTCGCTCGAGACGAGCGATGAAATTGCTCAAAATGCCACCACTTCGCTCATAAACCTCGGTCGCATACGCCCTCTTGATGAAATATTGAAGGGCGTGGACAAAGTAACATCCGACGACATAGCGCGCGTCGCGAATGACATCCTCAAAACTTCCTCACTTAACCTCGCTATCATCGGCCCCCACCTCCACAAAGCCGCCTTGCAGAAACTGCTGCGAATCTAGTATCGTAGCCATTTAGAGCAAAGAAGCCCTGCAGTTTCAAATCGCGCTCGCCGACGATAATCGGCACGGACTCGAGCATTATATGCGTCGTCCTCGCGCACCACGCAATCGCGGAGCAGCTTTTTTTGTGATTTCTTCAAGCGATCGTATGAACAGCGGATCGGTATTCGGTAACTCGATACGATGGTAGTCTATTCCGAATTCATTGCACTGCTCGCGTGCAGCAATATCGAGATCATAGAGGATCTCCAAATGGTCGGAGAGAAACTGTATCGGTACTATCAGGACTTTGTCTTGTCTTTTTTTGGCGAGGTCGGCAAGAATGTCGGTGAGGTCGGGCTTGAGCCATTCCTCGGGCGTGTGGCCCGCGCTCTGGTATCCCTGGTACCAATTTATTTTTGGCAATTGCTTTCTCACTGCGACGATAGTCTGGTCTAATTGTTTTAAATAACTCGGATCTGTATCGACGACTCGTTGGGGCAAGCTGTGAGTCGTAAACACGACTGGTGTATCTTTGCCGAGTTTGGAGAGCTTTACCTTTATGCGCTTTGCGAAAAGTTTGACAAAATGTTCATCAGCAGGCCATGGCCCTGCGATCATGTAGTTTGTAAATCCATTTGCTCTTGCGGCCTCCGTAAAGTCTTTCTTGTAGCCCTCCATAATAAAAGATGAGAATTGCGGAGAAAGGATTATGCTGCGAATCTCATTTGCATTGGCTTTTTTCAGACTGGCAACCGCATCGGCGATAAAGGGCTTCGAGTGCCGCATCCCGGAGCGCACTACGTACTTTTTACCGAGTTTTTTCTGGAGAAGCACGGCCTGATGCTTGGTGATGCGTACCAGAGGCGAGCCGCCTACCAGATCATAACGATTCTTGAAATCTGCAATAGCTTCCGGCGAAGGATTCTCGTAGATATGCCTGAAATACGCTTCGACTCCGGCCGAGGTATTAGCGGAACCGTACGTCATCAGAACCACGCCGATCTTATTTACCATGCACGTATTCGACAAGCCGCTTGATCTGCTTGTCGTCGGTTTGAGGCAATACACCGTGCCCTAGATTGAATATGTAACCTTTCGCGTTCCCAAGGTTGAAAAGCATCTCGTCTACCTTCTTTTCGACTACAGACCAATCGCACAGAAGCACTGCCGGGTCGAGATTGCCTTGCAGCGCTTTCTTGCCGACCAATTCTCTCGCTTTTGAGAGATCTACTCGCCAATCCACACCGATGACTTCGCAGTCCACATCGGCGAAATCCTCCAGCATGGCGCCGGTATCCGTGCCGAAGTGTATCCGCGGCACCTTACGTTCTTTCAGGGCGGAAAATATCTTCCGAGCATGCGGTAGCACGTGCGTCCTGTAGTCAGTTGGCGAAAGACATCCCGCCCAACTGTCGAAAAGTTGCACTGCCTGCGCTCCTGCCTGTATCTGTACGTCTAGGTAGCCAATGACTGAATCCGAAAGTTTTCGCATTAAAAGCTCCCACAACTCCGGCTCCTCGAGCATGAATTTCTTGGTCTTCTTCCAGTCGCGCGTCGGCCTACCTTCTATGAGGTAGGAGGCCAGTGTGAAAGGAGCGCCAGAAAAACCGATGACCGGCACATCAAGACGTTGCCGCAGGAGTCTAATGGTGTCTCCCAGGTACGTTATATTGCTTTTCTTAAAAGGTAGGAGGCGCTCTATATCTGCTCTGCTCTCGATCGGTGAGTCTATAACAGGGCCCACAGAATCCACAATTTCGAGTTTTACACCGAGCGCCAAAGGCAGAAGCATAATGTCTGCAAAGAGTATCGCGGCGTCCACTCCCAGTCGCTCTACTGGCTCGATTGAGACCTGCGCTGCGAGTTCCGGCGTCTGCGCGAGCTCCAGCACGCTGTATTTCTCGCGAAGTTTGCGGTAGCCAGGAAGCGATCGTCCAGCCTGGCGCATAAACCAAATCGGGATTTGCTCCGTTTTTTCTCCTCTTGCCGCACGGAGAAATGTATCATTCATACCATGTCGAGTGCCTCGGGAAGTGACATGTGTATACAGGTGAATATTGGCAGGTCATTTTTCGTGTGACGACGGCTTTCGGTCTCACGCATTTCCATCACGAGGGTTTGGAATTCTTCCAGATCACTCATTTGGTATGACACGATGAATTCATGATCGTCTATGCCGTATGAGTACAAGAGAAGCTGCGATATGTTCTTGCTAAATTTGCGGCCGACATCAACGTGGGACTTCATGATACCCCGTCGCTCATCGTACGGCATTAAATACCATTCGATAGTTTTCGTGAATGGATACACCACAAGATAGCGATGAGGCATATCTGGCACGCTTTCTTTTGGGGCCGATTTTGGATTGTACTGCGATGATCGGGTTATGCCCATGAGCGTGTAGCGTATCGTGAGAAGCCTCCCGAGCTCGGAGTGCAATAAGTTTCGCGTAAGAAGCTGTATCGCATCGGGAGAACCTGCATTCATGTGTAACATAAATCGCGTACCGGATTTAAGTGCTAGTGTCCCGTAGGCTCGCACACCAACATCGACATTGTTTTCCACTATCGCAGCAAAACCCTTTTTGTACGTATTGATTTTTGCAGCCGACGGTACAGGGAAGCTCTGGCATACATCGAAAAAAATATAGCTGTGGTATCGCATAGGTCTTACAGTATGCCTGCAACTACCACTTTTTTAAAGCCCTCCGCTTTTGCCGCACTTGCGGTAGTTTTGCCGAGGCATTCTGCAAGAATTGAAAGTACTAACTTTTTATTTCGTCCCCGCATTTGCTGCAAAAGTCCTCGTACGCCAGAAGGGCTTTTGAAATACAATCTCTCAATGTTCCCGCTAAGTATCAATTGTCTTTGTTTTTTGGATAATTTTGTGCCATGTGCTGTGTATAGAGTAATGACACGTACCGAGC
Organism: uncultured Candidatus Saccharibacteria bacterium; assembly: GCA_964437185.1. Taxonomy (GTDB): domain Bacteria; phylum Patescibacteriota; class Minisyncoccia; order Phycocordibacterales; family UBA2100; genus UBA10103. The sequence goes on along the minus strand of CAYTFU010000002.1, from coordinate 48,197 downwards.
ATCCTTTAGACCGCAAGCCTCTGATAATGTCATGCGGAGCTAGAGCGGAGCGCGGAAATAGTATCCGCTTCCCCCGCACGGCAAGTTTAAGAAGATCATTTCGGGGCCCCACTCGCACAATCCCGCTGCTCCTCGGCAGCTTTATTTGAAGCCGCGAGAGTGCTCTCTTGAAGAAGTTTTGTGCATTTTTGCTTGTAAAAACAATGAGGTCGTATCGAGCAATATTGCGAAGAACGCTAATTGTGCTTCGCGACAGCGACAGCGCCTTAATATCTATGCCTATTTCCATTTTATTTTTCCGCATCACGGGTAATAAGAAGACTCTTCGCGAGCTGTTGGCCGATCTGAAAATCGCCATCTAATTGGGTACTCATTTCTCCCCGGATGATTCGGCCATTTGCTGCAGCAATCATTGCCGTCAATGTCCATCCTTCTGGTCCCTTTACGGCGTAGGCTCCTGTCGGAGCTTTGCATCCGCCTCCGACGGTACGCGAGAACAATCTCTCCAAAGTTGCCGCTTGCGCCGCCTCAAGATCGTTGATTCGCGCGAGTATTTGTTCCAACTCGGTGTCGTCCCTTCGTGTTTGTACGGCAAGAATTCCCTGCCCGGGCGCTGGAATGATATCCGTCAAGGCAAAATAATGAGTGATTTTTTTTTCCATTCCAAGACGTTTTAAACCCGCTGCAGCAAGAATAATTGCGTCGTATTCTTCAGATTGTAGCTTTTGGAGACGCGTCGGCACATTCCCGCGTATGCTTTTCATCCGTGCGTCAGGTCGGAGGGCAAGCATTTGTACCTGCCTGCGCGAACTGTCGGTACCGATTATTGCTCCCCGCTTTAATTCCTGATATGACACGCCGTTTTTTGTAATAAGAACATCGCGCGCGTCTTCACGCGGAAGATATGCTCCAATCATGAGGCCCGGCGGCATGCCTTCCGCCATATCTTTGAGACTATGCACAGCGATGTCGATTTCACCCCGCAAAAGCTCATCTTCTATTTCTCTCGTGAACCACCCCTTGCCTATGGTGTCGAGAGGAATCGGTTGCTGGTCAACGTCGCCGCGTGTTTGGACTACGTGCACCTCGACGGAAACAGATGGGTCCGCTGCCTTAAGCGCCGCGAATACGATATCTGTTTGCTTAAGTGCAAGTTCGCTTCCACGAGAACCAATTTTAATCAGAATTGTTTTCATTATTGCTGCTTTTCCCTTCGATCATTCAGTACATAACGGGCATTATTCATATGATACCTTCTCGAGCGAGACTACGAGCAAAATATGTGAGAATAATATCGGCACCAGCTCTTTGTATCGCCCCGAGCGTTTCAAGTACCGCGCGCCGCTCATCAATGGCACCAGCTTGGGCAGCAAATTTGATCATTGCGTATTCACCACTTACTTGATAAGCGGCTATTGGTAATAGGCTTCGTTTTCGCAGTTTCGACAGAATGTCGAGATACGGAAGTGCAGGCTTTACCATAAGAATGTCCGCGCCCTCGCTTTCATCTAGCAAGGATTCTCGTATTGCCTCTCGAGTGTTCGAGGGATCCATCTGATAGGTTTTTCGGTCGCCTTGTAGTGTTGATCCCGCGGCGTTGCGAAAAGGACCGTAAAAGCAGGAAGCGAATTTCGTAGAATACGCCATAATCGGGATGTCGCCATGGCCCGCTGCGTCGAGCGTCTGCCGAATCGCCTGTACTTGGCCGTCCAACATCGAAGAGGGCGCCACCATGTCGGCGCCAGCTTCGACAGCTACGACAGTCTGACGCGCTAGGTTTTTAATCGAAAGGTCGTTGTCCACATAACCGTCACGAACTACGCCGCAATGTCCATGATCAGTGTATTCGCAAAAGCAATTGTCGGAAATCACGATCATCTCTGGAGCCGCTTTTTTTGCGCACCTAATCATGCGCGCCATGAGACCGCTTTGACTCAAAGAATCGCTTCCCGTGGGGTCTTTTTTGTGCGAGACACCGAACATCATAATTGCTTTCACTCCATCTGATGCGATCGCTCGCACCTCATCGTCTAGATTTCTCTCCGGAATTCGAAACACGCCAGGCATCGTCTCTACTGGAATAGGGGCTTGTATATTTTCCTCGACGAAAATCGGATAAATCAAATCGTCGATAGAAAGCCTCTGCTCCCGGGTTAGCGTTCGCAGTGCCTCAGTTTTTCTCAAACGGCGCAGCCGTGTATGCGGAAACACACTACTCAGAATACCGTGATTTTGAGTATTCACAAGAATGTGGAAACTATACGGTAGATTCGCTAATGGACAGCAGTAAAGTACTCGTCAGTCGAATAGATTTGCCAGATAAGTATCAATCGTGCGTTGATCCATGTCGTAGAAATTGAGGTTTTGTTCGTGCAGGTACGTGGCAAGTTTTACGCCCACGTAGCGCCAGTGCCAGGGCTCGTACACGTAGTATGTATTGTTGCGCGGATAGGAGAGGTGAAATCCGAATTTGTGCGCATTGGCCATAAGCCATGCAAACGCCGGGGTTTTTTCAAAAGCGACGGTCAATTCTCCACCGAGGCCGGGCGCGATGACATCGACCGTTGTCCCGAGTTGGTGTTCAGAGTAGCCCTGATCTGCCGAAAAAGTGCTCGCGGTGCCGGCGCCATAGGTGAATGTGTATTGAGATTTTAGAGTCTGCTGCTTTGCGAACGATCGAAACGCAGAAAATACATACATTGAGACGCCATCGGCCTTCGCCGCCGTCATCATTCGGACGAGTGCAGGCGCGGCTTCGGTAAGAAAGCTTTCGGGACGAGTATTACTGTAGATTATGTCTTGCGGCAGTACAGAGAGGTGGGCGGGCGTGTAATTTTCGTTGAGAAAATACACCTTTGAGTATTTTTTCAAAAGCTCAGCATCAATAGTAGAAAGCTTTTGAAGTGTAGAAACGGTGCCCGAAACGGAGCCGAGCGTCTGCTGCACGCCGCCTACCTGATCTTTGACCGTTGCAATATTTTCTTTGGTATTCGAGAGATCTTGCGATATCCCCTTTGTTTCGGTACTCAAATCGGAAATATTTTTGGAGAGCGTGCCCGCTGTCCCGTAGAGCACCGAAGTGGTTGAGGCGATATCCGACGTGAGACGCGCAATTTCTGTGTTGAGCGATACGATTTTCACCCCCGTAAACACAAATGCACCGCCGACAACGATCGCTAGTATGGCGCCAAACATCCACAGATGTTTTTTGTGGACTGCATTTGGATGAGGAGCGCCTACCTGGTCCATACGCTATTTATAGCACGTCACACTCACTGTAAGATTACTTTGAAAAATATTTGACGAGCGCAGTCACTCCCAAAAGATTTTTGTCCCACTCGATATCTTCGTGTGTCTTAAGCTCGACCGTTATCGCTGGTATCGCAATGGAAGCGAGCCACCCTTCTGCGTCTCCAGTCACCGAGTAGCTATCGAAGCTATCGACTGCAGGATAACCAGCGGCGCCTGCGTAGGCGCTCATAATGTCGCGCGTGATGGGCAAAATCCCATTCTCGCACTCCGACGCATACACAGCATTTGCCTTACTGTGCCAAAAGACGACGGCGACAGGTTTGTGCGTGAGAACAAAATCGCGAAGGGCGCGGCTCTCAGGCTCAGAAAATGCCGCTGTGCCGCCGCTCACAGTGCGACTCTTCCACATGCTCTCAGGCTGCCATTTGCAGTCGAAGTTGCGATTGAGATCGACTTCATGGGCATTGAATCGGCCGGGCGATTGATCTGTGTCCGATGGAACGTCGGTGAGCGTAAACCTCCCCTCTTTGTTCACGATTCTATAGAGACCATCGGGATTGGCTACAGGGATTATGGTAACGCTCATGCCACTCGGGACGAAATCCGGATGTTGCACGAGGTAATCCATCATTTCGTACGCAAGAAGCACGCTGTTCCACTCGTATCCCCCATGCATACCGCCGACAAACAAAAGTTGCCTCGCACCGGCGCCGTATGTAAACGCTTCGATAGCGCGACCTTCCACGGAGTGGCCGATAACCGCACGCGTGTAGGCGGGAGCAGGTGCGACGACCTCTTGTTGCACTTCTGGAGGCTCTTCACGTGAATAGAAGTAGGCTCCGTACGTCGCGAGCAACGCAATCACCGCTACAGAAATAACGAGTTGTCGAGACGAAAGAAAGCGCATCTTATTTCGAAATGTACTCTAAGACGGCTTGTACGCCCGCACGATTCTTGCTCAACTCAATGTCGGTGTGATTTGTGAGGAGCACGCTAATAGCGGGGATCTTTATTTTTGCGAGCCAATTTACCATGTCGCCCGTGATGTCGTAGTAATTGAACACCTCATGCGCGGGATACGACGCGGCTTTTGCATACAGGGCGGTAAGCGCGCTCGTTTGCGGCAATACGCCGTCGTGACAACTTGAAGAATACACACCGCCTGCAGCGCTGTACCACACGACAACAGCATCTGGCTTCAGCGATTCTATGTATGATTTCATTGCGATGCTTTCGGGTTCTGAGAACGCCGATTTACCACCACTTACGCGGGTGTTTTGCCAAGTCCCGGCCTCCTTCCAGTCGCAATCGAAGTTTCTATTCAGGTCTACTGTGTTTGCATTGAAGCGACCCGATACCTGCACGCTTTTTGAGGTAGAAACATCAGATGCGGCAAATCGACTCGACGTACCCGCGACAATCGCAAGACCGTCGGGATTGAGTACCGGTATGATCGTTACGCGCACCCCTGTAGGAATGATGTTTGGATTTTTCTTCAGTTCGTCCATGATTTCGTACGCGAGGAGCGCAGTGTTCCACTCATATCCGCCATGTATGCCGCCGACAAACAACACGTTCTTTGAACCCTCGCCGAAATGGTACGCCACGATCTCATTTCCCTTTACTGACGTACCGATGACGGTTTTTGTGGAATCCGCGACTGGCTGTGTATTCGTAGCCGTCGTTCCAGCCAAAGAATTTTCGGATGCCGTATCTGGTTGCGGAGGCGCAGCTTGCCGAGGAGTGAGGTAGAAATAAGCGCCAATTGCAAGCACAGCCGCTGCTAAAAATCCGAGTGTGAATTTAATCATGCTATTCATACTATCATGTCAAAAGCGCCTCGTCCGCCACCGACCTTAGATCGGGCAATGCTGAGTTTTTTCTCCAAAATATCTTGCGCAAATGTCGAGTCGCGAAATCGAGGGATCGATGTATTTTGCACTGATGGCGAAAGAAACGGCGTTCTTCAAGCAGTCGTCTTGCTGATCGGTGAACAATCGGCCGCACTCAAGAATAATCTGCTCCACGTGTCCATTGGTTCGCCTCGTAATACTTTGGCCGAGCCGTAGTAAGCATCGATTAGACATCTCTTCGGTTGGCGCCGTACCACAAACAGCGGCAATTGTGCTTGGTTCATAACTATGCACGTCTACGCTTTTATGCTCGCTAAAGTAGTTGCCCAAACTAGACGCGCACGCAACGTGATACTCCGGAGACAGACCTTCGCAAATCGCCCACAACTTCCTTCGGACGTCAGCTTCTTTCCAGGACCAAAGATTGTCCATAAGAAGGCCCTCGATACAGTCTGGTTTCAGAGATTCGGGAAACGTAGCGCAGCTGCGCATGGCATTCGATAAATTTCTCTCGGAGGCCTCGTTTAGACCGTGGCCCGCGCCGTGCGCGCAGCCAGACGGATTATCGAGCGTTGAACAAAGTCTGCCGATCCGAGCAGATGCGCCAACCCCATCTAGTATTAAAACCTCCTCCACGACGCCATGAAAGCACCCGCCGGTAAACGCATCATCACAAATACTGAGTCCGTTGATCCCACGCTCTTTGTATATCGCACGGCCTATCTGATGAGCCAGAGTATGCGGGTCGATGTTTCTATGCTGCAACTGACCATCGGTCAAATAAGCTTCCTTCAAGATGCGCCATGCATTAGTCGCACCAACATCGTTTATAACATTCACTAACGCTCGTTTTGATTCTGCGCCCGTGCCGGCAAGAATGCGTGACGAGGGATTCTTTGTGTTACCTGACAAAACAATGGCCGCAGTCAGCACAATCGCGAAGACAGCTAAAACGATGTTTACGACGCGTATCATGTGGTTTTTGCGTTAGGCCCAATCAATAGGGCTGATCCCGTGTGACGCGAGGTATACGTTTGCTCTACTAAACGGTTTAGAGTCAAAAAAGCCATTGTGAGCCGAGAGTGGCGACGGGTGCGCGGATTCGATCACGAGGTGTTTCGAGCGGTCGATGTGGGCGCCTTTGGCCTTAGCGTAGTTGCCCCAGAGTATGAATACGAGATGCTCACGCTCCTCGGATAGTTTTCGTATCACCGCGTCCGTAAATTCTTCCCACCCTTTCTTCTGATGCGAACCGGCACTATGCGCACGCACGGTAAGTGTCGCGTTAAGCAAAAGGACACCCTGTTTGGACCAATGCTCCAGATCGCTCCCTCGTCCTGCTGGCCGAGGGACTTCCTCGCTCGACGCTCGGTCGCCGCCACCGACCCTCAGTTTTAGATCATTTTGAAGCTCTTTGAAAATGTTCTGGAGTGACGGCGGTAAGACTAAGCCTTCAGTGACAGCGAAACAGAGGCCATTGGCCTGCCGGGGTCCATGGTAGGGATCTTGGCCGAGTATTACGACATTTACTTGGTCGAAAGGGCAAAGATCGAACGCTCGAAATATATTTTTTGGCGGCGGATACACGATTGCGTGTTCATACTCTCCACGCACAAACTCCGCCAGTTCTTTGAAATAGTTCTTACCAAATTCATCCAGTAATACGCGCTTCCACGACGGCTCGATCTTAATGTTGTCTGCGGCGTCCATTTCGCCAGTATACTGAAATTTGCGCCAACATCGCTAGAGCGCACCCTCACTCTTCAGCAGTTCGCGTTTTCGCTCCATCCCGCCGCGGTTGTAGCTGCCAAGAGAGCCATCGGATCGTACGACGCGGTGGCACGGGATGTCGCGGTTGAAGTTGGATCGCATGATTGCGCCGACTGCACGTGCTGCCCTCGGATTACCAGCTTTGGTCGCAACCTCTTTGTAGGTCATCGACTTCCCTTTTGGAATTCTGCGCACAACGTCTCGCACCTTCTCTGTAAACGGTGTCATGCCTTCTTTTTGGCAAACGCCATCATCTTTTTGCCGACCGCTTCGCGGTAGAGGCAGTAATCGCATGCAGGCTCGGCCGCGGGTAGCTGGTCGCTATCGAGACAGGCCTTGATGTCCATGATGGTGCTCTCAACCCACGAATCGTCGCCCTCGTACGGTACGAGTGTCAGCTCGAATTCAAGCACGCCGTCAAATGCTTTTTTATCCCTATCGGCATTCGCATACACCCAATAGCAGGTATTTGATACTTTGAAACCATTCTGTCGAAAGAGCCACTGGTAAATCTCAAGCTGTCGCTTGTATCCAATGTGCCAGTCTTGGTCGAGCTCCTCAATTTTCCCATCCTTGCTGGTCGCTTTGTAGTCCACGATGATGAGCTCTCCATTCGGTCGCACCCACACATCATCGACCCCTCCGCTAATCTTAAGACCGGTCGGCGCATGGAGGATCTGTATCCCTTTGCGGAGAGAATCGCGCCACTCATCCATCTGCGGGTGCTCAAGTGGAACTGCATCGAGACCATACGCGCCCATAAGCGGGTGAGGCGTCTTTTCGGCGCGGTGTACATCAAACTCCTTCTTAAGTAACGCATCAACGGCGCTGTTGAGATTAAAAGGAAATCCAGGAGGACGAGCCGTGCCGAGCTTATTGTCGACATAGAAGCAGCGCTTGCACTCCATGTACAAGCTTATTTTTGACCGTGAAAGACGAAAATTCGGCCCTCCGTAATTCCAGTTGGGATTTCTATCGGGTTTATAGTAGCCGCTCATTGCGCGAGTATATCATCCGCGAACTATTTATCCGCGGTATCAACTGCGCGCGGAGGAAGGTGTTCGTCGAACCAATGCTTAAAACGATTTTCAACGTACCACATAGCAGTAAACATAATGAGCGAAAGTAGCGTCACGAAAATCGCGACGGCGTAGAGGCCGAATCCGACGGCAATCCCGAGCCCCGCCGCAATCCACAGACCCGCAGCTGTCGTGACGCCATGCAACGCATCGTTGCGAAAAATGATGAGTCCACCGCCGATGAAGCCGATTCCCGTGACCACTGCGGCAGCCATTTTCATCGGATCAAAGTTGACGTAGCCTAAGTACGCGCCGTCGACGTAGCTGCCGGTAATCACAAACAGACAGCAGCCGAGACTCACGAGACCAAACGTACGCATTCCGGCAGATGCTCTTGCAATGACTGCGCGCTCAGTACCGACGATGCTACCGAGGACCATTGCCAAAAGCAGTTTCAAAAACATTACATTGGTCGGGTCTGTGAATAGCTGCACTGGCTTCATGACGATATTCTATCACCCCGTAGGTGATTGTGCTCAATCAGATTCCGCAGAGCTGTCGTGCCTCTTCGAGTACGTGAGGAACGCGATCCGGCCTAATGCCATATTCTTTGAGAATGTGCGGCGTTGTCACGTGTTTACACAGAACGACCTTTTGATCGAGCAGTCGTCGTTTTTCGCCGTCTGTAAGGGTTGTTAGGCAGGTCAGAGGGTGTACCTTACCATCCTCTATGAGGTTAAATAACCCGCGCCCGCGTGGGTAATCCCACGAAAGCAGCGTGAGACCAGAGCACTGCGCGTATCGTATAGCGTTGCGCGTAAAACGCGTGTTCGTCACGAGCCAGCCCTCGTCGACGCGAGAAGTCGCAAGCGGTGTGTGACGGAGGTCTTCAAATCGTGCATGCACATAGAGCGCGTCTTTGATGTCAGTCTTCCCACCCGCATCGTTGTGAAATTTTGCCTCTATTCCGACGCGCTTTCTTCCCTTTTCGGCGAAAATATCAACCTCGTGGGGTGCGCATCGCCCCGTAAGTGCCATGCCGGTTTGCGTCGACCATCCATGCGCTCTCAGCACTTCCGACAAAAATTGCTCGAACGGAAAGCCGGATGGACCGAGCGCGAAGACAGCTCTCTTGATTGAGTATCGCGCAGCGACAGGCGTCGACTCCTCTTTGCTCAGAATTTTGAACGCGTGCGTATAGATGTCTTCTGTTGTCGTGTCCAATCGCATTTCGTGCATGACGCGCGCGAGAATTTTGGCGCGCATCGTGGTGGATGCCCCAGCGAGCTTGAGTGAGTGTTCAAGCTTCGCCGGATCAAACGCCTCCTGCTCCCCGTCGGCCTTGGTGACGAGCATGTGTTTTATAAAAGGAGCGTTCGAGTGTCGAGGTGTATGCGTTGAAGTTGTCATGTGGGGAGAGCGCGCTGCGCCGCCTCTCAATCTATCATCACTTAGAGAGTGTTCGCTCGGCTATACACAGTCGCCACCGATGTCGCCTCCGCCGAGACACGTATCGCCGTTGTAGAAAACCATTGATTGGCCTCCCGATGTGAGGTGTCGCTGCGAAAATGTCACTTCCACACGATTATGATTACCGGAAATTTCGGCAGTGACAGGCGTCTCGTGATATCGCGACTGTACAGCGACGGTTGCAGGCATCTGCGGAGCGCGATTGATCCAATGAACATCGTCGACCACTACACGTGCACGAGAGGCGTCGTGTTTGTCCGTCGATACGTGTACGGTGTTCGTCGCAACGTCTATTTTTGTAACATAATGCGCGACGCTATCACCGTCTGACATCACGCTCAAGCCGTGGCGCTGACCAATCGTATAGAGTGCTGCACCCCGATGCTCGCCGACGCGCGTTCCGTTCATCACTACTGGGCCAGGCGTAAGCGGCAAATAGCGAGACATGAATTCTTCCATAGAAATGTGCCCTGCAAAGCATAATCCCTGACTGTCGGGTTTTTGGGCTACGGGTAACGCCAGTTCCCTTGCCACTTTACGCACTTGTTGTTTCGTCATAGCCCCAATCGGGAAGAGTGCCTTCGCAAGAACATCCTGCTGGATTCTATAGAGGAAATACGACTGATCTTTGGCGGCGTCGGCTGCTCGGAGAAGGTTGTAGCCTGCCGAGCTCGCGTGAGTGCGCGCATAGTGGCCCGTCGCAATCGCCTCCGCCCCGCTCTCGAAGCACCACTGTGCGAATGAACCAAATTTTATGTGTTGATTGCACATAACATCGGGGTTGGGAGTGATGCCGCGCGCATATCCGCTCACCATGGTATCGATGACGTGACGCTTGTACTCAGCAGACAGATCGATTTCCTTAAACGGGATGCCGAGCGTCGCCGCCACCCGCATGGCGTCGAGCCGGTCTTCTTTCCACGTACACTCGGTAAATTCGGGTTGCCATATCTTTATGAATACTCCCGTCACATCATGCCCCTGCTTGCGTAGAAGCGCGGCCGAAACAGCGCTGTCGACTCCCCCTGATAGCCCAACAAATACTTTCATGGATGCACTGTACGCTGAGGCCACACGGTGTGGCAAGCGATAAATCGAAGAAAATCTCTACGTACCGAGGTACAGTCGCTTTTTGCGCAGGTGCTCGGCGTATGTCTTGCTGAAGTGTGTGACTCCGCTGTTGTCTGCAAGGTAGAAAAGGAAGTCGTTCTTTGTGGGCGTGAGTGCCGCCGTGAGTGAGTCGAGAGAAGGGCTGCCGATTGCCGTCGGCGGCAAGCCCTTAAAGCGATAGGTATTGTATGGTGAATCGCTCACTAAATCAGCCATTGTGAGATGAAAGGTCCCCTTGCCTATGGTGTATAGAAAGGTCACGTCAACCTGCAGCGCCATCCCGCGATCTATGCGATTCCATAAGACGCCCGCAATCATTTTGCGATCCTCAGAATTGCGCGCTTCACGTTCTACGATCGAAGCCATCTTAACAATTTCGTCGAGAGATCTGCTCGAACTCGCAACTTGCGATTGAAGCGGCTGCATGTGGCGATCGAAATTCTGGCGCATCGCCTCTATGACCGTATCTTCCGTCGCGTTGGGCATAAAGAAGTAGGTGTCGGGAAACAGGTAGCCCTCGAGAGTTTTTGCCTCACTTAAAAAATCTTCAGCATCAAACCGCTCTAGCCTCGCGTCGAATATCGCCGCCATTTCTTTCGTCATCGCACCCTCGTGTATTCTCACGCGAAATGGCTCAAGGCCGAATTGTCCGATCGAAAGCGCCCGAGCGACGGCGAAAACGTTTTTCGGTTCCTTAAACATATAATCGCCCGCGCGTACATTCCTATCGCTCCCCATAAATCGCACAAGTGTGCGCAACGCGACGGCCGACCTTACGACGTTGTCGGACTGTAGTTTCTCCGACACTTCGCGCACGGACATACCCTCGGGCACAGAGACAAGCGTTTCAAGCGGGAAGTCGTCGGGAGGTTGAATAATTTGCAGGTAAACAACGGCGATGCTCAACCCTCCAATAATGAGTATCAGAATCGATCGACGATTTGAGTGATAATGCCATTTTTTGGCAACCGCGAGGGTGAAAGAATGGCCAACGGAGAATAATCTCTCTAGATATTCAGTAATTACAGGCATACCAGGCGTTGAAGAATATCACTTCGGAAGATTCGATGGCGGTTCGGCCTTTTTCGCCGGTATTCTCTCAAGTCCAGGAAGAGTCGCGGATGCTGCAGGCGGATGCCACATCGTAGCAATGACCTCCGTGCTCATCATATTGTGCGGATAGATCCACGGAGAGTAAAAATGGGATCTGCGGCGGTAGCAATCAAACCACCTACGAACCATAAGATTCCACCTCATATCGTTGAAATCCTGCCACGGATAGTCAAACGGGTTGCCGCCACGGCGCGGACGCATCTGATTCATCCACTGCGGATTGCCGACTGGTCGCCAGAGCCATCTAAGGGCCGTATAACCGGAGGCGTTGAACGACTTCGACGCTGCGATATATACGCCACGCATACCCACGTTGAATGGATGCTTGCCCATATTTCTATCTATCATCTTCACGAGTTCGGTGTGCCGGTAATTCGGCACGCGGGCAGATCCCATCCAGCGATCTTCCGGCTTATTCGGATCGCCCACCGTTTCTTGGCGAATAACTTTGATTTCGTCCCTTAGAAGACCCTCGTAGCGATTTTCTATGCTCCACCACGGTTCACCCGGAACTCTGCGAATGTCTCTGCACTGAGTGATGATAATTTGATACCACATCTGCTCGTCGTGCCTGATGCCGCTCATTCGCTCTAGTACCATTGAAAGCGGATCCACCTTAAACTCCTCATCGGGATCTTTATCGAGCTCGAATTCCACATAGGTACGTATAGGGTATGCGTCGTTGCGTGGTTCATAACGCCAATCAGTCGGGAACGCATCCATGACCTCGGGGTCGTACTTGAATTTCGACGCGTAATCCTCGACCTCCTGTAATTCAACCTCGGGATAATACGCGTACATAGCCGCCTCCACGGTATCGCGCCAGCCGCGCCAGCACCAAATATAAAAATGCAATTCTCCGCCAAACGATGCGACTTCAAAAGAAAAATACGGGCGTACCTGGCCCTGCCAAATGCGATTAAAAAAGGTCGTCTCTCCTGAATCCGTCCACAAGGTGGACAATGCGTTTTCCATCGCGCGAGGAGATCGCGTGATGTCTCGCGGCATTTTTACTTCAAGTACCATTGAATCGCGCTTAAATATGTAGTTGCTGCGCACATACCAGACCCATGTATACCAAGCGGTCATGAATAGAACGCACGGCAGCCAGATCGGCGCGGTACCGAGGAGCCACTGCAGGGCAAAAAGCGGCAAATTCGGTATCTGAACCCACAAAATGCTCATCAATCCCCAAAAGAGGATGCTCAAAAAGAGAGCCCGCGAAATACCCCACTCTCCTATGACGTCGTCGGTAAATTCATGAAGATCCCAGGTTAAAATCCCGCGAGACATCATTCGAAACATCCACGTTCCTACTTGGTCGCGCTGATCGAAATCATGAATCATTACGAGAACTATACCATCGGACGATGGCGAAAATGACGCACGCGTGTTGCGCCTGTGAGTAGGCTGGATGCTGCGATAGGCGCCTCAGTGTCTTAAATCGCGAGAGCAAACTTCCCGTCGGGAAGGCGCGCGAATCCTTCATTCTGCAAGTTGACTGCGATCGTCGCGTCTTTTACATAGCGCTCGCGCTTTACGCGCTCAATGATTTCTTCTCGGGTGAGCGGTCCCTCTCTTTCGAGAATACCTCGGATTACATCTCGTACGACACCGGGTTGGTAACCCCACTCCTTAAGTGCGTAGAGGCCTCGCCCCACCAACACAAAACGCGAGTCCTTGATAAGCTCGTTGTGCGTTGTCGCCGGGTGGGTTTTCCTTCCGAAAAGCGTCTCAATGTTTTTTGCCACCTCTATGAAGTGCATCGGCGAACCGTGACGCTTCAGAGTTAGGTATGCAAAGTCGCGCGTGTTCTTGATGCGCACGTGCGGCGAATCTTGTCTTCCCCACTCTCCAAGGGGATTGCGGCCTAGACGCTTAGATATCCGGAGCCATCGCGGGAGCGCTTCGACGGGTCGATTGCGCACGCCCTCTTGTTTCAAAAATTTGGCAAAGAGTTCCAAGAACTCTTCCTCGGGAGTGAGTTTGTTGATTTCAGTCGCTTCATGCAAATTCATGAGCGCGTTTTCGATCTGTTCGGCGAGCTGCTCGTCCACGTGCCAGCGCTCGCGAAAATCATTGTTTTCCCTGCGATAGGAGAAATGATGGCCGACGGTCAGAAGAAACACTATGTGATTGTGCTCAGCTTCATTTTTTGTAAGTTCGCGCAGGATTGTCTCCTCCACAAGCATTCCACCGAGGGTGGCAATAGCCTGCTTCAAATGCTCCAAATTCTGCGTGTGAGCAGTGTATGCTTCCGAATCGCGCACCGCGGAGATGCTGTGATTCTCGATCTGGCGAATGCGCTCGCGCGTAATGCCGTACTCCTGCCCAATCGCATCGAGCGTGCGGCGCTCCCCTTTTCCGGAAAGTCCGAAACGATCGGAGAGCACTTTTCGCGAGCGCTCGGGGAGGCCAGTTATGAGGTCCTTGGCAGCGGATTTTGGTGAAAAAATTAGCATGTTGTTGGATGTACCGCGAAGTGCTGCCACCAGGGTTCTGATTGACTATTCAAACTCGCGTGGTGATTGTTATATCAAAGTATC
>CAYTFU010000002.1:0-33964 GCA_964437185.1 uncultured Candidatus Saccharibacteria bacterium | reverse complement strand
GAAATGGAGCGGGCGCTTTTGGGTGCACTCCTAATCAACCAAAACGCCATGTACGAGGTCGCGGACCTTATCGGTGTCGACTCATTCTATGTAGGAAGGCATCGCACGATTTTTGATTCAATGCTCTCGCTCCATGCCAAAGGTGAACCGATCGACATGGTTACCCTTTCGAGCAAACTCAAAGAGCGCAAGCTTTTGAATGAAATCGGAGGTTCGAGCTACCTTTCTGAATTGGTTAACGCGGCGGCGAGCCCGGGCTCGGCGCGACATTACGCGCAGGGTGTTCAGTCGAAGTTTGTGCTGCGAAGCCTTATTGATGCGGCGTCGAAAATCGGCGAGCTCGGATTTGAGGAGGATCGGGACATTGAGATCGTGCTTGACGAGGCGCAGGCTGCTGTATTTTCTGTAACTCAATCCCCCATGCTGCGGTCGTTCAGCTCGATTAAGGACGAACTCGCAGAAGCGTGGGAGCGATTGGAGACACTTCAGAAGACGAGCGGCGTTATGCGCGGGATACCGACGGGCTTCCCGCAGCTCGACAATCTTTTGGCAGGTCTCCAAAAATCGGATTTGATTATTCTTGCGGCTCGACCGAGTATGGGAAAGACGGCCCTCGCACTCGACATCGCGCGGCAGTCGGCGACGAAGCACGGCACCTCGGTCGGTATTTTTTCTCTTGAAATGAGCTCGCAGCAGCTTGTGGATCGTATGCTCGCAGCGCAGGCTGGCGTGAATGCGTGGCGATTGCGAACGGGAAAAATAAAGGGCGACGACGAGTTCGAGCGTTTGCAGGAGGGCATGGGCGTGCTCGCTGAGGCTCCGATCTTTATTGATGACAAAGCTTCTGCGACAGTACTCGCCATGCGCTCCGTCGCAAGGCGACTTAAAATGGAAAAGAATCTTGGACTCATCGTCGTCGATTATCTTCAGCTTATTACACCTACCTATACGCGTGGTTCGGACAACCTCGTTCAGCAAGTGACAGAAATTTCACGGTCTCTAAAGGCGATGGCTCGAGAACTCGAAGTCCCCGTGCTTGCCCTTTCGCAGCTCTCGCGTGCTGTGGAGCAGCGCCGCGGTCGACCTCGACTTTCGGATCTCCGCGATTCTGGTTCTATTGAACAAGATGCGGATGTGGTTATGTTTATTCACCGAGAAGACAAAATGAATGCTGATACGGGAGCTGAGAAGACCAACATCGCGGAAATTCTCATCGAAAAGCACCGCAACGGGCCGGTCGGAAAAGTGGACCTTCGATTTGATGAAGAGGTAACCTCCTTTAGATCATTAGAGAAAAGCCAATTTGCGGATTTTTCGACTGAGACTGAGGTGGAAGGCGCACCGTTTTGAGTATGTCGGGAGAGATTGATCGGCTCGTCGCACTGTTTGAAAAATTTCCCGGTATCGGCCCTCGCCAGGCGCAGAGATTTGTGCAGTATCTTCTTCGCAGCTCTCCATCTTCGCGACGCGAACTGGTTGAATCCATTCAGTCGTTGAGCGGGTCGGTGCATCAGTGCACGCAGTGTTTTCGCTACCACAGCGGCGGAAAAAAACTTTGCGAAATCTGCGGCGATTCAGCGCGCGACCCGCAGTACCTTGCGGTCGTTGCGTCCGATGTCGACGCCGCCGCGCTTGAACGGAGCGGGACGTTTAAGGGTCGCTACTTTGTGCTGGGAGGCACGATTTCTCTCGCTTCCGATAAGACACATGGATTGAGAGTTAAGCAGCTCGTGGACACACTACCGGCGCGAGCGCAGGCCGGACTCATTGAAATTATTTTAGCTTTTCCTGCAAACACAGAGGGCGATGTGACGGAAGCGCACGTGCGCGAGCGGATTCAGGCTTTAAGTATCTCGAACCTCAAAGTGTCGGCTCTTGGCCGCGGGCTTTCTACAGGCAGCGAGCTTGAATACGCCGATCCCGAAACACTAAAAAACGCCCTGGAGGGTAGACGATAGGGCCGCTCGCGTTTCCGCAAACGGCCCTAGGTATTAACTCGCGTTGTCCGGGGCAAATACAATATATCCGACCGATCTGTCGATCAGACGATTGCTGTTTGCCCGCCATGCATGTAGATGCGGCGCATAGACGTCGAGATCGAGAACGAGAACGTATGGCCGGTCTTTCAAGGGTTTACTCGGCCGTGGTAGATACACTGGAGTGTTGAAGATAATTATCTTTTGAAATTCCAGAGGCTGAAGGATCTGAGGTTGCAAGGAATATGGAATCTGCAAAGAGCTTTGTAGCCGCGGCCGCATAAGCCCGCATCCATCCAGTGTCTCCGTAAGGCTCCGGTACGTGGTACCGTCGGGAAACATATCTCCACGAATGAGGGCCAATTTTACATGACCATCAGGCCTAGCTTCATTAAACCTGCTGGCTGCAATGACCTCCGCTGCCTTATCCGTTATATACCAACCGCGCTGCCGAATGCCCGCTACTAGCTCATCCCGCGATACGGACTTCGTCGGTATCTCCTGCACTTTCACGTCTGCTGGGGTCATGTCCCCACCTCCTAACACGATGGATGACCGAAATGAGCATCCGGAAAGCACTCTATAGTAGAAGTGGTTGCTAATGCAAGCAAAAAACAGAAATCCCTTCTCGGGGATTTTTATGGGAGCGCCTCTCGATTAAGCTCAGGGCAGGCCCGTGATGCGCACTTTTGCAAACGGCTGACGGTGACCCGCCTTTTTGAAATGTCGACTTTTTGGCTGGTAGTGAATGACTGTAATTTTCTTCTCGCGGCCCTCCGCCACCAATTCTGCAGACACCTTAGCGCCCGCGATGTATGGATTACCTACCTTAGTAGCCTTGCCGTCATCGGTGAGCAACACTTTATCAAATGTGACTTTTGCCCCTGCGCCACTTACGCCAGCAATTTTTTCAACATCCAAAACACTGTCCTGCGTAACGACATATTGCTTACCGCCCGTCTCTATGATCGCAATCTTTGCCATGAAGGCGACACTATAACCTGTTTACTCAGTACCTGCAAGCGGTTTCTCTAGTAATGGCGTATCGAGCTCAGCAGATTCGCCGGTAATTCGCAGGACGTCTTTATCGATTTTGCCAAGCTCCTTCGAACCAGCGTTGAAGTGATTGACTGTCGTAGAAAGCGATGCGCCGAGCTTCTTGTAGTAATCCTGATATGCGTTGAGGTGACGGCCGAGGGCCTCGACATTTTTGGCAATATCTTTTGCCGTCTCCTCGATCTTAAACGCCTTAAAACCGTACAAGACTGATTGCAAATACGCCGCGAAGGTCGTGGGCGAGACAATGATCACCTTCTTTTCGTTGTAGGCGTAGTCGATAAGGTTACGCGTATTTACCTTCACCGAGCCGACCTCATTTATAAGTAAATCGTAATAGATCGCCTCAGCAGGAATGTACATGAATGCGAAAGGCAGTGTGCCGTCCTTTGGCCGCACGTACTTTGCTGTCTCGTCGATACGCATTTTAAGATCATTCTTGAACTGCTTTTCGAGATCTGCTCTCTGGGCGTCATCAATGGCGTCAACGAGTCTCTGGTAATTATCGAGCGAAAATTTGGCATCAATGGGTATTACGCCCTCCTTGGTGACGACAACCGCATCCACCGTCTCTCCACCGGGAAATTCATACTGCATTTTGTAGGAGCCGGGCGGCAGAATGTTGGAAAGAATGAGTTCAAGCGAGGCCTCGCCCAGATTGCCCCGCTGTTTTTGGTGTTTCAGGACTTTTTCGAGATTTGCAAGCTGCTCGGCGATGGTCATAAAGCGAGTGGTCGCCTCGTTGGTCTTTGTCTGCTCTTTCGCCACTTCGGTAAGTTGCTTTGCCACGAGGTCGCGAATGTCGCTCGCGAGCCGCTGAGATTCTCCGAACTGCGCACGCATACTCTCGAACATTCTGTTGGTCCCCTCTCCGAGTTTATTTTCCATCGTTCTCGAAAGATCCTGCATTTGGCTCTGCAAGAGTACGAGGCCCTGCGTGTCGGGCTTGGCCGACGAATTCCGCCATAGCAGGAACGCGATAAGGGCAAAGTTTGCGAGCAGCAGTCCGATGATGAGAAGCTCCATTTGAGCATTGTAACAAACGCCTGGAGATTGACACATATACACGGAAAAAGTAGGGTTGCGACGGAGGTGTGACATGATCATTTTTTTCATGGCGATAACGATCGCGCTTTCGGCTGCGGGGCCATCGCACACAAAGAAGGAGTTGCCTATCATAAGTGTCGAGGAGTGGCGGGGACCCTACCGCACAGTGCAGCTGTGTGAGGATGCGCGCGAACATGCCAAAAATGCCGTGGAAGCGCAAATTAATGTATGGCTGAAGTCTCGACCCGGTGTCGTGGTTGCCTGGGCTTTCGAGGCTAGGTGCGAGATTGCGAGCGATACTTGATACCGCCGCCGAGATCCCAAAGGACTCGGCGGCGCGTTACTTTGTGATATATTATTTACATGCTAATCACACAAATACGCGAAGACATGAAGACAGCCATGAAGGCGAAGGACGAGATGGCGCGCGACACGCTGCGCGGCGTAATTTCTTCCTGCACCAACGAGCTAGTAGCCAAGGGTAAGAAGCCGACGGACGAGCTTACGGATCAGGAGGTGCTTGCTGTGCTAAAGCGACTGGCGAAACAGCGCAAGGATTCCGCAGAGCAATTTACGGCTGGCGGCCGACCGGAGCTTGCTGAGAAAGAGTCGCGGGAGCTTTTGATTATTGAGAAATACTTGCCGCAAGGAGCAGGACGTGACGAAATTGAAAAAGTAGCGCGTGAAAAGATGACCGAGCTCGGAATTACGGATGCATCAGGCGTGGGCAAGCTTACGGGCGTTGTGATGAAGCATTTTGCGGGAGCGGCAGATGGTAATGACGTGAAGTCGGTTGTCGCTGCGCTGTTTAATTAGCTCTTGACCACAAAACGGTGGCCGTCGAACCAACGGCGGCTGCGAGAATGACGCAGGTAAACATCACGGGCGTGGATGTAAATGCGAGTGTGAGCGCCCCAAAGAGGCACATCGCGATGCGACCGAGAGAGATGGCAATTTCCTTCAGTGCAGTAAATTCATCTACGTACGTCCCCCCATCGGCCATTTGTTCAAAAGAGAAAGGATCAGCGCCCATCGTGCGCTTGGATGTCGTATAAAAGTATGAATCGACGGTAATCATGCCAAGCGGCGTCGCCACACCGAGGCGAAGAACCCACGGAGTAAGGGTGAGTACGGCATCAAAAAAAGCAGTTCGTGAAAGCCGTGATACATTCATCCATTTTCGAACCACGCGGCGCATCACTACCGCGATGAGGAGCGTAAGAGCAAGAATGAGTCCGAGCGTATCGTATGCTCGCCCAAGCAGAAGGAATGCGGCAAGGGGCCAAAAAAAGAGCAGCGCTGCGCCTGACATGCCGTCAAAAAAAGACTCTCGAACCAATCGGTAGTGTTCGCGGTCCAATAGTCGTTGAAATGCCTCGCGGTATCCAAGCGTAAAATTTTCATACACATCGGCGACAAAAAGAAGCGGGATCAGCGAGAGGGCGATCATGACCGCACCGATTTGAAACAAAATCGCAGCGCCGTCGACCACGGCAGTAATCATGAGACCGCCGATGAAAGGAGCAAGAGCCACGACCACCTGCGCGGTGATCGACAGTGGTCTTTGTGTGTTCGCCTCAGACTCTATAACGTAAGGTATCCAATACAATGCGCGGTATAACCCCATGCATAGCGCGAACGAAGTGACTGCAAGCGCCGTACCTACGGGACCCCAGGCCCCCTCAAATGCTGCATTGAGAGTCGAAAATGCGACGACGCAGAGGAGCGTTCCGAAAAACATTGCCTTCCGAGCGCCAAATCGCAAGTAGCGCGCTGTGTAAGGAGTTGCAAGACAGGTGACAATTTGGGAAAGAGCGAACAGGAGAATCGTTTGAAACAGTGCAGAGTCAACTGAAGAATTTAGATGGTAGTAAAACTCGAACACAAATATCCACGCAAAAATGTGAATCGCACTCAGCGCAAATCGCAATATCAGGCGATGAGCAAAAAACCATTTCGACGAGCTTGGGTCTTGTAACATGTGCCTTTCGAGAGCAAAGACAGTGCGCATACTTACGCTGTCGGGGCGACGATTCGTTCCTTGCGGAGCGTGATGAGCGGCACAATCACGATAAGAGCATAGGTAACCCACAACGACCAGTCAAAGAAATACCCCCACCCGAAAAAAGGTACCCGGTAAATAACGTCTAGCACGGCGACCACACCTGCCCATGTAAGTGAGTACGGAAATACGTCTGGCCATTTTGCAAACTTGAGCGATCGCGCGGCGATCGTCGTAACACACACGAGAACAATCAGCTGAAGCACAGATGCGACCGGCGACTGAGTAAGTCCGTATAAAGAAAACCCGGCCCACGACAGTGATGTTATCGCGTATATAACTAACCCCCACCCGATGGTTGATAAAAACAACATGGCTCCATTATGTGTGAGAAAGCGAAGATTTCATTGATGAGCATGTGGATATGTACGAAAAGCGGCCGCGCAAAGCGCGGCCGCCTTCGTGCTCACAGGAAAGATTTAGTAGCCTCGGCCTCCGCCGTTGCCACGTCCTCCTCCAAAACCGCCGCGGTCATTGCCGCCGCGGAAATCGCGTCGCGGACGATCTTCCATTGGGCGCGCCTCATTTACCGTGAGCGAGCGACCTCCGAAGTCCTTTCCGTTCCACATGTCGATAGCTTTCTGAGCATCCTCATCGGATACCATTTCAACGAATCCGAAACCTTTCGATCGGCCGCTCATCTTATCCATGATGATGACGGCAGATGCGACGGCTCCGCACTGTGAGAATGCGTCCTTGAGCTCAGAGTCAGTAGTGCTGTAAGGCAGACCACCGACGTACAACTTCTTTGCCATGATTCTATATAGTGTGTGTTTCCTCTAAATGATGTAAACCAACCTTTCCTCACATATATAAAGTGCGGAAAACTTACATTCAGAGAAACCGTACCATATTGGTGGCAATTATCAATCGCTCATTCTCAATACAGGTGAGAACGCCAATATATGGCTCAAAATGTGACTATTATATGACCCCAAAACGCTTTCCTACTGTGGCAAACTTCTCCACCGCCTTTTCAATCGATTCACGAGAGTGAGCCGCCGATATCTGTACCCGAATGCGCGCTTTTCCCTTTGGAACAACAGGATATGCAAATCCGATTACATAAATGCCCTCGTTAAAGAGCGCTTTCGCCATGTCGACGGCTTTTTTCTCGTCCCCGAGCATAATCGGCGTGATGGGATGTTGCGCATCGGATACGGCAAATCCCTTTTCGGTCATAAGCTTTCTAAAAAGTCTCGTGTTCTCCCAGAGCTTCGAAAGATATTCAGGATGTGACTTCAAGTGCTCAATAACGAAAAGCGAAGTACCTGTTACCGCCGTGTCGAGCGAGTTGGAAAAAAGGTAGGTTCGCGAGCGATTGCGGAGAAAGTCTGCCGCTTCCGTGTGTGTCGCCGTAAACGCGCCCCCCGCGCCGCCGAGCGCCTTTCCGAAAGTCCCCGTGATGAAATCGACGCGGCCCACCACATCGCAATGCTCGTGCGTACCACGACCCGTCTTTCCCATGACGCCGGTGGCGTGAGCGTCGTCTACCATCACGAGCGCGTCGTACTTATCGGCCAAATCGCAGATCTCTTTGAGAGGGGCAATGTCTCCATCCATACTAAACACGCCATCGGTTGCTATGACGCGAAGTCGCTTTCCAGCCGTCTCTTTAAGCTTCGCCTCAAGATCTGTCATGTCCATGTGCTTGTAGACATGACGCTCAGCCTTTGAGAGTCGGACGGCATCGATGATCGAGGCGTGATTCAACGCGTCACTGATGATGGCATCTTCTTCGCCAAAAAATGTCTGGAATAGTCCGACGTTTGCCATAAAGCACGAAGAGTACGTAACGGCATCTTCGGTGCCAATATATTCAGCAACTGCCCTTTCGAGATCCTTGTGTACTGTCTGCGTGCCGCAGATAAAACGCACGGAAGCGAGACCGTACCCCCATTTTTTTACTGCCTCCTCCGACGCTTTTTCAAGCAGGTCGGTACCCGAGAGCCCTAAGTAATTGTTGGCACAGAAATTGAGATACTCCTTACCGCCTACTACAATCTTCTCTCCTTGCTTGGACTCAAGCACCCGCTCGACTTTGTACGTCCCATTTTCCTTCGCCGCCGCGAGTTCTGCTGAGAGAATTGGTTTCAGCGATTTGTACATATTCTCGAAGTTAGCACAGCCGCCATGAATTGACAAACACCGCTGATGTTGTACTGTGTACTTAGGCAAAACGACCGTTTTGCTTTGTTCAGCCACGTGAGGAAAAGATGCTTGAAGAACTGATGCGCGGCTTTGGCGACTATCAACGCAACATAATGAAGGTCGCGCTGGATGGCGCCGAGGCCGAAAAGCCAAAGGATATCGCGGGGATTTTCCTAGCGAAACTGCCGCTCCCGACGGTGATAATCGACAAGGAGGAATATTCCTTTTACGGGGCACGCGTCGGACCGGGCAAGGCAGTGCGGCCGCACCGACACATGCACGGTGCCGAGCCGTACGCTTTATTCAGCGGTCAGGGCCTGATGCACATCGGTCAGGAATATGATGGGTACATCGCCTGGAATGTACCGCTGCACATTCACATTGGCAGCACCATAGTCATCCCGGAGGGAGCATTTCATTGCTTCTACAACTTCGATGAAAATCCTGTCGACTTCGTCTTCGCATGCCCGCCTGGACATCTGAGTGACGAAGATCGTTTCTTTGCCGACAAGTCCGGTCTGAAAAACCCGATGCCCCCGATTCTCGGCCTCTTTGTCTGAAGCCGACGGGTACTTCCAAACTGAAACTGTTCTTTCGACAACGGCCCACGTGCTTCGCGCAGGTGGGTCGTTCGATTTAGAGAGGCGGGGGAAAAGCACAGTAAATTTATAAAATGTGTGCTGGAGCCTATACAATGATAATTATAAAAATACTGTGGCTATCACGTCTAACTCCTTAACTCTAAGCTATTCAACGTATCTTATCAATCTCCGACCGTAGATTTATAAGATATGGGACGATGGTGGGTGGGGGGGCGACTATTGCCGAGGCTTTCCAAGTGTGTGAACGTACTCGGAAAAAAGGTTACCCGCCGATTTTGAAAATTACCTTCGGGTGTTCGTTCATTGATTTCTCGAATGATTCGGGTGTGAAATCCTTCATATCTATAATCGTACCCTTGCCCCCCTTGAGAATGACGTTCCAAATTTTCTCCTGTATGCCGTTGGATTTGTCGCTCAGCATACGCTGGGAGATTTGCCACGTCTGGAAAATATTGCGACCGATGATACCGTGGAAAGTGAGGCCGCGAATGATGGATCGAGAGAACTTCGGAATGGTAATGTCGCCGTCTTTAAGTCCAAAGAGAATCACGTGCCCGCCCCGCCGTGTCGCTTCTATGCAATTATTGACTGACGATGCGGGGCCTGCCATCTCCATCGATACATCTACGCCTTTGCCGTAGGTGAGCTCCATAATCCGATCTATCACCTCAGGGTCGTGTTCCCAATCATTCTGCTTTGTTTTTTTTCCTGCCCTCCCGGACGATCCCTGCCGTTCGGGGGGGTCAATCTGGATAGTCTCATGCGCACCAAGATCTTTTGCCATCTGCAAATTCGCCGGATTCGTGTCTATTGCAATGATTTTGACGGCTCCAAAGGAGCGCAGAAGAAGAATTGAAAACATACCGATCGGCCCGCAGCCAAAGACCGCCACCCGCTGCCCTCTGAAATCTACCTTCGTAGTCGAATGCACAGCGTTGCCAAAGGGATCGAGAATCGCAGCGATTTCGGGGCGAATACGAGTTTCATCCACAGCCCACAGATTTTTGGCGGGAATTTTCACATACTCTGCAAATATGCCATCCATCGAAATGCCAAGAATTCCCTCATTCATGCACACGTGCTGTTCACCGATTCTGCACTGATAGCATCTACCGCAGGTGACGTGCGAGTCGCCCGAGACAAGCGATCCAACTTCGATTTTTACTGGATTCTTTGCGTCTGGATCGTTGTATAGGCGCGGCACCATCGAGCCCATTTCGATAATTTCCCCGACAAACTCGTGGCCCATGATGCGGGTTGTTTTCTTTTCTCGCGCTAGCGAATCGTGCACATAGTCCTTAAATACGGCTCTGTTCCACAATCCCCTATCGGTACCACAAACGCCCGCATACCTTATTTTCAAAATGACCGAGAGCGCATCTTCGGCGTTGGTTTTCTCGTCGAGCACCGGCATCGGGACTTCGCGCTTGACGAAACCCTTCGATCCAGCCCATCCATCCTTTTCTATATCCAGCGTCAGTGCTTTAATTGCCTTTTCCATAGTATGTTTGAAACGATAGCGCAGAGCACCACCGTATGATGGAGAGTATACCAAAAAAAAGCAACGTGCTACTGGCCGCACTACTCACGTGTCTCGCCGGCATCGCCACCCTAATATATCTTGAGCTCGGTGTTCGCTTCCTCGCTCCCGCAGCATTTCCCCTTTTGCGCACTGACCCTGTCGTTGGCTCTATTCACGTCAAAAACTTTAACGGCATGGCGTGGTCGGCTAATGCGGAGCGGTATTCGCACATTCGCACAAACAACCTGGGATACAACGGAAACTTCGTTGCGCCGCAGAAAGCGCCCGATACCATCCGAATTGCGATCATGGGCGACTCGGTGACCGCAGGTCTCGAAGTTGATACCGATCAATCCTATCCAGTCTTGCTTGAAAATCGTCTCAACATTGAATCCGTTTGTCGGGAAAATAAATTTGAGGTGATGAACTTTGGCGTTGGCGCAAGCGGGACATTTCTTGAATATCAGACATTTAAGCACGCCGTCTCTCCCCTCGCGCCGGACTACACGCTCGTAGTCTTTAGCAACGATTATGCAGACAACCTCAACAAATCACATTTTAGTCTGGAAAATTACGCGGAGGAGCGAAGCGCGGTGGGAATTAAGGCGTTCCTGCTGCAGTTTACTCTACCGAAGTTTGTCTTCAATAAGGTGCAGCGTAATCCGACGGTTCGGCAGGTTTTGGCTGTCACGGGACTTTTGGAGATTTCTGTTGACGAAGTGATCACCGCCACATCAACCGAATCCGCTATCTCGGATCGGTACTACTCTTACACCTTTGAGCTGATAGAAAAGCTCAAAAAACTCGTCGAGAACAGCGGATCGGCGTTTATCCTCGTACCGTACCCGTCAATGGCAAATTTTGAGGGTGATCCGACATGGGCTGCAGATCCGAGCAATGGACCACTCATTGCCTTTGCTGAGAGCACTCGCATTGATGTGCTGAATCCGATACCCCGCATTGCAGAAGAGCGACTCAAGCGCGGCGACTGCCTCGTCGCGAACTGCGCAGACCACCTCAACGAAGCGGGTCACGAAGCGATGGCTGATATTCTCTTTGACTTTTTTTCCGAGCGCCTGCCCGCTGACATGCCCCGCGATTGCACAGAAACATAATTATGCTTTTTAATTCCATCAATTTCCTCATATTCTTTCCGGTCGTCACTACACTCTTTTTTCTCGCTCCGCAAAAGGCGCGGTGGCTCGTTCTTCTGGCCGCTAGCTGCTTCTTTTACATGGCGTTTATGCCCGCGTTTATTCTCATCCTCGCATTTACCATACTCGTTGATTATGTGGCGGGCATTTATATAGAGCGCTCGGTCGAGAAACGGCGCCTCATCTTTCTTATTGCGAGTATTGTGGCCAACGTCGGTGTGCTATTCGTATTTAAATATTTCAACTTTTTTAACGCAAACTTGGCCTCCCTCGCCGATTTTCTGCACTGGCAATATTCTCTTGAGGCGTTATCGATTGTGCTTCCAATTGGACTATCATTCCATACATTTCAGAGCCTCAGCTACACAATAGAAGTGTATCGAGGCCGTCAAAAGGCGGAGCGACATCTTGGAATACTTGGC
Organism: uncultured Candidatus Saccharibacteria bacterium; assembly: GCA_964437185.1. Classification (GTDB taxonomy): domain Bacteria; phylum Patescibacteriota; class Minisyncoccia; order Phycocordibacterales; family UBA2100; genus UBA10103. The sequence continues at coordinate 21,972 of CAYTFU010000002.1, read as the reverse complement.
ACGTACGTGATGTTTTATCCGCAGCTCGTGGCTGGCCCAATTGAGCGCCCGCAAAACCTTCTTCACCAATTCCGCGAGCGATACGCATTTGAACTTCGGCGTGTTGGCGCCGGTCTTTCGCTCATGCTCTTTGGCTTTTTCAAAAAGATCGTCATCGCAGACAATTTGGCCCCCTTCGTGAATCAAGCGTACGCATCGCCTGCTGAATACTCCGGCATTGCGCTCGCGATCGCCACAGTATTTTTTGCATTCCAAATATATTGCGATTTTTCAGGCTACTCCGACATCGCCGTGGGTTCTGCCAAAGTGATGGGATTTACGTTGATGCAGAACTTCCGCCATCCCTACTTCGCCCGATCTGTCGGCGAGTTTTGGCAGCGGTGGCATATATCGCTCTCAACCTGGTTCCGCGATTACGTGTACATCCCACTCGGTGGCAATCGCGTCTCGAGCCTCATCACCAATCGCAATATTTTGATTACCTTCTTTCTTAGTGGAGTTTGGCACGGTGCAAATTGGACGTATGTATTGTGGGGACTGCTCAACGGCATGATGCTCATTGTCGAACGCTTCATCTACCACTCCGGTAGCTTTCTCCATTCCGGTACCCTGCGTCTTCGGTCATTCATAGGCGCACCCATTCAAGTCCTAACGACTTTTACCTTGATATGCTTCGCGTGGATTTACTTTCGCGCATCAACATTGGCAGACGCGCAGTTGATTGCGGGGAAGATTTTGAGCGACTGGTACAGCGTCGGCGAGAAATTTGTCGGAGCAAGTTTTTTACAGACGCAGGTGTTTTTCGGGAGATCTCATTATGATTTCTACTGGTGCATCGTCGGTATTGCGATTCTTTTGGTCGCGGATTTTGTGCAGGAACGTCGTCTACTGCCAACCATTTTTTCGCCGCAGAGACCCGTGACGGCGGCTATCCTAGCCTGGTTTGTTGTCTCAACGGCCATGCTCCTGATCATCGTTTTGGGACGAACCGATAGTTCGCAGTTTATATATTTTCAGTTTTAGTTTGCCGGAAGCCGAAGCGGCTGGTTTCTTAGCGAGATACTTTTTGGGGGACGAAGACGTGCAAACCTTATTGAGCACTCACGCTCAAACTTGAAAGAATTGTTTTTACGTCGTTATCAGCCAAACCTTTAGCGTCATGTAAAGGGAAATCTGATTCTAACGCAACCGTGTACGTACCCACGTTTCTGCTATAAACGTGCTGTGATCCTGTGCACTCCCCCACGTCGCAGTACTCATAACCACCGAGATAATTCCAAGATTGACCATGTAGTTCAACCTCCGACCGAATTTTATCGGAGCATAGGTCGTACACGCAACCGTCCTCATTAACCAAGATGGTAAGAAAAGGAGCCCGCCCGCCCCCTTCAACATTTCGTATTAGCCAAGCCTTGTAGTAGGCGCGCTGCGTTCCCCGAGATGTACCGTAATTCGGATCTGTGTAATCGTCGTCTATGTTGATGTGCCGTGCTGCAAAAAAAGCAACGCTGAACTTACCATTTTCAAATGTATAGTTAAAGAAAGTAGGATAACCGCCACGCAGAGATTTTTCGTCAACGGGTAATGTTTCGATAGTGACACGTGTTGCAACGCCGCTTAATGTGGTCGTTTTTTGTACGACACTGGGTAAAACGCGTGTCACTTCTACAATCTTCTCCGGGGCATATGTATAGCCCACCCACCCGCCGACAAAGGGAATGAGCACAAAAATAGCCATCGCTAGATACATGGAGATAGGCCCGTGTTCATTCCAGTAGTTTGTATCCTTTACTATAGAGTTGCCTGATTCCATTTTCACAAGTATAGCATTCCAAAAAATAGGATAAACGCGCTGCGGCATTTTTTGGGTGACAGATAATTTTCTCGCCGCCGATCGAAAATTTCTTTGACCACGCCTTCCGGTGCTTTTGCGTCGCTGTGTCTGCGCACAGCATTCCCTTCTCTACGGAAGGGACTTTGATTTGTACCTGCGCTACGCGCAGACAAATCGTTAGCCTACAAAAACATAGTCGCTTCGCTCTTTGTTTTTGTGGACCAGCGGGGGATCGAACCCCGGACCTCCTCATTGCAAATGAGGCATTCTACCACTGAACTACTGGCCCATCTTTTCGGGCTTTCACTCTAAGGTATTACTACCGGAGCTACTGGCCCATTATGTACTTACTCCACCCACAACCTCTAAGGCACTTCGCCGGAGCTACTGGCCCATCATTTATTATCAACTCTCCAACCACCTCGGGGCACTCTACCGGAGCTACTAGCCCATTAATTAGCGACACCCTCGTTCCCTTCTCTCTCGAACTCAGGAAATTTAACACGCTATCACCGCATCGCCAACTGTATTGAGTGCTCGAGGAACTCGCGCACTGACGAGCCGACCGATTCGAGCATGTGAGGAAAAGATGATCCGGCATAAAGCCCTGGAAGAGAATTTACTTCGAGAAGGTATGGACCGCGATTTGTCATGATGATATCCGCTCGAGAAAAGTGGGATGCGCCGAGCGCGCGGTGAGCCGCCTTGGCCATATCAAGCAGCTGATGCTTCTCCTGGAAACGAAAAGGGCTTGGGACCAAGTGTTTTAATGTCGCCTCGCGATGATGCGCGGGGTCCATAAATTTCGAACCATCTGGCAAAAGTACGTGAGCTGGCGGCAGAGCGTACAACTCCTCTCCTCGAAACCCTTCGATTACCCCTACACTCGCTTCGGTGCCGCGTATGTATTCTTCAACGAGCGCCGATCCAAAGGCATCCAGCACGTCACCCAAAATATCCGGTAAATCCACAAGCGTCGTGGCGATTTGAATGCCGTGCGCCGCACCTTCGCTTGAGGGTTTGACGACATAGGGAGGCCCGAAGCGCTGAAATACATAACGCGACATTTCGGCGGTATTCGCGGGGCTGTTGACCGAAAATGCAATTGCCTGAGGCACTTGGATGCCAGCTTGTATAAAGACATCGCGCGCACGAATTTTGTTGAGTGCGAGAAGTGCGGAATGTGGCCGAGAGCCCGCATATGGGACTCCAGCGCGATCGAGAATTCTCTGGACCGATCCATCCTCTCCCACCCCTCCGTGCAGTGCATTTAAAACCACATCCACCTGAGAGAGTGCCCGCGCAGGATTCATCGGCGTACCGCGCACATGCCAATACCCTCTTTTGTCTATAAAAATGTCGCGCGTCGCATAGCGATCTTCGGGCAACGCGGAAAGCATCGCGGCCCCCGTCTTGAGTGACAGATCGTATTCGCTCGATGTTCCGCCGCGCAATATCCCCACGCTAAGCCGCGTCATTCAAAAATTATAACACTGAAATAAGGCGACTCAGCTCCCCTTTGGAACATCAAACACTTGCGCGCTTGGTATCCACCACGGTGAACAACTCCATTCGAAGGAAAAAAGCAGTCTGTCGAGATGGTCGTTGGTCCAAGAGGAAGGAACTTCCGGATAAACGAGGTGAGTTCCATCCATTTCAATCATCACAAACAACTCTGAGACTTGAGGATCAGCGTTAGTCATCTTCACCACGAAAAGAGCTGCGCCCTTGTAGACATTAAGAGTGCCGGTCGCACTACCCTCGAACTCCCCCTTGCTCATAGTACATTTGGTCGCCGGAGACAGTCGCAACTCGGCGAGTGAATCTATCTGGTTGAGCTGTTTAGCCTTAACGTCGCGGTACACATAATACGCGCCAACGCTTAGTAGAATGAGACCGATAAGAACCGTATTCATCAACGCAGACCTCATAACTCTCTGTTACCAGCATTATACCAGCGACTTGGCGCGGCGCTTACGATGAAATTGAATAGCGTATCGATGCGCTTCGCTGTTGGCGAGTAAGATATCTTTTTCGTACGCCTCGATGGCACGCTGATCACCGATCAAGCGCTCCGGCTTATGCGCGGCGTTCTTGACCACGCCGACAATTGGTATTTCCATTCCCACTTGTTTAGTTACCTTTTGCGCCGCTCTCATTTGAGCGAGTCCCCCATCGACCACAAAGACTCTCGGCAAAGGCCATTCGGGATGGTTGAGTCGCCGTGTAAGGATCTCCTTTAGCGCGGCGACGTCGTTGTTTGAAACAGTTTGAATCTTAAATTTTCTGTACGCACCCTTGATTGCCTCACCATTGCTGATAACGACCATGACTCCGACCGTTTCAGCTCCCGCCGTGTGCGCGATGTCATACGCCTCAATGCGCGCACCACCCCCTGCGGAGACGCGCTCATCCTTTATCAAAGATACGTCCCGAATGTGCTCGAGCGCAGCAACCTGTTTACGCAAGCGCCCCGCTTCCTCAAAGCGCTCTGCCGCAGCCGCCTTTCGCATACCGGACGCGAGACGGCGTTTGAGCCCCATAAAATTTCCCGAAAACAAAGTTTTGATGTTTTGTATCGTTCGTGCATATTCTGAACGACTCATTTCCCCCGAGCACCCGCCTGGGCACAAACCTAACTGTCGATTGAAACACGGCTTGCCTGCTATTGCGCACGTGTCTCTGTACGGAAATATTTTTCTGATGATCTTAAGAGCCTCCTTGATCTGTCCTCCGTGAGGAAAGGGCCCAAATATATACTTCGTGGGAGTACTTTCGGACTTCTGAAATAGATCCCGACCGCGAACGAGCAGTACCCGCGGAAATTCCTCCTTGGTGACAATGACGTAGTTGTAGCTCTTGTTGTCTTTCTGATCCGTGTTGTAGGGCGGTTGATGTTTCTTGATCAGATTTGCTTCGAGTATGAGCGCCTCAAGAACCGAGCCCGTCTCTGTATGCACGACGGACGTCGCCTCCTCCACCATCTTTGCAATAGCCCCACTCCGCGCATTCGCGAGTTGAGACGAAAAATAACTTCGCACGCGGTCGCGCAGCGAGGTGGCCTTACCTATGTAGAGTATTTCTCTCTTCGCGCCCAAAAAAAAGTACACGCCCGGATTGTCAGGCAAATCAAAGGCTTCGAGATCTGCTCGATTCATGTTGAGAGAGTACACATCCTTCAAAATTTGACAACTGCTATCGATTCGCTATACTCTGATTTTAATGACTCCAACGCTCGTGAGCACCGTAAACACCCGCAAGGGTGCATTTTTATATACGCCTGCACCGTCCGCGTTTCGCGGATTTTTTCTTGCCTGATTATGAAGCTCTATTTGAAGGACAAGACAGTCATAACGGGTGAGAGTTTCGGCGCTCCATCGAGCGCGACGGGAGAAGTGGTGTTTTCGACGGGAATGACGGGGTACGTCGAGACGCTCACCGACCCCTCGTTTGCCGGTCAAATTCTTGTCTGCACCTACCCGCTCATCGGCAATTACGGAGTCCCCGACCCAAATCAGTACGAATCCAACAAAATTCAAGTCGCAGGACTTATCGTCTCCGAGTACTCCGAAAATTACTCGCACGTAGATGCGCAGCAATCACTCTCCGCGTGGCTGAAGGCGTCGGGCGTACCGGCAATTACTGGCGTTGACACTCGGGCGCTTACAAAACGTCTCCGAGCTCGGGGCGTAATGCTCGGCCAGCTTGTCTACTCAGGACCTAAGGGCCCATTTATTGATCCCAACAAAGAAAACTTAGTGGCCAAGGTTAGTCCTGCACAAAAGCGCACCTATGGATCGGGTCCCACCACGATTGTTGCGATTGATTGCGGAATGAAGGAAAACATCGTCCGCTCGCTCGTGCGGCCCGAAATTACTCTTGTGCGCGTTCCATGGGACTACGATTTTACGAACGATCCGTACGACGCGCTCTTTATATCGAACGGTCCAGGAGATCCAACCATGTGCGCGCCCACGATACGCCATATCAAAAAGGCAATGGCGGACGGCAAACCGATACTGGGGATTTGTCTCGGCAATCAGCTCCTCGCACTTGCGGCGGATGCGAAAACTTTTAAGCTCAAATACGGCCACCGAGGGCAAAATCAACCGTGTACCGACCTGAAGACCCAGCGGTGTTTCATTACTTCACAAAATCACGGATATGCGGTCGACGCAAAAAGTTTGAAAAAGGGTTGGCAGCAGTGGTTTATTAACGCGAACGATGGAAGCAACGAGGGCATACGACATGCCACGAAGCCCTGGATGTCTGTGCAGTTCCATCCTGAGGCATGCCCGGGGCCGACCGACACGGCGTGGATTTTTGACGAGTTTATCAACTCGATAAAACGCAACACATCAGTATGACCGCGCGCTCCCAAAAAAATATTATGCCCAAAAAGGTTCTTCTCCTCGGCTCTGGAGGACTCAAAATTGGGCAGGCGGGCGAGTTTGATTATTCTGGCTCTCAGGCGATTAAGGCGCTTAAAGAAGAAGGCGTGCGGGTGATTCTCATTAATCCCAACATTGCGACAGTGCAAACCGACCAAGGCGAAGCTGATACGGTATATTTTCTCCCGCTTACAGAGCACTTTGCTGAAGAGGTTATACGAAAAGAAAAACCTGACGGTATTCTCCTTTCTTTCGGCGGACAAACGGCGCTCAATCTCGGCCTTTTGCTTGAGCAGAGCGGCATTTTAAAAAAATACAATGTGAAGGTCCTCGGAACGCCCGTCTCCACAATTAGAGACACCGAGGATCGGGATCTCTTTGTGCGCAGACTAGATGAGATAGGAGTAAGAACTGCGCGCAGCAAAGCGGTTCAAAATATCGACGATGCACTCAAGGCCGCTTCGGACATCGGCTATCCCGTCATGATGCGCGCGGGATTTGCTCTCGGAGGAGAGGGATCGGGCAAAGTTCATTCTGCCGAAGAGCTTGCAGAGCGCCTGCAAGAAGCGTTTCGCTCGACATCACAGATCTTGATCGAGGAATACCTCGGCGGATGGAAGGAGGTCGAATACGAAGTTGTCCGTGACCGATTCGACAACTGCATCACGGTCTGCAACATGGAAAATATAGATCCCATGGGAATTCACACGGGCGAGTCGATTGTTATTGCGCCCTCACAAACGCTCTCGAATGCCGAGTATCACAACCTCCGCGAAGTAGCGATCCGCACGATTCGCCACCTTGGAATTGTCGGTGAATGCAACATCCAGTACGCGCTCAATCCCGAAACGAGCGATTACCGAGTTATTGAGGTCAACGCGCGTTTGTCGCGATCATCCGCTCTCGCTTCCAAAGCGACCGGCTACCCACTTGCTTTCGTTGCCGCAAAGCTTGCGCTCGGTTACGCACTTACGGATCTCAAAAATTCCGTGACGGGAAAGACAACCGCTTGTTTCGAGCCCGCGCTCGACTACGTTGTTCTCAAGATGCCGCGATGGGATCTCACAAAATTCGAAAACGCCGCCGCGCGCATCGGGACAGAAATGAAAAGTGTCGGCGAGGTCATGGCGATTGGCCGTTCATTTGAGGAGGTGCTTCAAAAAGCGATACGCATGCTGAATATCGGCGCGCTCGGCTTTACCTCGCAAAAAAATTCCGATTTTGACGTGGCGGACCCGCTACACGAAGTGGAAAACCCCACGACCAAGCGCATTTTTGCGCTTGCGCAGGCAATGCGCAAAGGCGCGACGGATAAGGCGATACACGATCTGTCTAAAATTGATCTGTGGTTTTTGGGAAAGATGCGCAATATTATTGTGCTCGAGAAGGAACTTCGCATGGCGAAGCTTAACTCCTCGCTTCTTCTTCGCGCAAAACGCGCGGGTTTTTCGGACGCGCAAATCGCGCTTATCAGGGGGAGCACCGAATTTGAGATACGGAAGGTGCGCCATAAGCTCAGCATTCGCCCGTGGATCAAACAAATTGACACGCTTGCCGGTGAATTTCCAGCGCAGACCAACTATCTTTATCTCACGTACCACGGCAGCGAACACGACATTGCACGCGGCAAAAAACAAGTCGCGGTTATCGGAAGCGGCCCATACGCTATCGGCTCATCTGTAGAGTTCGACTGGTCGTGCGTACAAGCGTTGAAGACACTCAAAAAGGAGCGCTTCAATACCATCATGATCAACTCCAATCCTGAGACCGTTTCCACCGATTACGACTCGTCTGACAGGCTTTATTTTGACGAAATGTCTCTTGAGCGAATTCTAGATATCGTGGAGTTTGAAAAGCCACAGGGAGTTATTGTTTCAACCGGTGGTCAGATACCCAACAATTTGGCGCTCAAATTGCACAAAAAGGGAGTTAAGATACTTGGAACCAGTCCTACAGACATTGATCGCGCCGAAGACCGTCACGCATTTTCAAAGCTACTCGACACCCTGCACATAGACCAGCCGGCGTGGTCTGAAGTACGCTCGCCGGACGACGCAGCCAAGGAGGCTGAACACTTGGGCTATCCCGTGCTCGTGCGTCCGTCGTACGTGCTTTCGGGCGCGGCTATGAAGGTGGCGTACGATGAAACCGATCTTCGACAATTTCTCAAACGAGCGGCGGATGTTTCGACGGACCATCCTGTCGTCATATCCAAGTTTATCGAGAATGCACGTGAGATCGAAATCGACGGAGTCGCGGCGCGCGGAAAGCTCGAAATGTATGCGATATCGGAGCACGTAGAAAATGCCGGGACGCACTCTGGCGACGCGACGATCGTTCTCCCCCCGCAGCGCACATACCTTGAGACAATTCGTCGTGCGAAACTCATCACCAAATCCATCGTCGCGGCCCTGAGGATTACCGGCCCCTTCAATATTCAGTTTATAGCCAAGGACAATAAACTTCAGGTCATAGAGTGCAATGTCCGCGCGTCTCGCAGCTTCCCCTTCGTTTCCAAAGTGACGGGCAACAACTTTATAGAAAAAGCAATCCTCGCCATGCTCGGGAAAGACATTTCCGGAGTATACCTGACTCTCGGACTTGAGTTTGTTGCCGTGAAATCGCCGCAATTTTCGTACAGTCGCATTAAGGGAGCCGATCCGCGCACAAATGTCGAAATGGCCTCGACGGGTGAAGTGGCATGTTTCGGCGATTCGTATGCGGAAGCGCTCCTTAAATCCATGATGGCCGCAGGATTTTGTCTGCCGAAGAAGAATATTTTGGTATCGCTCGGCAAAGATGAAAACAAGGTGAAGCTTTTGCCGGAAATCCGGCTTTTGTCCGAAATGAATTTTACGCTGTATGCCACCGAGGATACCGCGGACTTTCTTTCCTCGCACGGCATAGCGTGTCAAAAGGTATACAAAATTAGCACGCAGAAGGAACCGGGGGTCCTGGGGCTTATCACGAGCGGAACGCTCGATCTCATCATCAACATTCCGACTCGCCCGTCGGCAGGAGAGAACACCGACGGATTCACAATCCGTCGCAAAGCAGTGGATATGAACATTCCCCTCATCACAAACCGTCAGCTCGCTGAGGCGTTCATACTCGCGCTGCACGAACATCAGGGCAATGGACTTAAGGCTAAATCGTGGGAGGAATACAGAGATTGACGCGGAGGCGTGTTTGATGCACAGTGTTGATCCGGACGCTTGGCGTGGATGGCCCCCGTTTTTTTCCTCACCGGAGCGAGCGAGGAATCCACGTAACGCGGGACCCTTACCTAAGGGCTCTTGTAAACCTATTCGGACCCCGACCACTTCTACTTGTGGTCGGGTTTTTTCTTTCTTAATACACGCTTCAGGTAATACCCCGTATGCGATCCATCCGTTTTTGAGACCTCTTCCGGAGTCCCTTGCGCAACGATTTTGCCGCCACCTGTCCCTCCTTCCGGCCCCATGTCGATGATGTAGTCGGCGCACTTTAAGACGTCGAGATTGTGCTCAATCGCAATCACCGTATTCCCTCTTTCGACGAGTTTCTGGAGAATGTCGATAAGCTTCGCAACGTCGTCGTAGTGAAGTCCCACGGTAGGCTCATCAAGAAGGTAGATACTCTTCGTGATGAGCGGGCGGTACAGCTCTGAAGCGATTTTTACGCGCTGTGCCTCGCCGCCCGAAAGCGTTGTGGCGCTCTGACCGAGCTCCAAGTACCCAAGCCCGACATCTATGAGACTCTGCATACGATCCGCGATGGCGGGAATGTCTTCGAAAAATTTGTGCGCTTCTTCGACGGTCATTGAGAGCACGTCGTGAATGCTTTTGCGTTTATACTTGACTTCAAGAGTCTCTTTCGTAAATCTCTTGCCATTGCACACATCGCATGTCACGTACACAGTCGGAAGGAAGTGCATTTCGACTGCGACGAGGCCATTGCCCTGGCACGACTCGCACCGACCGCCTTTTACGTTGAAAGAAAATCTGCCCGGTCCCCAACCGCGAGCGCGAGACTCCTCTGAGAGCGCAAACATGTCGCGCACGTGCGTCCACGCACCCGTGTACGTGGCAGGATTGGAGCGAGGCGTGCGCCCAATCGGTGATTGATCAATGAGAATCGAGCGTCCGAGGTACTCCGTGCCGCTAAACTCTTTGCAGTTGTAAATCTTTGCAGTGCGGTATCGCTTGTCGAAACGCGCCTGCAAATTTCGGTGAAGGATTTCGTACAGAAATGTTGATTTGCCGGATCCTGAAACTCCCGAAACAACGACAAACTTTGAAAGCGGTATGTCGACGTTCAGATTTTTTATACTAAATTTATTTGCTCCGCGTACCTTTATCTTTCCCCTATCCGCAGAGCGTCTTTTCTCCGGCATTTCTACGCTATTTTCCTCGCGCAAGTAACCAAGAGTGCGTGATTGCGACTTGTTGCTCTTCGCGGTGAGGAGATCCTCTAGCCATCCTGAAACCACCACCTCTCCGCCATGCACTCCCGCCCCGGGGCCTAGATCGACGATGTAATCCGACGCAAAGATGGTGTCCTCATCGTGTTCGACGACCAACACAGTATTTCCCAAATCACGCAGACGTTGCAATGTTTTGATGAGCTTGTCGTTGTCGCGCTGGTGGAGACCAATCGTCGGCTCATCGAGCACATAGAGCGCGCCGACGAGTCCGCTCCCCAGCTGCGACGCAAGACGTATGCGCTGCGCCTCGCCGCCCGAAAGTGTGTTGGCCTTTCGATCAAGCGTGAGGTACTCGATTCCCACGTTGAGCATAAACTGAAGTCGGCTCGTAATTTCTTTGATAACGACCTTCGAAATCTCTTGCTCTTTTTTCGAGAGTTTGAGCGAGTCAAAAAATTCCTGCGCATCAGCGATCGAGAGCGATGCAAGACGCACGATATTCATGCCCGTCACAGGGCCTGCACCCGGCTCCCCCTTTATACCGCCAAGGAACACGTTGAGCGCCTCGGGGCGTAAGCGCGCGCCCGCGCATACATCGCACGGCTCGTCTCCAAAAAAATACTTCGAGCCGAGCCCCTTGCACTCAGGGCAGGCACCGTAAGGAGAGTTGAATGAAAATAGCCGCGGTTCAATTTCGGGAAAGGAAAACCCATCGTACGGGCACATAAATTTGGCTGAGACGATGCGACTTTCTCCCGACGCATCGGTGATCCGCACGAGGCCTTCCGATTCTGAGAGCGCTCGTTCGATGGCCTCGCTCGCGCGCTCGCGCGCCGCTTTTGGATCGTCGGAGAATTCGGAAACAAAAATTTCGTCCACGACAATATCAATATCGTGTTTGGAATGCTTTTTGAGTTCTATGCGCTCACGTAACGACGACTCTTTGCCATCGATAATTGCTTTCTCGAAGCCTTTGTTGAGCATGTCGTAAAGCAACTGATAGTACTCGCCCTTTCTGCCCACCACTACGGGCGACGAGATACGAATTTTATCGGTAGATACACCGCCCGTGAGCTTGTCCTTTGTGGCAAGGCCTTGCCTTGCCGCAGTTGCCCGAACAATTTCGAGTACCGCTTCCAGAATTTCTTCGTTTGAGTGTTTTCGCACCTCTCTACCGCACACGGTGCAGTGAGGCTTGCCCACGCGCGCGTACAATACGCGAAGATAGTCATAAATTTCTGTAATCGTCGCGACGGTCGAACGCGGGTTGTTTGATCTAGATTTCTGATCGATAGAAATCGCGGGCGAAAGACCAGTAATTTCATCAACATCAGGTTTTTGCATTTGGCGCAAAAACTGCCGAGCATACGCGGAGAGCGATTCTACGTACTTTCGCTGCCCTTCTGCAAAAATGGTATCAAACGCGAGTGAAGACTTGCCTGAACCCGAAAGGCCGGTAAACACCACCATTTTGTTGCGTGGTATCTCGACGCTCACATTTTTGAGGTTGTGAGTCCTCGCGCCCTTAACAACGATGGATCCCGCCTGATTCGGGAGATCTCGCTCTTGTGAGTGCTTTTTTGTGTCTGCCATACAGTTCCGACCCCCGCTCTACGCTAGGGGTTGGTAACGGGCACTATAGCATACCTACAATATTGCGGCCTCTTCACGAAGAGGAACGCCAAATTGCGACATTACGGCAATTTTGATGCGTGCAGCGAGCTGGCGCACGTCTTCGGAAGTGGCATTTTGCCTGTTTACAATGTAATTGGGGTGCTGGAGCGAAGAAATAGCCCCTCCCGCCGTCGCCCCTTTCATCCCCGCCTTTTCTATGAGCCAACCCGCGGGGACTCGGCTCTCTCGCGATTTTACGCCTTTTTCCGATTCAAATAAATTGACTATTTCTGAAGATGCGATGGGATTCATAAAGAAAGAACCGGCGGCACGAACATTTTGAAGGTGCCTCCGCTCGCGCTCCGCAAGAGTCTCTTCGGCTACTCGAGCACTCTCCTCCGGGGAAATCTTCCGCAAATGAACAGCGATGCGCATTACAATCCACTTCGGGTGTTGTTTAAAAACGCTGTCGCGATACTGAAACCCGCACTCAGTGTTGCTAAACGTCCTCGTCGAACCCGTGTTCATATTGACGGCCCGCACAGAGTGCACGAAATCCTTTATTTCAGAACCAAACGCGCCAGCATTGCCACGCACCGCGCCACCGATCGTACCAGGAATACCCGCGAGCTTTTCCCACCCGCCAAGCCCTCGCCTCCCCGCCTCCTTGATGAGATCAAACAAATTACATCCCGCATCAGCAGCGAGCTCTAGGCCCGCAAAAGAAAAACATCCTCCCGTAACGTGAATGATCAAGCCCTCATAACCACTATCCGGTACGAGGACATTGCTCCCTCCTGCGAGGATCGAGCAGCGAAGACCACGCTCGTGCGCCCAATCTATAGCGTGTCGTATGTCGTCCTCAGTCGTTACGTCGACGTAATGCCGGGCAAAACCCCCAATCTGGAATGTGGTAAGAGGGGCTAACGGAACAGATGTTTTAACTTCGATCATCACATCACTATACCGCACTATTTTTTGGACTTCTCCTCCAATTTTCGGATTTCGTCTCGCAAAAGCGCTGCCGTTTCGAAATCGAGATTGTCGGCGGCGTCGTGCATTTGCTTGCGCTTGTCCTTAATGAGCTTTTTTACATCACCTTTGTACGCGGCCGTATCCAGCTCAGCAAGCTCTCCTACGGCACGCGTGCGAGCGCGTTCAATATCGCCGACGATGTCGTGAATGCGTTTTTGTATAGTTTGCGGGGTTATTCCGTGCGCTTTGTTGTACGCTTCCTGAATCGCGCGACGCCTGTTGGTCTCACCTATCGCCCTCTCGAGTGAGCCTGTCATTACGTCCGCGTAGAGGATTACCCTTCCCAGCACATTACGCGCGGCGCGACCTATTGTCTGGATAAGGGATGTTTCGCTACGGAGAAAGCCTTCTTTATCAGCATCAAGAATTGCGACGAGTTCGACCTCGGGAAGATCCAATCCCTCACGCAAAAGATTGACCCCAACAAGCACATCGAACACGCCCTTTCTAAAGTCGGTAAGGATTTCGATTCTTTCGATAGTTTTTACATCGCTGTGGATGTAGCGAACCTTCACATGTTTTTCAGTGAGAAAAGCGGCGAGATCTTCGGCCATCTTTTTGGTCAGCACCGTTACCATGGAGCGACTTCCGCGCTTGGTCACCTGCTCTGCTTCGGCGATAAAATCTTTCACTTGTCCTGGATATTCCACCAAGGGTAACCCTTGAGGGCGGGGAGTAAGGGTCACCCTTGGGGGACCGCTGACAATCGGACGAATCTCGATCTGCGGATCGACAAGTCCTGTGGGGCGAATCACTTGCGAAACAGGCTTACCACTGCGCTCCATCTCGTATTTGCCCGGCGTCGCCGACGTGTAGATCGTCTGCCCCACTCGCTCCTGAAACTCAGCAAATGTAAGCGGCCTGTTGTCCACGGCGCTCGGCAAACGAAAGCCGTGCTCAATCAACATATCTTTGCGAGCTCTATCCCCCGCGTACATTGCGCCAATTTGGGAAACGGTAACGTGCGACTCGTCGATCACCGTAAGAAAATCTGGCGTCCCGTCCGCACGCTTTGGAAAGTACGAAAGCAGAGTATGCGGTGGCTCGCCCGGCTGACGCCGATCAAAATGCCGCGAGTAATTTTCGATTCCGTTGCAAAATCCAAATTCGCGAATCATAGAAATATCCTGTCGCGATCGACGTTTCAGACGCTCCGCCTCTAGAATTTTGCCTGCTGTATTGAGCACCTTTAGGCGATCTGCAAGTTCCGCCTCGATGTCGGCGAGCGCTGCGTCCAGTACGTCCTTAGGTGTGACGTAATGCTTTGCGGGGAAAACGAACATCGCATCATGTGTCTTGTGAATTTCTCGAGTGGTCGAATCTATTTCCTCGATTTTCGTGATCTTTCCACCCGCGAGATCAAATCGGTAAATGACTCTCTCGCTCGCGGGCATCACTTCCACCTTTGCCCCGAGTGCGCGAAATGTACCGGGCGATAAATCTCCCGCGACGCGATCAAAATACATCGAAATAAGTCGTCGCGTGAGCGTTGCGCGAGTCATTACCTCACCCTTTGTGAGCCTCATATTTACCTTTTGATATTCATCAGGACTGCCGAGTCCGTAAATGCAGGATACAGAAGCGACAACAATCACATCGGGTCGTGTGAGAAGCGCTTCAGTAGCGGCGTGCCGCAGTCGCTCAATATCTTCGTTGACCATCGCCTCCTTCTCGATGTACGTATCCGTAACGGGCATATAGGCTTCGGGTTGATAGTAATCGTAGTAGGAGACGAAATAGTGGACGGCGGCATCGGGGAAAAATTCTCTGTACTCAGCAGCAAGCTGCGCAGCGAGTGTCTTGTTGTGCGCGATAACAAGCGTCGGTTTCTGCACTTTCTCAATAACGTTGGCAATGGTAAATGTCTTTCCAGAGCCTGTAACACCGAGCAGAGTTTGATCACGCTTACCCTCCTTTAGTCCTTTTACCAGGGCTGCGATGGCGGTGGGTTGATCGCCAGCAGGGATGTAGGCGCTCTTTATTGTAAAGCCGTGCTTTCTACTCATACTTCAGCATGAAATGAGGCTCGCCCCGCGGATGGCTCTGCTTCCGCGCGGGGTCGCCGGCAGGGATGTAGGCCGATTTGATCGTAAACTTATTCATTATGTACAACTCTACAGGAAGCCTTCAACATTAAAAAGGTTGCGAGGCCCAGCGCTGCTGGGCCTCCGCACGTCATGCATTCACCGTCGATATGCGTTCTCCAAAGTTCCATCTCGATTTTCGTGAAGATTTCGTGTCTGGCAGTCACGATTGTAACACCATACTTCTTGGCCATTACCGCGATATAAGTAGCCACCACAGCCTGGGCACCGAGCCTTGACCGTGATAACCACCCCATTTTGGTCAATATCTTGAGACAAGATTGTACTCCGCTTCGTCAGGAACAAAACGCAAACTACTGCAGTTTGCGCAGGCAATACTATACACGACTTTTACTAAAAACGGATACGTAGAAGGCTACTTCAACACCAATACGCTGACGGTCCGCTTACCTCGCTTGAGGAGCGCAATACCTTTGTGGAAATTTCGGGCGACAAGTTTTTGATCAACATCGACAATCACTTGCCCGTTGAGAGAAACTGATTTTTCTTTTACGAATCTCCTGGCCTCCGTTTTCGAACTCGCAAGACCTGAATTCACGAGAGCATCAACAATCGGTGTATCTTCAGCAACCTCACCGCAAGGAGCGGCGCTTTTGAGGGCAGCAATTGAGGCATCGTCGAGCGATGTAATAGGCTCATCGCCAAAAAGCACCCGCGAGACCTGCTCTGCTTTCGTCGCATCATGTTCGCCATGCACAAGAGCCGTTACTTCGCGTGCGAGCGTCTGCTGCGCATGGCGTTCTTTCGCATCGCGCTTATGGAGCTCCATGACGGCCGCGATTTCAGCCGAAGAAAGTAACGTAAAGAGATTGAGATAATCGCGTACGCTCTCGTCGCTTGCGTTGAGCCAGAATTGATAAAACGCGTACGGCGAGGTCATGTTCGCATCAAGCCACACGGCATTGCCCTCACTCTTTCCAAATTTTTTCCCCGTCGCCTTATCAATCACGAGCGGACACGAGAGCGCGTATACAGTGGCATTCTCTTTGCGGCGAATGAGATCCACGCCCGCAACTATATTTCCCCACTGATCGGACCCGCCGATCTGCACGTTGCAGCCATACCCTTTGTACAGATGCCAAAAATCGTACGCTTGAAGGAGGGGGTAGGTAAACTCCGTAAACGAAATTCCCTCTTCGCCTTTGAGGCGGGTACTGATCGCGTCTTTCTTAATGAGGTTATTGACGGTGAAATGCTTGCCTGTGTCGCGCAAAAATTCCATCAAGTCGAGCGAGGTAAGCCAATCAGCATTATTTACGAGCTTCACCTCGATTCCCCCAAGTATTTTTTCTGCCTGTTCCTTGAGCTTCGCCGCACGCGCGGCCACAATCGAGGCATCGGTAAGCGATCGCTCGACATCCGGCTTCGGGTCACCCACGAGTGCCGTACCTCCACCGATAATCAAAATGATCTTATGCCCCGCATCGGCAAAGCGACGCAAAAACATAAACTGCGCCAAATTTCCCACGTGTATCGAATCTGCTGTGGGATCCACTCCTAAGTACACAGTCCGCTTGGGGCCGTCGGTAATCTCCTCCAATTTTTCCGAGGAGTGCTGGTACACATAGCCTCGCTCGCGCAACGTTTCCGAAAGCTTCTCCATACCCACCTTTATACCACGACTACGCGCCGTCTCGCTTTTGCTCTCTTTCTCTCACCTCATGCTCGTCCATGCCAAAATGATGGGCAAATTCGTGCCAAATAGTCTCTGCCACTATTTTCCTGACTGTCTCCGTGTAACGACCCACAATATCGTTAGCTGAATGTGGGATTTCGTAAATCCCACATTCTTCCTCCGCCGCCTCCTCGATAGGCTTCTGGTAAATAGTTATCGTGTCCGGCAGCGTCATCCCTACCCCATACAGCTCACCTCGCTCCGAAAGCGGTACGCCCTTGTAGAGCCCGAGCAACGTCTCTTCATCACCCAACCCTTCGGCAATACGATCCTCCGCGGACGGCTCATCCTCCACCAGCACCGCAACATTTTTTATTTTGCCTCTGACCCACTCTGGCAGTCGCTCATACCCTTCTTCAACAAGTTTTTCAAATTCCTTGCGCTTCACGCCTGCATGGTACACTATTTCGATGGCAAAAAAATCTAAAGCAACCCTCGAGAAAGTCGCCTCTAAGGTCGATGGACTCGCGTTGACCGTCAACGAGCTCACATCGACGACCGACAAACTCGCAACACTTATGGTTGGCGGGTTTGAAAGCATCCATAATGATGTAGGTGAACTACGCGGGAACATGACGCAGGTGAAGCGAGATATATCGGCGATGCGAGACGACGTTGAGGAAATAAAACTCGAGCTACGAGGTCATGGAAAGGCAATTGATGCAGATACGAAACTCCTTCTCAACCACGAAACACGTATCAAAAAACTCGAACACGCGAGATAAGTACTAAAAAAGAAACGGAGCCGGCGCAATCAGAGGACCTGTGACAAATCTGATCCAACTCTACTGTTTTACGAGTTCCGCGAAGCGTTTGCGGACCTTTTCGATCTTCGGTTCGATGACGAGCTGGCAGTAGGGTGCGCTGGCGTTTTCTTTGAAGTAATTTTGGTGGTAGCTTTCTGCCGGATAGAATTTGTCCAAGGGTAGAACCTGAGTCACGACCCGCGTACCGTCATTCAAACTCTCCTGAATTTCATTGGATACTTTCTCGGCCATCGTCTTTTCATCCTCGTTTGAATAAAAAATGACTGATCGGTACTGTTCCCCTACGTCGGCCCCCTGTCGATTCGGTGTCGTCGGGTCATGCGAGCCGAAGAATACGATGAGTAGATCTTCATATGAAATTACCGCCGGATCGTATGTCACTCGTATCACCTCTGCGTGGCCAGTCGTGCCACCACTTACGGCCTCGTAGGAGGGATTGGCCCCCTCCCCACCTGCATACCCCGATTCCACTTTCACCACTCCTTTCAGCATCTGAAATACGGCTTCCGTGCACCAAAAACATCCACCACCAAACACAATCTCTCGCATACTACGGAATAAAGAGTGCCGACAAAAGCGCAAGTATGCCGAGAATCAGCCCAATCAAGGCGCCGGTGGTCGGTGATTCATGAAATAGAATAAGTGCCAGCAGCGGTTCGAGAATGGCAAGTGTGCCAAGCGAAATTACAACAATGATCCAGATGTTTTTGAAATAGAGATAACCGAGCATATATCCGCCAATGAGCATCGCTCCACCCGCGGCCATAAGAAGAGACATCCAGAAAAATGTGCCGATGGGACTGCCGTTCGCTACAAGTTTCGAAGAAAACAATTCAGCGGTTATCGCGACTGCTTCTCCAAAAAACACGAGTGCGAGGGCGGAGAGTTGCAAAAGTTTAGTGGTCATATCACGCACTCTCCGGTCTCGGACGTAGAAGCGGAAACATTTGTGCTTCGTGGGCCGGGCGATTTTCGAGGAATGAAAAGAGCCGCTCGGACACGCCGAAGCCAAACGCGGGCGGCATGCCGTACTCCATCGCACGAACGTACTCTTCATCTAGCCGCTGGGCCTCGTCGTCTCCCGCATCGCGAAGCTTTTGTTGCTCTTCAAAGCGCTCCCTCTGGTCAATAGGATCGTTGAGCTCGCTGTACCCTTTGCCCATCTCGCTTCCTGCGAGCACCACCTGAAAACGATCGACGACCTGCTCATTCCCATCCATTCGCTTCGCAAGTGGCTCCAGATACACCGGCACGCCGATGAGAAACGACGGACCCGCGGCTGACTTACGAATTATTTTCCAAAGGTGATCGACCGCGCGCGATTTGTTGGGAGCCTCGCCGAATTTCACACCCGCCTCCTTCGCCGCTTGTATGGCCTCGTCGTTGGTACACGTAATCGGATCAATGCCATATCGATCTTTGATGGCGGTGCAGAAATCAATCTTCGTCCAGTCTTCCGCAAAGTCGACCGTGTGATCACCGATAGTAAAGGTGAATTGACCGTATGTCTCCTTCACAATGTGTCGGTACAGCTCCTGCACAAACTTCATCCCCTCGGTAGCGTCAGAGAACGCCTCATATGATTCAAGCTGTGTGTAATCCTGCAAATGTTCACGCGACTGGCCCTCGTTGCGAAATATCCGCCCAATCTCAAAGACTTTTTGATATCCTCCGATAAGCAACTCCTTCTGCCACAATTCGCCCGCCGAGATTCGCAGATACACTTCCGTATCGAGTGCGTTGTGGTGAGTCTTGAACGGTCGAGCGTCGGCACCGCCGGGGGTATTTTCGAGAATGGGTGTCTCTACTTCGAGAAAGCCTCGTGAGAGATAGAATTCCCGCGCCGCTTGCCAAAATTTTGATCGGCGCACAAACATCGCCCGCACATCATCGTTGACCAGCATATCGAGATACCGCTGACGCAAAATGAGTTCTTGATCTTTGAGTCCGTACCAGCCATCCGGAATCGGCCGAAGTGATTTTGCAAGCATATTCCAGGAAGCGACCTTAAGTGATCGCTCGCCACGCTTTGTCTTAAATGCGAGTCCAGTTGCCTCGATAAAATCTCCAATGTCAACGGCGCTTGTAAAGAGTGCGAAGGAATCTTCGTCCATTTCTGCTTTTTGTAAAACTATCTGTGCCTTATTAGAGTCAGAAACGTTGGCACCCGTGCCGTCAAATATGCGGGCAAACAAAATTCCGCCCTGTCCCCGAAGCGACATGACGCGGCCGGCAATCGTCTGCTTGGTTTCGCGCTGCTCCCGCTCGTCAAACGTCTGCAAGAAATTTGCGACCGATGTGTCGCGCCCGGTCTTGGAGGGATAACCGGTCATCCCTGCCGCATTGAGGGCGGTAAGCTTTCTAAGTCTATCGCTGCGAATATCGTCCTCACTCATAGTCGCACCATGATAACAAATCTAGGCAACTATGACATCGAGACGGCATGACTCAACTTTGCGTAGGAGGCATCGTAATCCCTATGACCCAATCACTAAGTGCCAAAAGCAATAGTCCGGCGAGCACCACGATCACGCCCATAAGAATGTTGGACGTGACTCCGGGCGCAATAACCCGTTCGTAAAATTCCCAAATCGCTCCCCACACGACTTTAAGACTCATTCGCAATTCTTTAGCAATCATAAAGATATTTTACAGTATAAACGTACTGCGGCGACTCACCGCTCGACCTTCGGGGGTAGCGCTCCAGGCCAGCGATACACAAGTACAGGAATCAAGATGAGCGTAAGGATCATCGCAAAGGTAAGTCCGAAAAGTATTGCGAGGGCAAGCGGGCCGAAAAGCGCGGAAGCAAACACGAGCGGAATCATTCCGACCACGGTTGTGACGGTGGTAAGCACGATCGGTCGAAGTCGCGTCGTGGCTGCCTCGGCCAGAATATCTACCAGATTTCGACCTTCCCCTGCCGCGATGCGGTGAATAATCGCATCCATAAGAATGATGGCGTGGTTAATGATGACGCCCGCGAGCGCGATTACACCCATCATCGATGGAAATGAAAGCGGCTCAAATACGAGCGTGAGTCCTCCAAACACTCCTATGAGCGAGAGCGGTACAAGAAGTAGGAGGTATCCTGCGTATCGGAACGAGTTGAACGATAGCACCAGAATGACAAAGGTGAGGAGGGCGCCCGCGATGAGCGCATATCCCATCTCTGCAAAAGACTTATTGGTCTCTTCATTTTCCCCACCAATCACCATTCGAACACCCGGCGGAACTTCGAGTTTTTCGAATTCGTCGGTAAACGCCGCAAGCACCTGTGTCGTTGAGTATCCGGGTAATACATCGCCCGTAAGGGTTGCGACCCGCTCGCGATTTTCATGTGCGATGCTCGTGTCGCTCTGGGAAAGTGACTCCGACACCACGGATCCGAGCAGAACGGTTTGCCCGAGCGAGGTTGAGAGAGGAATTTGTCGAAGACTATCGATAGTCGTGTACGAAGTCTCATGCGGGTCGAGGTAATTTGAGTTGAGATTGAGTGACACCACGATATCGACATTCTTCTCGCCTCCCGTGAGTGATGTCGCTGTGACGCCGGATACAGCCGTACGCAATGTGGAAGCTATCGCGGCGGGAGAAAGACCGACCGACGCGAGTTTGCCGCGATCGATTGACAGCACAAACTGCGTGCCATCAAACTTATTCGAGGAATCAACAGTCGTCGCACCTGGTGTTTTCTCCAAGATCTTCCTCGCCTCTGCTACCGTAGCGTTCAACTGCTCACGGTCTTTGCCCAGAAATTTGATCAGAATTGCAGCGCCCACAGGCGGCCCACCCGAAGGCTCTCCGACGCGAATCTCTGCGGTGCGAATGGGTAGAAGCATCTTTTTAACGTCTTGAAGTATCTTGCTTGAAGTCTGTGATCTACTCTTAACGAGGTTGAGCGTGATGTTAGCGAAACGCGAATCTACGGCAACGCTGCCATCTGAACTCGAAAATGGACTGAGTGATCCGACGGAGGTAATAAGCGAGGAGAATCGTGGGTCGGCGAAGAGCGTCTCTTCCACCGTTCTCGCCGCAAGATCCGTCCGATTGAGATCGGTGCCCTGAGGCAACTCAATGTTCACATAGAGAAAATCGCTGTCGTCTTGAGGAAAGAATGATACCCCAAGAAGACCTGTAATCGGC
>CAYTFU010000001.1:185346-226349 GCA_964437185.1 uncultured Candidatus Saccharibacteria bacterium | reverse complement strand
CTCGATACGCAAGCGATAGAACCTGAATCACCCTCTTCCACCCCCGCGGTGGCGCAGTAGAAACCTACAGGTATACTTCCCCTATGGCCGGATTCAAGAAGAAAGAAAAAGCTGCACCCAAAACCACCGGCACGGGCTCCGATGCTGACATCGAGCGAGCGATCTCGCAGATTAAGACGAAATTTGGCGACGAGTCTATCATGATGCTCGGCGCGCAGCCGAAGGTGGATGTAAACGCAATTCCCACAGGCTCCATTGGCGTCGACTGGGCACTCGGCATCGGCGGCCTCCCCCGCGGACGCATCATCGAAATTTTCGGTCCTGAATCATCGGGCAAGACCACCCTCTCCCTTCACGTCATCGCGGAGGCGCAAAAGAAAGGCGGCGTGTGTGCGGTCGTTGATGCCGAACACGCGCTTGATCCAGAGTATGCAAAAAAACTCGGCGTGAAGATCGAGGAGTTACTCGTCTCTCAGCCTGACACCGGCGAACAAGCGCTTGAAATTGTCGAATCGCTCGTCCGCAGCGGAAAAATTGATGTGATTGTCATCGACTCGGTGGCTGCACTCACGCCCAAGGATGAGATTGAGGGCGACATGGGCGCACAGCATGTGGGTAAACAAGCGCGTCTCATGTCGCAGGCGCTCCGCAAACTGACCGCCATCGTCTCACGCACGAAGACCGTCATCATTTTCATCAATCAGATTCGCATGCAGATCGGCGTCATGTTTGGCAATCCCGAGACCACGCCGGGAGGAAAAGCGCTGAAATTTTATACCTCCATACGAATAGATATTCGCCGCATCGCTCAGATCAAAAAGGGCGACGAGACGGTCGGCGGGAGGCATCGCGTGAAAATCGTGAAGAACAAAGTGGCGGCTCCGTTTCGCCAAACAGAATTCGACATGCTCTACGGCGAGGGCATCTCACGTGAGGGCGAGTGCCTCGCCCTCGGAGAGAAGTTTGGACTCGTGCAGAAATCTTCGGGCGGGGCGTACTCGATCGGCGAGACGAAAATGGGACGTGGCTACGACGCCGCTCGTACCTTCCTCCGTGAAAACAAACCCATCCTCAATCAGCTTCTAAAAGACATACGAAAGACGCTCAGTGACGGAGGTACCCCGAGTAAATCATCCGGCGGAGGCGAAGAGTAGAGGGCTCTACTGTTTCGAAGATTCGGCTACTGAGTATGAATAGCGATCAACAAAAGGTTATCGCATATTATTCACATCCCGAGACAAGACTTGGATTTGATTATCTGCTTTGGGGTTCTAAACATTTCGGCTACTATCCGACAGGAAAGGCAGACATAACGGAAAAAGCTGCTCAGGTGATCCTCCAAGACTTAGTCGCCAAGAACTTAACCCTGAAGGCTGATCAAGTTATTCTCGACGCGGGCTGCGGTCAAGGCATTGTCTCAACGTACTTGTCGAAAAAATATCGGGCAAAAATTTTTGGGATCACACTAGTCCCTTTTGAGGTAAAGAAAGCCCGTGAGAGGGCGGAGCGCATGGGTGTTTCAGATCAAACGGAATATCACGTGATGGATTACTCGAGCACCACATTCTCCGATAACTACTTCGACGCCATTTACACTACGGAAACGCTTTCCCACTCGCCCAATGTCTCGAAAACACTGCAAGAGTTTTTTCGAATCCTGAAGCCGGGAGGTCGCGTTGCTCTCTTTGAGTATACGGTTGCGCCAGAGGAAAGGTTCTCTGCATGGGAGAAGCGCATGTTCGATACTGTAATGGAGGGGTCTGCAATGATGGGTCTCAAAGACTTCAGACACAACGAATTCCCCAAGTCGCTCGATTCGGTAGGATTTGAAAATGCTCGAGAACAAAACATAACACGCAATATTCAACCATCCTTCCATAGGTTGCATAAATTATCGAGATTTCCCTATTCGCTGATACGACTTTTGAAGTTACAGAGATTTTTTATTAATACGACTGCTGGATATGAATATTACAAAATGGCAGAAAAAGACCTCTTGCGATACTGTATTTTCACTGCGAATAAACCGTCTCAACCCTGAGCGGGCTCAAGTCTCCCTCCTAGAGCCGACGACAGATGGACAAGCTCGTTTTTTTGACTAAAATACCCCGATGTTGAACTATAACGATATCAAGCCGGGAGTTGCGGTGCTCGTGGAGGGCGAGCCATACGTCTGCACGTGGAATAACATCATGCAGAAACAGCAGCGCAGACCGGTGAATCAGACCAAGCTTCGACACCTCATCCGTGGCAATTCCATCGAGTATTCTTTCCAGCAATCAGATAAGCTGTACGAGGCAGAGATCGAGACCAAGCCTGCCGTGTTTATATATTCCCGCAACGGCGAGTTCTTTTTTCACGACGCCAAAGATAAATCGGAGCGATTCTCCGTATCCGAAGAAATGGTGGGAGACGCCGGGCAATTCTTAAAGGCCAATACTGCCGTCGACACGTTGTGGTTTGACGAAAAACTCTTCCGTGTAAAGCCCCCAATCAAAGTCGAACTTAAAGTCACCGAGGCGCCGCCCAATACGCGCGGCAACACTGCGCAGGGTGGCAGCAAAGTGGTAACGGTCGAGACCGGAGCGAATGTTAATGTGCCAATGTTCATCAACGAGGGGGATGTGATTCGCATCAACACCGACACAGGCGAATACGCCGAACGCGTCTAGCCTCCGGGCGCCGCTTGGTGCTATGAAAAATGTTGTGCGGCGAGCGCGATTGCGTATATCCCGCCAAAATTTGCGACAAAGGTGAGCATAATGAACGTTGATGTGCGAATGTGTGAGAGCCCCATCATGACAAGTCCCATTTCATCCGGCAGCGGAGAAGCAATGACCATAATTCCAAGAACCGGGCCGAGCCACCAAAGCGGCCCCGAGGCGATTTTCTTCCACGCGCGCATCGCGCGCTGATGAAAAGCCGCATTGAGAATCCGATCAACGAGGCCACTGCGTACGAAACGAAAAAGCAGTAGATCACCACATACCGCACCGATAGCGCCAAAAAACGCGAGCTCCCACGCCGGAACAAACGGCACGCTCTCAATGAATGCGACAACCGCAAGGGCCGTCGTGAGAACCGACGTAAACAAAAATCCCTCAACAAAACTCCCTACCACGCCAAACTGCTGCGTGTGAGCTACCACGTACGCAATGACATCAGTATTGAGAACGTACAGGGCGGCAATGAGACCTGCCAATAACACCCACATCTCGACCGTATCTGAGATCGGGATTTTGTTTCTCGGGTAGCGATGATGACGAACCGTCATCGCGCTATTATACCCGACTACTTCTGTATGAAGGGCTAAAGCACCGCAGGTGCTCGCCCGATCCTATTTTTGGATAAAGGGGAGAAGGCCCATCAAACGCGCGCGCTTGATTGCGGCTTCGACTGCTCGCTGCTGCTTCGAGGTAAGGCCGGAGCGCTTACGCGCCATAATGCGACCGTGTGGATTCACAAACTGCTTCAATAGATCGACATCCTTGTAGTCGACGTGCTGAATGTCATTCTGCGTAAGTATGTTGTTACTCATAGGTTTTTAACAATTAATTGCTTATCCCCTGACCCTGCACTTTCTTGGTTCCCAGAAAGTGAGGGTTAAGAATCTGTAATTCGCTTCGCTCATAACAGCTTCTAAAAAGGTATATCGTCGGGATTAATGTCGTCCTTGGGATATTCGATTGGGCTTCCGCCGCTTGAAATCTCCTCCTCTGGCTGATCAGCGTGCCTCGAACCTCCGGCCGATCCCCCACCCGATCCACCTCCCTTGGGACCAAACTGAATCCGATCTGCGACGACCTCGGTGCGATACTTCTTCTCCCCGCTCGACTTGTCATCCCAACTTCGCGTCTGCATGCGACCTTCCACAAACACCGCGCTCCCCTTCTTCAAATACTGATTCACGATGTCTGCCTGCTTGCCAAACACCACGACATTGTGAAAATCCGCCTGCTCCTGCTTTTTGCCATCCCGATCCTTAAAGGTCCGATTGGTGGCGAGTGAGAAATTTACCACATTCATGCCGGATGGCAACGCGCGCATCTCAGGATCGCGCGTCAAGTTGCCGTACAAAAATACTTTGTTGATGTACATGCGGAAATCGTAACACTATTCGGTCGTAATGTCCTGCAATGCCTTATCGAGATCCTCCTCAGAGACAGGTACCGAGGGCTCTTCTGCACGACGCGGGGCGGCCTTGATGGTGTCGGTTCGCTTTACTTCACGGAGAACGGGCGGCTTCATTTTGGCGCGAGTATCTTCTCGCACGGTCTGGAACACGATGTGGCGCAGTATGCTCGAATTGCGCTTGAGAGCTTCATTGAGAGTATTTGCGGCCGCAATTGGTGATTCAAACTTGAGCCAACCGAAGTATCCTCGGTCATGTTCGATGTACTTCTCGCCTTCAAGGGTGGGCATAGGATATGCGAGCTTCGTGAGCGCAGGTGCGCCTTCAGCAATAAAAGTGCCTCCCGCCTTCTCTACCGAAGCGCGAATCTCCGCGACGACTTTCTCCACATCCTCCTCCTTTACTGTGGGAATGATGTGATAGCCAATTTCGTATATTCGAAGTAGCGCCGCGTCCGCGTCGGTCTCATTGACTTCTACTACTGCCTCATCTGCCATATGTCGGGGCACTGTATCACAACCCCCCACCCCCCGCAACAATCCCTGATTCTCAGCTCAATCTGACTTTAGGTCGTGCTTCAAATATCTCAAACTTTACCGGATATGTCTCCTCCGACTCAGTCTCATAGATAAGCCGCATCTCCAAGCCTGCATCGTTCACGAATCTCTGCAATAAATCCAGCTTGCCGAGAGTCGTACTAAACCCGATGAGCACCCGACCGCCGCTGATCAAATGGTCTGGAGCCTCTTTAATAAATTTCTCGGTCGACTTATATCCCGAATCATACACGGATTTTTCCAGATCCGGCACATCGGCGGTTGCGACAAACCCAAAGGGCGTATTCCAAAAAATCGTATTGAATTTCTCGTCTTTTCGTAACGAATCATATAAATCTCCCTCTCTAACCTCGATTCTATCTGACATGTGATGACGTTCGATATTCGCCCGCGTGTTTTTTACCGCGTCAGGATTAATATCGACAGCAATAACGTTGCCCGCTCCCTTGTAAATCGCAGTAATAGAAATGGCACCGGTTCCCGGACCAATTTCCAACATCACCTCACCTTTATTGACGGGAAGATTTTGTGCGAAAAGTTCCGTATCGTAAAAATATTTCGGGGAGAATACATTTGGAAACACTACAAATTCTCGCCCGCCGACAAGTGCGACATATTGCCCCTTTTCCTGCCTGCTTTGGTCGAGAACTTTGCGAGTCCCCTCAATATAGTCCTCATAGTCAAGTTTATGATTTTGGCTCACTCTGTCATTAAAGCAAGAACTGTTAGGGTTGTACAAGCTGTCCAACAGTCGCTTGAGGCACCGAATGGGCGCGGGCGTATTTCGAGTACTATTCAATGCAATGTGGCAACTCTCTACCGACTCTGCCCCATTGACGCCGTAATACACCTATTGTTTATCTTGTCCGGCCGGACATATTAAACAATGAGTGGTAAACTGATGGTATAGGTATGGGAAACTTGGAGCGGGCATCGAAACGACGAACGCGGCGCGGACATGTGGAGCGGGCGATACTGTCTGGACTCGCAGTGGCCGGAATTGGACTCATTGCGATGGCTGCACCCAACACACTTCAGCTTCTGAAGTATCTTGATCCTGATTGGGTAGCGAAAAGAGATCCGAAATTACGAATTCGGGAAGCTGCGTATCGTCTTAAGAAAAAGAAATTGATTGATTTCGTACGCGAGGGCCAGCACATTCGCCTCCGAATTACCGATAAGGGAAGACTGCGCATGCAATCCTTATCGCTCGGCCCCCTACCCAAACCAAAACGATGGGATGGAAAATGGCGACTCGTTATATTCGACATACCAGAAAAGAAACGGGAATTGCGCAGACGGGCACGAGGCATAGTAGCAGGTTTCGGTTTTATAAAATTACAGCATAGCGTCTGGGCTTATCCGTACGATTGCGAGGAGGCTATCGCCCTTCTAAAGGCTCATCTGCACATTGGCAAAGACTTGCTCTACATCATCGCCGATGCAATAGAGTATGACGCCCCACTTCGCAAAGAATTCCGTCTCCCCCTTGACTGAGATCGTATTGTTTATCTTGTCCGGCCGGACATATTAAACAATAACACCTCCTCCATAGTGAATGGGAGACTGGGAGGATGCGAATTCGCAGTTTATAGCGAAAACCACGGTTCAAATACCAAACACTCGTTGGGCATTCTTGAAAAGTTGAGTGCGGACTAAGTCGAGGTCTTCGCCGCGGATGGCGGCGATTTTTTCTACAATGAGCGGGACGTAGGCGGATTCATTACGTTTGCCGCGATGCGGTGCGGGGGTCACGTACGGCGCATCGGTTTCGGAGAGTAACATGTCGAGCGGGGTGTTTTTCACGACCTCATCGTAGTCGTGAGTAAAGGTAATCACGCCGGTAAACGAGAGCGTAAAGCCAAAATCTAAGAATCTCTTTGCGACACCCCAATCCCCCGCAAAGAAGTGGACGTCCCCTTTTACTTTTGCATGCGATTTTAATACTTCGAGAGCGTCATCGTATGCTTCACGGACATGAAGCATGAGGGGCTTGCCGAGACTGTTCGCCAACTCTATTTGCTGAACGAACGCTTCCTTTTGCACTTCTTTGGTCTTTTCCTCAAGACGGAAGTAATCGAGACCGCACTCGCCGACCGCAATTACCCGCGGAGATGCTCCGAGTTTCTGGTAGGCGGCGAAATCGAAGACTTCGCCGCGCGATGTAAATCCTTCCACACCATCCTTGCCCTTCGAAGCCTCGGCGAAGGAGGGGCCCAGTTCTTTTTCATCATGATACGACTTCGAGGTGTGGATGGGGTGCAGGCCGATAGTGGCATACACATGATCGTGCTTTTCTGCAAGCGCAACGGCCGACGACGACGTATCGAATTGCGTGCCGACGACATTCATCCCTACCCCCGCCTCCTTTGCGCGTGCAATGGATTTTTCGCGATCGGAGTTGTATGCAACAAAATTTACGTGCGTGTGTGCGTCGAAATATTTCATATTTATCCCGTGTAGAGCATTGTAATCGCAAGGAACGACACTGCAACGGCCGCGAATTTGCGCACATTTATGTGATCGCCATACCACCACACCGAAAGGATGATCGGAATAAGTATGTAGTGCGCTTGAATCACATAGACGAGACTCACAAGACCAGTACTCAGCGCCATAAAGAGCGCGTATGCAGAACCCAGTCCAAAGATTGCTGAGAGCGATCCGATCATTACATCTCGTCTATCCGCGTGCGTGATCATCGCGAAGCCCGCGCCATGTTGCTTCCAAAGTATCGCGGCAGAAGCGAGCATGCCGGCCGTCTGCGAAGCGCAGAGCATGAGGAGCACGGCGGTGCCATATGCGTACCCTTGCTTCATGACGAGGAGTGAGGCTGCAGTTAGTGCCGTCGAGACCAAGAGGAGTTTCAGGCCGAGCCAAAGATTCTTCTGGCGATGCTGCTCGACCGATGAAACGAGGAGGAGTGGTACCGAAAGACTAAAGCCAATGCCGACATACTGCGTGACAGTGAGGTGATCGGCAAAAAATATTACTCCCCCCATCACCACAAGAAGCGGCCCAAACATTTTGTTGAGGGGAAAGTAGAGCACGCTGTCGATGCTTCGAAGTGCCTCAATGCGAATGAAATTGCCCAACCCATGAAGCGCGCCGCCCATAAACCCAAAGAGTGCGATCATTTCCCAATTCACGGGCAACTCCTGTAATGCCGCAAAGAGTATGATTGCGAATACACCCGACGCGCCGTACATGAAAAAACCATTGAACGCCGAACTCCTGCGCTCCTCCGCAACGACCTTTTGAATGAAGAGCGTGAGACCAGCAAGGACGGTCGAGACGAGCGTCCAGAAAAACGTAATCTGATCCATGACTACTCCTTGCGCGGGAAAAGATTCTCGGGCTTTTTGTTCGCCATAATGGCAGCGATGATCTTGCCACTCGTCTGGGGAATAATGGGTTCGAGCATAAGGTCGATCGCGGCGAGTTCGTGTACCAACTCTTCAATCAACTCTTTCCCCTTCTCAAGATCCGTCTTGACCACCTTAAATGGTTCAGTGTGATTGATCTTTTGGTCGAGCGATTGGATACGACTCCACACATATTCGAGCGCAGTATTGAATTCGTACCGACCGAGTGCGCCTATAAACTCATCTGGATACGGGGTGAACTCCACTTTCACCGGCGCTTCAAGATTCTTGGCCGCAAGCTGCATAACGCGCGACGCAAGATTCCCAAGCCCATTGGCGAGGTCGGCATTGTACGCTTCTTTGAAGCGCTCCATCGTGACGTCCGAATCGTCGAAGGGATGGACGTGGCGGGCGAGAAAATATCGAAGCGCATCGGTGCCGTACTCCGCGATGATCGTCATGGGATCAATCACGTTACCAATCGACTTCGACATCTTCTGTCCGTTGCTCGTGATGAAGCCGTGGTACACGATCTGTTTTGTCGTGGGCAGGCCGCCAGACATGAGCATGGCCTGCCACATGATCGACTGGAAACGCACTTGGTCCTTCCCCGCGAGCTGGAGCGTATCGCCATGCACCCAAAATTTCTCGAAGTTCTTTCCAACGTCCTGAGGCCAACCAAGTGTTGATATGTAGTTGGTAAGAGCATCAAACCACACGTACATGACTTGTCTGTCGTCGCCGGGCACAGGTACGCCCCACGGCATCTTCTCCTTCACGCGAGAGATACTGAAATCTTCAAGTCCTCTATTCACAAATTGAATAGCCTCTTGCCTTCGCCACTCGGGCACTATCACCTCCGGCTGATTGAGGTATTCGAACAAGCGATCTTGGTAATTTGAGAGCTTGAAAAAATAATTCTTCTCTTCAATCTCCACCAGATCCATCGTCGGATGGTTCGGACACTTTCCATCCACAATATCGCTCTCTTTCATGAACGCCTCGTCGCCCACGCAGTAGAGACCCTTGTAGCTCCGCAGCTCGATATCGCCGTTTTTCTCACAACGCCGCCAGAGCTCCTGCGCTGCCGCTTTATGACTCGCATCGGTAGTGCGGATGAAGTGAATGTCATCGGAGAGTCCGAGTGCGGGCGCGAGACGTTGGAATCGTGCCGCATACTCATCGACGTAGCCCTGAGTGTCCTTCCCTTCTGCCTGTGCCTTTTGGAAAATCTTGAGGCCGTGTTCATCGGTGCCCGTGTTGAAAAACACCTCGCTTCCCAAAAGTTTCTTGTAGCGCGCGAGGATGTCGGCCTGCACGAGTTCAAGCGCGAATCCGATGTGAGGATCGGCATTCACGTATGGCAGCGTGGTCGTGATATAT
Organism: uncultured Candidatus Saccharibacteria bacterium; assembly: GCA_964437185.1. Taxonomy (GTDB): domain Bacteria; phylum Patescibacteriota; class Minisyncoccia; order Phycocordibacterales; family UBA2100; genus UBA10103. Next base: position 216,912 of record CAYTFU010000001.1, on the reverse strand, counting down.
ACCGGCTTATTCATGACCGTATCCGAATTGTCGCGCGAGTCGCCCGCTCTCAATATCGCGCGTCAATTCTTGAAGCGCAGCCGCCACAGGCACGGATAGTATGATGCCAAGAAAACCCGCAAGCTCGGCGCCGATAATGAGCGCGAGAATCACGAGGAGCGGAGGCACTCCGACGACGCGCGTAACGACGAGCGGATAGATCAAATGATTTTCAAACTGTTGGAAAATGATGTAGAGCGCGATCACGAAAAGGCCGAGCGTAAGCCCCCCATCCACAAATCCGATCATGACTGCGGGTACCGCGGCGAGAATCGGCCCGAAGACGGGAATAATCTCGAAACACGCGGCAATGACGGCGAGGAGAAGCGCGTGTTTGACACCAAGAATCGTAAGACCGAGGTACACGAGCACTCCCATAATGACCGCGAGCAAGAGTTGGCCCTGCATCCAGAGGCCGATCTTATGCTGCGAGCGCCGCCACAAATCAAGAAGATACGTCTGATGCTTTTTGGGGGAAACAACGCGAATGAAATCGTCGACACCTGTCTCGATGACTGCAAAATAAAAAGAAAAAACGGTGATAAGAAAGAACGAGAAAAATCCACCAAAGACTGCGGAGAAAGCACCGAATGCATTGCTGAGGGTGCCGCTCAGATCGAGCGACGCCTTGATTCCATTTACAAAATCAACGGCTGAAATCGTCGACGGCGCGGGAATACCGAGAATGCGCGAATAGGTATCAAACGCTTCGCTGCGGCCAAACGCCTCTACGTACGAAGGGAGCGCAGAGACAAATTCCGCGAAATCTTCGAGCACCGAGGGGAAAAAGAAATAGAAGAGCGTAAAAAAGCTCGCAAAGAAAAGAAGATAGATGGTAAGCACCGAGAGCACGCGCGGCAAACCTCTGCGCATGAGCCCTACCACCCCCGGTTCGATTGCCGAGGCGATAACGATCGCGGTAACCACATTGAGCACGATGTGCTGGAGCGTAAAGATAAGCCACGCGCCTACCGCGATGAGCAGTATCTTTAGCACCGTACCTGAGCTGATCGAGACGTGGAACGAGCGGTCTTCCATAAAAGCAATCGTAACATAGTGGTGTGTATTAAATAATGTCGCTGGCCCGCAACATATACTTTTACACAAAATTGCTTGACAAATGACACCTTGCGACGTATAAAGTTATTGGACTAAGCCGTACGTGCCGATTTTCTTAACGCCCCCAACAGGGTCCCTGAAAAAAGGAGCCGTGCCGTGATGCAATTGTTCGTCGAGGAGCTTATGGGAGCGAAACTGGACGTCCTCCTTCTCGCTGGCGTGCTCGCCCTCCTCTTCGTCGGCGCGTGCCAGTACGCGTGTGCCGGAGTGCGACAGCTATGCCGCAGACTGCACCGGACCTGATTCGGCTGGTGCAGACAACCCCGCTTACCCCCTTGAGGATAAGCGGGGTAAGCATTTGATGGCCTGCCGTAATTTATGATATTCGAGAAAAGAGATCGCTGACGGCAACGCGCTCTTGTTTACCTGTGTCCCGATCGCGCACGGTTACGGTGTCTTTGAGATCCACTGATTCGCCGAGGGTGTCGAAGTCGATCGTGATGCAGTGCGGCGTGCCGATTTCGTCTTGCCTTCTGTAGCGTTTGCCGATGTTGCCGTTGTCGTCCCACATAATCTGCGGGATGTTCTTTTTGAGATTTGTATACACCTCACGCGCCTTTGCGACGAGGTCCGGTTTATTTTTGAGGAGTGGAAAAACCGCCGCCTTCACGGGCGCAACCGCTTTATTGAATTTGAGATAGGTGCGCGTTTCGCCGCCCAATTCATCCTCCGTATACGCACTCGTAAGAATCGCGAGAATGGTGCGATCCAGGCCGAAAGATGGCTCGATGACGTGAGGCAAAAATGCCGCTTCTCCCTCCTTCTCGCTGATCCCGAGGTTCGCGCCGGACGCCTTCGCATGTGCAGAGAGATCAAAATCAGTGCGGTACGCGAGTCCGTAGAGTTCTTTCTTTCCAAAAGGAAATTCGAATTCAAGATCGATGGTGCGTTTGCTGTAATGCGCGCGATCTCCATCCCCCACCTCAAGTTCGCTCACGCGGCTCGCATCGATGCCGACAGAATCTATGAATTCTCCAATGCTCTTTCTCCAGTCTTCGAACGCACCCTCCCATGTGTCGGGGTAAACAAAATATTCGATCTCCATTTGTTCAAACTCACGGGAGCGGAAAACGAAGTCACGCGGCGCGATTTCGTTGCGAAACGCTTTGCCTACCTGGGCGATACCAAATGGTAGCTTGGGATGAAACGAATCCCACACGTTTTTGAAATTTACAAATATCCCGCCAGCGGTCTCCGGCCGAAGATACGACACCGAAGCGTCATCTTCGGACGCGCCGACATGCGTCTTGAACATCATATTGAACTGCCGCGCCTCACCGAGCGCGCCTCCGCAATCCGGACACTTCCCCTCCACGTGATCCGCGCGAAAGCGATGCTTGCATTTTTTGCATTCGACGAGCGGATCAGAAAATCCACCCACGTGTCCACTCGCCTCCCACGCACGCGGATTCATTATGATCGCCGCGTCGAGGCCATACATGTCGTCGCGATCTTCTACAAACATCCTCCACCACAAATTCGTGACGTTGCGTTTCAGCGCAATACCAAGCGGTCCATAATCCCACGTACCCGAGAGCCCACCGTAAATTTCCGAGCCTGGGTAGAGAAATCCGCGCCGTTTACAGAGCGATACGATCTTTTCCATCACGCTATCTGTCTTTTCGTCGGCCATAGGGGGTCACTTTACCACAGTCGCATTCGCCGAGGAGAATCCGGGGTCTCCCTGAATGTTGGTGGTCACGCTTTTTCCTTCACGCAGTACTTCGGATTCGATGGGGGCTCCCGGGTTTGCGGCACGAATTGCCTCCGCCTTTATACTGTCGACACCCCAGAGTTTGATGCCATCGAGCAGCACGGGCTCTTGCCCGATTTGCGAGAGTGACGGCGTGAGCCCGACTGCAATCAAAACCTGTCTAGGCAGCTTGCCGTTGAGGCCGGTACCGGGCGGCAAATCGCCAATATCCCACGACACTGTGCCGTCTGTCTGATTGAAGGCAAGTTTTTCTGACGCTGGACTGTAGATTCCGATCCAGCGCACGTACGGCGGAAGATGCGCTACGAGCGCGGCGTTTGATACAAGATTTGTCGAGTTGGTAACCGCAAGAAGAATTGCGTACGTGGTTTCGTATTCGGCGCGGGGCGGCATGGGCCCCGTACTACCAAACGGATTCGCGTAATACACGCCGCGCGTGATGAGGCCGACGTTGCTCGAAACAGAAACGTTTTTTGTGATGCTCGACTGCAAACTCTCCGGCACGCCCGTCTCCGAGACCCGCTTCCCCGCAGCGTTGACTGAGATGCTGAGCTTCGGATCGACAATCCCTTCGAGAGTCGCGTTTTCGGGGATCATGAATTTAAACGAGACGGTGCCACGCGCACCGGGCGCGAGATTTGCGAGAGCGCCCTCGGTGGTCGCCTTGTCCCAGAGCACGATGTTGTCTGTGGATCGATAGAAACCGTCGTCCGAACTCACTTTCTGACCATCGATTCGGAGACCGGAAAGACGCGCGGCGATGACCACATCCTTAATCGCTGAAGGAAGATTATTTTGCCAACCGATCCTGACCAAGACCTCCGAGCCCGGAGCGACGACAATACTCGCGGGCGTCCCATCGGCAGGAGGCACGAACGAATCATCTTCGGTCACCGTGGAGCCTCCGCCACCCACCGACACGGAGAGGCCGAGGAAGGGTTTGGATATGGCGACAGGATACGTGTTTTTGGTGAAAACGGTTTCGATCATCCCTGCCGACGCACTCCTCCTCGTACCCGCACTAAATCGGAACACGCGATTATCGCCCTGTTCGCCGGAGAGGATTCCGCGAATGACGATGGGGACTTTCTGTCCGGGAGTAAGGTCGCCAATTGCCCAGAGGCCCGCCTTGATTGGGTCCAGCGTCGCCGACATGTATTTAAATCCGAAAGGATACTGCGCTTCGAGGAGTACATCACTCACGCGCTCGGTCGCGTTGGAAACGACAGACACCGTGATCTCTACAGGCTGACCTGAAATCGCCTCTTTATTCCCCTCGATCACAAGGGAGAGCGGCGACGAACTGAGCGTCGAATTGTAGTCTGTCGACGTTACAAATATCGCGTTCGATCCTTGAATTTGGTACTCAAGCTCGACGTGAACGCCGACGGGAGTATCTTCGTCGCCCGCGAAAATAGCGCTCACAGTCCCTCGGCGCGTCTCCCCCGGCCCAATGGTACCGAGCGACTCACGCTGACTTGAAAGGTCAGTCACAAAATCGGAAACGGATCGTGTGCCCTGCGGATACGTGATGATGAGTTCCGCTGCTTCGAGGGGGACGTTGTTGCGATTCACAACCGCAATCTGAAGCTGGGTCGGAGAACCGCCTTCGATCTGCGGCGGCCCCGAGATCGATATTCCAATATTTCGTGATGAAGCGCCAAACGTGCCGTCACCAACGAGAAAGTAGTATGCAAAAAACGAGACTGCTCCGATAAAGAATACTATCGAGAGTCCCAAGAGCCACCAGAGTGCCGTTTTGGCATACCCGATCGTTCGGGGCGCAACGTTGATAGGCCTTAAATGCTCTTCTCTCTCCTCCTTCTCTTGCTCTATCCGCTTCTGGAAGTCTTGCTCAGTCTTATCTTGCGACTCGCCGAGTATGTGCCGAGGATGCTCCTTCAACAGCCCGGAGAGCGACCGCGAGTACATTGCGCGCCGTAAGCGCTCAATCTTTTCCTTCTCATGCTCGGAAGGGTCCATCCGAAAATTGTATCACGCTATACTCCTGGAAAATCAGAGCTTGAGTCGGTATACATTGGTCTCCCACTTCTCAAAACCCATTTTTGTGTACATATTAACAGCGGCGACACGTTCTGATCGCGAGGTCAGACCTATACCACGTACATTTCTTGCGCGTGCCGCATCAATGAGCGTCCGCATGATTTTTTCTCCTAAACCTTGTCCACGGTAGGCACTGTCGACAACAACATCCTCTATTTGAGCTCGTTCTCCTTCCGGGATGACGACAATTGCAAGAGTCCCCATACCGACGATGCGCTCTTGGTCTCGAACGACCCAGAGTTCGACATCTTTATGCATAACAATCTTTTTTAGAAGCTCAGGTGAACATTTGGGTAAGCGCTCTGACAGCTGGTTGACGAGCACATTAATGCTATCAAGGTCCGATTGAGAGACTTCGGTGAGTCGAGCTATTGTCACCATACGCTGAGAATATACTACAAATGCGTTTCCGCAATCGCCTTATTGATGGTCGTGAGAAGGTCACCCTTTATGGTCTCTGCCTCCTGCAATAACGCTCCCGTATACGCGGTGTGCGTAAAGAGTGTCGTCTCGAGTGCCTCTACGGAAAGATATCCAAGCGCATGGAGGATTCGTGCTACGCAGACAATCTCCACCGTGCCGCGTATCCCATCCTCCCCCCCCATAAGCGCGATGTGCGCTTCTTCAAGCACCGAAAAAAGGAATTCATTCTTCTCTTCCCCATGCACGAGCCGCTTCGTGAGCGCGGCAATGCGTGCGAATACAGCGGCTCCGCGAGCACCCCTCTCAACTCCCGACAGGGCGGAGGCCCCCGCAAGCCGCCACCCCCTGCGACCACGCACGAGGGAGACCCGGGCGCGACTGCAATTCTGAAGCGCGTAGCGCATGCGCGACTTCTCACTACGAACCGCACTCGCGCGAGCGCGCACGAGGCCAAATTCCTTCGTAAAGAGCACAAACACGCGATCACTCTCGCCGCGCTCTCTACTGCCGAGCACCAGCGCGTCTGTTTGATACTTCTGATACATACCTCATTCGCTAAAAAACCCCGAATCGAGCACTTGCTGTGCCTTTTTAACCCCCGACTGAAACAACGCCCGTAAATGCCGCGGGCTCCGGCTAATAACATCAAGCCCATCGAAAATCGAAGCCTCCGGCTGAATGATGAGCGGCGTGTGCCTTTTGCAAAAATCCTCATATACTTGCATGCCTTCCTTGATAAGGTCTGTCCGCTCGCGGAGCATTCGCGTCACTTCATGGGGAAAATTGCGCCCCTGGAGCGCGAGAAATACTTTTTGGCCGAGATACTTCACCATATGCATGCCAAAATCCGCCTCGTTCCAGAGTGCTACGATTCGCGCATTTTCGGGAATAAACATCGACTCCATTTTATAGAGTACAAAGGGATCAATCGCCCCGTCGACGTATGACTCAAGATGCGTGCCACGCAAAATATGTTTATCGTGCACGATAATGGCGAGATGGATATACTCCCATATCTTCTCAAGGATCTCGCTCTCAGAACTGAGGCGTAGCTCGGATCCCTTTAATTTATAATTGTAGAGCGGAATAGCAAACCTCGTAGGAGAATTCTTAAGCGCGTCGAGCGAGAGCGGGTACTTCTTTTTCAAAACTTCCGCAATCAAATATTCAATATCGTAGACAGGCCGACCGAGTATGAGGTTGTCGTACCGGAGAAATTTCGAGTTGGCGATTTCATTCATCAACACCTCTCGTATTTCCTCCACTTGCCGAGCGGCGTAATACACCGACACGGGAACGCTTGAAGATGCGCCCGCAATCATGTCCACATACACCCCCTGCCGCCCAAGCTCATACAAAAATCCGCTGCCAAAAGCAGCACGCATCGCGCCCCCTTGCATGATGATCGCTGTGGGACGACGAGCCATGCTAAATCTTCTCCACTCTTACGCCTTCTACCGTATCGCTCACAAGTTCGACCGAGTTCGTAAGATTACAAATGCCGTCTTTGTACTCAACAATCACCGATTCATCGAAATCACTCCCGTACCGCACGCGGACCTTGTCCTGCGGCGACAGTTTCGCATCTTTCCGAGCCGCCTGAACAGCTCTCACAAATTCACGCGCCACCCCTTCCTTCCGGAGAGAGTCTGTTACGGTGGTGTCGAGCGCAAACACCTTCCCCCACACAACATCCTTCACATTTACCTCCTCTGCGATGATGGGTAAAAATTCGTCCGGAAGTTTCGCGGTAGAAGGCACGGTGAGCATGGAAAGCGGCTGACGAACCTTAATCTTCGCCGAATCACGCGCTTCGAGTGCCTGCGAGACAACGAGCCGCGCGCCAAACATATTGACCAAAACACTCTCCGGGTCGAACGCGAATTTCGGCATGTCGGGCCAGGCGGCGAGATGCACACTTTCTTCGTCTTCGCTTTCTCGTACTGCCTGGTAGAGATGTTCGGCAAAAAATGGTGCGGCGGGGGCCATCACGCGAGCGAGCGAATGGAGCACATAGCGAAGTGTCGCGAGCGCATTTTTCCTATCGTCCCCCTCATCTTTAAATCGGTCGCGAGATCTGCGCACATACCACGCTGAAAGATCGTCGATAAAGAGCGCGAGAGGGCGCACCGCCACATCGAGCTGATACGATTCGTATCCGCTCGCGCTCTCTCCGATGAGGGCCGCGAGCCGCGCAAGAATCCATTGATCGAGGACGTGCGGACTCTGCCAATCGCGCGGAATATCTGACGCGTGAAGCTGGTAAAAGGATAGGACGTTGCTGAGTCGGCCAAGGTTTTTCTTCGCCACCTCATCGACTCCCGCTTCTGAAAAGTTGAGATTCTCTGCCTGCATAACGGGCGATGCAAGGAGATAGAGGCGGAGCGCATCGGCACCGTATTTCTCTACGATGGCCATCGGGTCTGGATAATTCTGCAGCTTCTTCGACATTTTCTTTCCGTCTTCTGCGAGGACAATGCCGTTGACGATGACATTTTGAAAAGCATTCTTCTCGAAGAGTGCGCCACCAAGGACGTGCAGGTAGTAAAACCACGCGCGCGTCTGATCGAGCCCCTCGGCAATAAACTGCGCAGGAAAGCCTCGTGGTAACGGCATGTCTCTGCCATCAGAGGGCTTGCCCTGAGCGAAGTCGAAGGGGTAGTGTCGCTCTCCGTACGGCATCGAGCCAGAATCAAACCAGGTATCGAGCACATCGGGGATGCGATGCATTGTCTTGCCGCACGGGCATGGGACTGTGACCTCGTCGACAATGTGTTTGTGCAAATCGTCGATCTTTTTGCCGCTCGCTTCTTCAAGCTCGGCGGCACTTCCAAACACGCGCTCCTTTTTGCATGCTTCGCAGCGCCAGAGCGGAATAACGCTCGCCCAAAAACGCTGGCGCGAAATAGACCAATCGCGCGCACCTTCGAGCCACTTGCCAAACCTCCCCTCTTTGATGTGTTCCGGCGACCAGTTCACCGCTTCGGCATTTTTGAGCAAATTTTCTTTGATCTTGGTGACCGAAACAAACCATGAAGACGTCGCGTAATTGAGGAGCGGCGTATCGCAGCGCCAACAATGCGGGTACGAGTGCACAATATTTTCCTTAGAGAAAAAAAGATTATGCTCCTGAAGGTATTTCAAAACTGCGATATCGGTACCGAGACGCACCTTATCGTCATCCGACCGCGGCTTCACTTCCATCCCCGCAAAATCTTTTACCTCGGGCTTGTACGTGCCGTCCATGTTGACATGCTGCACAAATGGCAGATTCACTTTCTTCAAAAGCTCCCAGTCGTCGGCACCAAATGCGGGCGCTTCATGCGCAATACCCGTACCACTGTCAGCCGTCACAAAATCCGCCGCATACACCTTCCATCCATTCTCGCGATTTTTGAGCGTCGCGTCTTTGATGTAGTAATCGAACGGCGGCATGTATTCAAGGCCAACCAGTTCAGAGCCCTTAAGGGTTTTCCGCGGGACAGCGATTAGGGTCCGTGCTGCAGGCATACCAATTGCAGCCTTGGCGACTATATATGTCGCGCTGTTATCCGATATTTGATACGTGCCTGTGCCAACTGGCTGAACTTGTGCACCATCAACAACCCCAGTTGCATAATATTCAATATCAGCTCCAACGGCGAGCGCGACGTTGCCCGGCAACGTCCAGGGCGTCGTCGTCCACGCGAGCATATATACATCACCCGAGAGACCGATCTTTTCCGGATTCTTCAATTTAAACTTCACCGTCACCGAAATATCCTTCACGTCTTTGTATCCCTCGCTCACCTCTTGCTGGCTAAGGGTAGTCTCGCAGCGCGGGCAAATGTGCATTGAGCGATAATCTTCGTAGACGAGACCCTTGTCATAAATAGTCTTGAAAACCCACCACACGGATTCCATGAATGGTTTGTCCATGGTGCGATAGGCATTTTTCATATCCGCCCACCTGCCGATTCTCGGCACGATCTTTTCCCATTCACCCGCATAGGTAAGCACGCGCTCGCGGCACGCCTCGTTGAATTTTGCGACGCCGAATTTCTTGATGTCTTTTTTGTGTTTAAAGCCGAGCTCCTTTTCTACAATGTTTTCAATGGGGAGGCCGTGACAATCCCACCCCCACACACGCGGCACGCTAAATCCCCGCATCGTCCAGTAGCGCGGCACGGCATCTTTAATAACGCTCGCCACGATGTGCCCATAGTGCGGCAGCCCCGTCGCAAACGGCGGCCCGTCGTAAAAGACGTACTCCCCCTTTGGCGCAGGCTTTTCCACGGATTTCTTGAAAATCTCGCGCTCGTTCCAAAATCGCAGCGTCGACTCTTCCCTTTGACTGGCCGTTGTCTGTGCGGAGACGGATTCTGCCTTAATTTCAACCATTCGCACTATCGTACCGCAAAACCCATTCTTCTGCGATTGCCGATCGACCAAAACGAAAGGCCCGGCAAGTGTACCGGGCCCGATTCGACATGACCATCGTTACGTCGTGATCGACAGCACTTTCTTCAAGGCGTCCGCGACGTTGCGAACCGCTACCGCCGCGTCACCGACTAGGAAAAAATGCCTCCGATTATCACTGGTGACGACGAATTTCATTTCCACCCCGACAGATACGTCCCTCTCGTCCCCCATCAAGGTCAGTACGGCCGGGATGGAGACGACATGCCCTTCACGACGAATCAGCAGTTCTGATCGGAGCGGGGTGAGACACCTCCGTTCAAAAACCGCGTGAACAACGTTGTCGTACCTCGGATAGACCTTATCTGCTTCCATCGCAAGGCCCTCGAAAACCTTCTTCAGCTGCTGAAAGAGGTCCTCATGCGAAATTCGGCTTATCATGACGCGTTCTCCCTTTCTGACGCGACCAACAACCTACCACCGACCCGCAACTGGTGCAACTAACGGAGATTTTTTTGGAAAATGTCGCCCAAGGCACGAATGAGCTCGTTCGCCCGTAATCCATCCAATCACACTGAGTGAGACTGACGAATGTCCGCAAGAGTTGTGATCGTGCGGTTGAGTACCGGCGTTAGCGTGTGTTTTGAAACGTCGAGATCGTATTGAGTCTGCAGATTCATCCAAAACTGCGCTGTCGTGCCAAAAAATCGCGCGAAGCGCAACGCGGTATCTGCGGTGACCGAACGCGTACCGCGCACAATCTGGTTGATACGCCGTGGCGACACGCTTGTACTCTTCGCAAGACGATACTCGGTGAGCCCAAGTGGGCCTAGGAATTCCTCTGCAAGAATCTCGCCGGGATGAACGCTATATGTATTTTTTATCATTTTGTTTGTCATACGAGTTTCGTTAATGATAATCAACACTTCTCACATTATTACTCACATCTTTTCAGGCGCAGGGATACCGAGTATCCAAAGGCCATTCTTGAGGGTGCGGCGGACAGCATCTACTACTGCTACTTTATGTGCGGCTTTCGGAGTACCGTCGAGAATTTGCTCCTGCGCGTACCAACTGTTGAATCGCGAAGCAATTTCGAGTAGGTAGCTCGTCACGATATGCGGCTCATAGAGCGAAGCGGCGTACTCCACGATTTCGGGAAAGCGGTGAAGCATTCGCGCGAGATCATCGCTCGCAAGATTTTCATCGATTTTTGCCTCGACCCCCTGCTCCTTCGCTTTCTCTGCGATCGCATTGGTGCGCGCGTATGCATACTGCAGATATGGCCCTGAATCTCCTTCGAGCGAAAGCGCTCGAACTCGGTCGAAAATAATATCTTTGCCCGAAGTTTGTTTGAGAATTTGGTACTTGATCGCTGCAACCGCGACATCTTGTGCCAATTTGGCATGATCGTCGGAACGACTCTCCGCTGCGCGGATCTTTGCCGACTCCACGAGATCAAGAAGAAGCGACTCGCCTGTGATTACGTTGCCGGTGCGCGACGACATCTTACCTTCGGCAAAACGCATCATGCCGTGCGCAACGTGACGAATTTTCGGCGCGACATCGGGCAAAACCTTCCGCATCGCCGCAAGCACTACTTTGAAGTAGTCGCTCTGCTCGTGCGCTGTGATGGTGATCGATTGGTCGAGCTCATACAGCTCCATTTTCATGAGCGCGAGGCCGAGATCCTTGGTCTCATACGTTGGCAAACCCTTGGAGGTGACGAAGACGCGGGTATGGAGGCCTTCTCCTTCCCCTTTGTAAACGATTGCCCCATCACTCTTTTCGAAAACGCTCTCATTCTTTTTAATCAACTCGATACCACGCGGCGCTGTCTCGCTCTCAAAAAAGTAGTGGTCGAACTTCGTGCCGAGGAGCGTGTAGAGTTCCTCGAAATGTTCGAGCGACGCCTTGCGCCCCGCCGCGTAAATCTCATTAACCGACGAATCAGATTTGTCGTACACTTTTGCATTGATCACATCGATTTCTCCTTTTGCCGCCTCATCGCTCTCATATGCCTGCGCGCCCGTCGCGTACGCTTTGCCGAGTTGCGCAGAATCATGCGAATCCGCGCCAAGTTTCATAACGCCCCATACAGCCTTCGCCACGTGCGGCCCAACATCGCCTTGATAATTGGCGCGAATAACCTTGGCTCCCGAAAATTGCAATAGGCGCGCGATAGATTCTCCTATAGCATTGCTCATCAAATGCCCGATATGGAATTCTTTAAAAGGATTCGGGTCGGTATATTCGACCATTATGGTCTTCCCCGCGAGATTCGCATTAGAACCATGCCCTCCTACGCCAAGGCTTCGTAGGGCAGGCATGTCCTCGGCACGCGCGTTTTCTATTGACGCAGCAAGAGCTCCTGGCGTGAGATAAAAATTGATGAACCCAGGACCCGCCACCTCGATCTTCGCGACCCCTTCGACCTCGCCGATTGAAGTGACGATCTTCTCAGCCAGTGCCCGAGGCGCAACTCCCGCTTGCTTCCCATATTGCAGCGCAACACCGGAAGAATAGTCACCGTTTTTGAGATCTGCAGGATGTTCCAGAGAAACATCATTTACTCCAGAAATACCCGTCTTCGCAAGTGCTCCTGCAATGACTTTCTTCAAACTTTCTCGCATGGCTGCATTGTAACAGCAGCGTGCCGTTTACAGATCGCTATCGATACCCATCGATCGAGCGGTGCCGGCGATGATTTTCTTCGCCTGCTCAATGTCGTTGGCGTTGAGATCTTCCATTTTCTCTTCGGCAATCTCAGTCACCTGCTGCTTCGTAAGCTTGCCGACTTTCGTCTGCGCTTTCTGAGAACCCTTCTCAAGACCCATCTTCTTCAAAATAAGGCGAGAAGCTGGTGGCTTCTTGACGATAAAGGTAAAGCTGCGATCTTTGTAGACGGTCAGAAGTACCGGCACAATGTTGCCCGCCATCGGACGCGTCAGGTTGTTGAATTGATTGACGAATTCGCCGATATTAACCCCCGCAGGCCCAAGCGCGGTCCCGACCGGTGGCGCAGGAGTGGCCTTGCCAGCTTCAATCTGCAGCTTGATCATTTTTGTTATCTCCTTGGCCATGTTGCGGCACTATACAGGTTACGCGGCGTTATTTCAAGTTTTTGTACGTTGACCTTGGAGATGCAGTAGGTCGCACTTCTTATCGTACGATGGAAGGCTATTGTTTATCTCGTCCGGTCGGACAAAATAAACAATACATCTAAGCGCCAAATTTAGATATAGTTGTACCCCACCCGCGCGATTGCAGGTGGGGCATGGGACGCACGAAGCCTTTAGTAACGTGGTTGGCGATAGTTGCCGGAGAACACGCGGTCTCCGCTAGCGACGAGCGGGGGAATCTCATCGTCCCGAAACCACCATTCACCGTACCCCGCGATCCATCCGATGCCAACGAGCCCGGATAAGCACGGGAACCAGTTGACTCCAGAGCTGAGCCCGTTTGCAACAGGATCCCCCCTGAGGAGCATCGTACCGATGAGCGCCGAGAGAGTCGATGGATCGTAGCTTCCCAACCCTTGAGAATTAAGGATCGCTCGACCTGTCGTAATTCGCCCGACGTCGACATAAGGTACATGTAGGAGGCGAAGCGGACTTATCGGATTCGATGCCCCAGCGACTTTGGCCCAAAACCCTCCGGGGTTGTAACGAACCAATACACGCGCGGTATGTGTGTTCGTCGCGAAGAGTGCTCCATCAACCATTGGTATTCCCCAGAATGTACCTGGGTGAAATGCCTCCCCGATAAAGACGGGCGCAAGCCCTAGGATGCCGAAGTCGGTCAGCGGTGTGCGTGTCATGGGTGGTTTCCCCCGCAAAAAAAGACCAAATCGAAAGGCCGAGCGGACGCTCAACCATCTTCAGCCGGAGAGACTGTACAGTGATTTCGCGATTTGTCTAGACGCGTTGCACTTGGTCGGCTTCGAGCTCCACCGGAGTCTCGCGACCAAACATCGGAACTAAGACTTTAACCTTTCCACGCTCCTCGTCAATCTCCCCCACCTTTCCCTCGAGATCTTTGAACGGTCCGTCGACGATTACTACCGCATCTCCTTCAGAAAGATCGATCGCGTGACGCACGGTGTCGCCACCTGCACGCTTGAGAATCTTTTCCACCTCCTGCGGCTCGAGCGGCACTGCTTGATTCGCGGTACCGACAAATCCTGTAACCTGCGGCGTGTTACGGACAACGCTCCACGCCTCATCGCTCGCAATCATATCGACGAGCACGTAGCCAGGAAATACCTTTTCCCGCGTCTCGGTGCGGCGACCATTCTTAATCTTGATTTTAGTCTCGGTCGGCACGACGACATTAAAGATACTCTCTTTCATGCCGAACGATTCGATGCGCTGCTTAAGATTACGCGCAACCGCATCTTCGTATCCCGAGTACGTATGTACCGCGTACCACTGACGAGCCTCACCGTGCGTTTGCTTCATAGTACGAATATTAGTTGACCTTTAAGGCATCTTCGAGAGATGGCGCTGGTGCTGCGCTCGGAACCTCGGAAACATCCGCCGGGGAGACCTGGATCGCAGGAGTGCTCGTCGAATCAAGATTTTGCATCTCGATGATCGGGGCGGCCGAAGGGAGAACTTCCAGGAACCGCGCAAGACCGCTCGTGAAGACATAGTCAAAAACGCCGAGGTAGAGCGCGACGACTACGGACAACAGTGCCACGAGCACGGTGTATACAATCGTCTGAAGACGCGTCGGCCACGCAACGTGCTTGAGTTCTGCCTGGGTATCCCTGAGATATTGTCCGATGCTCATATTTCTTTATTCCTAGTCAAAAACCCCTTGCGGGGCTTATGGGTTGCATTGTATCTGATATCACACTCACGTCAAGGGGCCGTCGCGTCAGACGCGACGGCCCCGAGCGCCTATTACCGAATCTCGTAACTCACTGTCACATTCGAGGTGATCTTATTTTGTCCAACAGGAATCTCGGGAGATACAGCTTTTGATTCCATCACCGCCATGTCCATGCCACGCGCGTACATGGGCACAGGATATCCACCTGAGTTTTCGCTGAAGCCGACGATCCGCACGATGCTTACGCCGAGCGATTTTGCGAGCACTTCGGCCTTCGCCTTCGCGTCTATGATTGCCATGTCGCGCGCTTCTGCCTCTGAGGCCTCCCTATCGTCAACCTCAAAATTGAGTCCGCTCACCGACGAAACGCCGCGAGACCCAACGCCCGAAAGAAGTTTACCTGCCGTATCAGTATCACGCACCTTTACGGTCAGCGTCTGTGACACCTGGAACCCACGCAACGTCTGTTTCCCCGGCGGACAATACCCACCCTGCGTGCACACGCCGTT
This sequence comes from uncultured Candidatus Saccharibacteria bacterium, assembly GCA_964437185.1. Classification (GTDB taxonomy): domain Bacteria; phylum Patescibacteriota; class Minisyncoccia; order Phycocordibacterales; family UBA2100; genus UBA10103. The sequence continues at coordinate 201,810 of CAYTFU010000001.1, read as the reverse complement.
GGTGTAATCGTACTGTGGATACAGGCTGTAATCGGCCGTCTGAATATCTTTCTTTGCAACACCTTCCTTTTCCAGGTATGCGATGATTTCATTAATCTTTTTCGTCGCAACATCCTGCGCCGCCTTCACATCTTTCGCCTCTTCCTGCACCGTCACCGAAAAGGTCGCTGTGTCGGGCACAGCGAACACTTCACCTTCACCAGACACACTGATGATATTTGAAGCGGTAACGCCGCTACCGATAAATCGAATACCCTTGAGTTCGCTCACCGTCCCCACGAGGAGGAAGAGCGCGAGCATACCGAGCGCGGTCGCCCCCATGGTGCGAGGCCAATGCGTGGCCATAATAATCTTGTCTGCCGTCTGTTGATCCATATGATAAATAGCTTATAGCTTTAAGCTGTTAGTTTCTAGTAATGTTCATTCTAGCATCCTGTGAGACGAGCTATAGTGCAAATACTTACAAGCCGAGGCTACCGAGATCGCCGTAGAGCGAGAGGAACGAGGGTATCGCAAACAGAAGACCGATAAGTGGTAGTACGAAGGCGACCCCCGTTACAATAAGCGTGGTGAGAAAGTATTTCCGCGTCTTTTCCGCCGATACGTACACTGCGTCGACCTTCTTCTCGATCAACTCAAGCCGCTGCCGCATCTCGGGATCCATGGCTGCATTGTACTATGGCCGTGAGAGTCCGGGATGTTAGAGCGTGGTAAGGTGGACATCACATGAAGCGACTCACAATCGTGACGGACGCCTGGCACCCACAGGTCAACGGTCTCGTCACAACATACGACCATATAATTGCCCTCTTAGAAAAAAGGGGGTATACGGTCACAGTCATTCATCCCGGACTGTTCAAGACCATCCCCCTGCCCTCCTACCCAGAGATTCGGCTGTCACTCTTTCCTCGCAAGCGACTGCGCGCAATGATCGAACAGCATGCGCCCGACGCGATACACGTCGCCGTCGAAGGGCCGCTTGGTATTGCTACCCGATCAATCTGCCGATCAAAGGGGATTCCCTTCACCACCGCTTACCATACGCATTTTCAAATGTATGTGGAAGCGAGAGTCCGCGGAAAATTCTTAACCCCAATCGTCTACGCTTTTCTGCGCTGGTTTCATAATGCGGGAAGCGCAACCATGGTTGCAACCGAAAGTTTGAGAGAAATACTTGAGAAGCACGGACTTGAATATCTTTCGCTATGGCCCCTCGGCGTAGATACGGATTTATTTAAGCGCAATTCCAATCCCCCGCACTCCCTTCCCCACCATCCCGTGTTCGTATACCTGGGTCGACTGGCGATAGAAAAAAATTGCGAGGAGTTTCTTGCGCTCAACCTTCCCGGCACAAAGCTAATCATTGGTGACGGGCCCGATCGCACTCGATTGGAAAAAAAGTATGGCGACTCTGCAGTTTTTGTCGGTTATAAACACGGACAAGAGCTCGTCGACTGGCTCTCGATAGCGGACGTATTTGTCTTTCCATCACGAACAGAGACTTTTGGACTTGCGGTTATTGAAGCGCTTGCCTGCGGCATACCGGTAGCAGCTCACGATGTAATGGGGCCACGAGACATCATCACAAACGGCGTTGATGGCTACCTAAGCGAAGACCTCCGCGACGCGGCGATCAAGTGTTTAAAACTCAGTCGAGATGCGTGTCGCAAAAAAGCACTCACCTATTCTTGGGAGAAGTCCGCCGACGCATTTGAATCTCTTCTCACTCCTTTACGCTTGAAAATTCCAGGAGCATAATACCCTGAGAAGAACTCATGCGTGTCGCTGATATATTTAGAGATATTTTTCAAACAAAAGAGCGCTTTGTCGGATAGCGACGAAGATATAGGCCCAGAGAAATGGGAGCCAAAGCGGCATGACGCCAAAGAGCGTGCGCCGTTCAAACGTCTCCACGCCCGTCGATATAAACGCGTACTCTCCGAGGAGCAACATGAAGAAACCAAACACGAGAAATATCCGGTCGTTCCGTGTGTAACGGAGTGTCGCTACTGCAATAACTCCAATGTAGATTGCGGTGAGTACGTAGTCATTTGTGATGAATGGTATGAGCGCGATCATCACAAACACCGGCGCGGACACGAGCGCAACCCGAACAGCAAGCAGCATGGTCATCGGCGCATTATACCTACTTTATTTCTACACGGGGGCGACTATCGAGAATTGAACTCGAATCGAGAGCTCCACAAGCTCCAGTGTTGACCATTACACCATAGTCGCCATCGAACATCCGATTTATAACAGATTTAGAGCATCGGCGCGACCCGCGACCACGACTACTTCTCCAACTCCTCGAGCTTCCGCGTCGCAGCGTCACTTCGAGCAGCAAATGAAAGTCTCCCGATGAGTCGACCCGATTGGGTAATTACGTTGACCCGCCACTTTCCCGGCGTGACCGTCTTAATTGTGTATCCTCTATACCCGCCATCACGCCCACCCGTAATCGGAAAGCGGAGCGTATCGGTTGTTACCCACGCTCCGAGCACGTCATCGTAACGCTGCCATTCATGGAGAATCACGGTCGAAAGACCCGAGGGGGCGAAGATCGCGCTGAATGCATACGCGGTACTCCCCTGCTGCAAATGGAAGGAGGTGTTGTAGCGTAGGTACGCCTCATACCACGGCACGAGCTCTTCGAGAACCGTATAGCCACCCTCCGATTTTTTCGATATCCCGTGATAAATTCCCGCATCTTTGAGCGCGAGCGGGAGCGGTGGAATCGCGTTTGTAAAATAGAGCACATTGAAGAGCACATAGATAATAGCGATCGAGCGGGCGACGCGTTTCCCTTCCGCGAGCACGATTTCCGGCGTCAGAGAATATAGGAGGCCGACGAGTAGCGCGATGAGCGCGAGGCTAACGACGCCACTGAGGAGAAATATATACGTGTCGATGCGGAGTAAAACGACTGGCAGGAAGAAAATTAAAAACGAAAATAGCGATGTAAAGAAAATAGCGATTTGAAATGAAAACCGCATGTAGAGGCGAACAAATCGCTCATTGCCCAAGAGCAGGCCCGCGACGATGATCACAAATATCCAACTCACCGAGTATGCAGCACTCCGACTATAGAGCGCGAGATACGCGCTGAAAAGTCCGCCGAAGGCAAACTGTGCGGCAACGGGAATAATCGGTGTCGCGCGCATTATCCATGCATTCTTGATGCGACCGCTCGTAATGAGGTTGAGAAGCACGATGCACGCAGCCGCAACAAAAAGGTACGTGAAGAGGAGTACGTGCCCCATCCACAAATCTACTCGACGAAGGAGGACCAGGTTGTCGAGGAGAAAGCCCGCAACAAGCGCTGCGGGCGAAATGTAACGCATGTACCAACGCGTGAGGTCCTCTAAATCTCGCGGGAGATAGGCGCGGATCATACGTCGCGATACGTTGGCGGATTTTCTTCGATTCCCGCAGTGTGATTTACGTACCGCGTGAGCGCATAGAGAAGCGAAGAGAGGCGGTTTGCATACGCACGGCTCGAAGCGCTCACGCTCCGCTCGCCCGATTCATGAAGCGTCACGAGCCGCCGTTCCGCCCTGCGCGAAACGGCGCGGGCAATATCGAGCCGAGACGACAATTCGGTACCACCGGGGACGAGGAACGAGGTAATGGGCGGCATTTCTTTTTCGAGCTTGTTGATGAACACGCCGAGCATTTCGACACTAGAAAGCGGGATAGATTTCGGGGCACCGGCCACCTCAGCTTGGATCGTAAAGAGATGATCCTGCACGTCATGAAGAATAATCTTCACCGGCCGCTCTTGCGCAATCAGATCGGACGGGCACGCGACTTTGCACCACCCCACAAGCGTATTGAGCTCGTCGAGCATTCCTAAACATTCAAAAATGGGACTCGCTTTCGTTGCCCTCTTGCCAGGGCCAGAATCAAACAGCTTCGTCGTCCCATCATCCCCCTTACCTGTGAATAAAGACATGGGCTTCAGTTTACCCTACCCGCCTGCCCCGTAGCCAACGCGAAGCGTTGCGCTAACGGGGTGAATAAAGACATGCACGCATCATAGCAAAAGCGCCACGTTGGCCATGCTCACCTCCTTCAATCAAGAAGTGACAAAAATTCTTTGACCGACAAATTCGCCTCTTGAATGATGAGTCGCAACAGACTACGGTCTATCGCCTTGTAGTTTGGAACTGTTACCAGCCACTGCTTCCGAACGGGATGCGCCATTCGTACATGGCTCCCGCGCTGCCGAACGACAACGTATCCGAAGCGCTCAAGCGCCTTGATTACCTGACGCGAAGAGAGGATAGGCAAGCGCGGCATACCAGCCTATACCAAAACTGTGTGCAAGCTCACTTCCTCGGTGCCGATTTCATTCGCCATCGCGCGACTTTCTTTTTCTTCCAAACACAATTCAATAACTTCCCTGATATTTTTCAGCGCCTCGTCGAGAGTTTTTCCTTGCGTAAAACATCCTGGCAACATGGGGCACTGAACAATATAGAAACCATCCTCTCCGCGGCTTACCACGACAGGAAAATGTCTGTTTTTTGTTTTGTGAATCTTCGCTCTTTTCATACCGCCAAATCATACCACAACTGCCCTATTTTGATTTTGACGCACGGCTAGCCGACATGCGAATAATCCACAAGGCACCGTACATCACTCGCCTCGCCGCGAAGCTTATCCTTAAACGGCAGCGTTCAACACTCCGTTTTCTGCTTTCAAATGAGCAGATTTATGAATGACTAAAGTGAGATCCGTAAGTAATCACTCGAATTAAGCAGGGCACGGCTAGCGGGTTTCGGCTCTGCAATAATCAACTGTCCCTTTTCTCGTCACCCAATTCGCCATTGGGTCACTCACCTCCAAAAGACACTCTTCAAATGACCGATATTGAACCTGCTTCTCAAAGTAAAAATTAATGAGGCAGTACGACCCAGCAAATAACAATGTTGCGAAAACAAGGCTATTGAAAAGCGAGCTTCTTAAGACATTTTCCATAGGAAACATTGTATCACCAAGCGAAAGGTTTCAACTTATTGGTAATCGAAATCATTATTTCGATCTGTTGCTTAAAAAGCTCATGCTCGATTCCATTGAGAGTACGGATTCTGCCGTCTATGAAATCGTATCGTATGTCGTTGAAGTTCTGTACAAGAAAACCTCCTCCATCCGTTTCTACGCTGTACTCATGCCCTTTTAAGCGAATGCTTTTGATTCCAAAGCTGGACGACCCTTCTTTTGTTATCTCGTCACCAATCTTTTCTAAATTATGTCCGAATTTCCTTAGACGGTTATCCAAATCTTCCAGGTCTTGAAATTTGTTGTTAACGATATAAATCGCCTTTAGCAGCAGCTCGGTGTGGAACGAGATCAGAATGTAGATACTTCGAATCCAGGCCGAATCAGGGGTTTTATGTCGAGGTAAATAATCAAGTCCAACAAAAAACAGGCCAGTCGATACCCGGGTTACGAGTCGCTGAAGTATCTCCTTTTTCTCCTCTTCCGTCATACGACAGAGTTATACAGCCATATTCCTGCCGAGATTGCGAAGGCACCGCCTGCGCCAAAAACAAACGACTGCACGGACCCGTATTCTTTCAGGCACTCATTGAAGAATACAAGTGGATTAAACACAAAGCGGCGACCCCGGTAATCCATTTTCAGATTTTTATCGCCGTCTTGTGGGATTAGGTATCCCTTCTCCACGCAGTGATTTATGACGTCTTTTATCATTCTGCCTCTATTTGCGATCCGTCTTTGGCCGCGGCCATTCTGGAAAGTCCATCTTCCGCTCAAGTCGTGAACACGGCGTATCAATAGATCGAATAAACCTTCTGTGAAATGCCGCTCCCACATTAGGTGATTTTCAAAGTTGTGCCGATCTATTGCTCCGGAGTACCAGGTCTCCGGCCCCCCGCGTGAACCTTGGTAAAAGTGAAAGTAGAGACAAATCACCCACATTCGTATCATGGCAGCAGTATAGCCGTTATTCTATCTTGGTTGGAACTGCCAAAAAGTTCACCGGCTGACGGCTCGCAACGCTAATATCGTTCACGATGTTCACTTTTGTGCCCAGGAGAGGACTCGAACCTCCACGCCCTTACGGGCTTACCCACCTCAAGGGTAAATGTCTACCAATTTCAACACCTGGGCGTTACTTTGTCAAGTAGCCGCCTGTTTAGCAGCTAAAGACTCTCCCCAACTATAGCTAAAATATCCCTAATACTCAAATTCGGGCAGGGTCGTCCGTAGAGAAAACGGATTACTCGCTCTTCACCTCGACAGGCTCGCTCTTTGCGCGCACGTCTGCTTCTGCCTCAGCCTCAAGTTTGCTCTCTTCTGTCATACCACCTCCCATCATACGGGTGCGGCGGAGCTGTCGGCGCGCCTCACGGGCCACCTTCTCGCGAATGAAGTAGAGTTTCGCGCGACGGACGCGTGAACGTTTGGTGATTTCGATTTTGTCGATCATGGGAGAATAGAGTGGGTATACTTTCTCCACGCCCACACCGCTTGCGACGCGTCGTACCGTAAAGGTGCCACCAGCCTCAGTGCCGTGCTTACGCGCGAGCACAAGACCTTCAAACGCCTGAAGGCGATACTTGCCCTTTTCCTCGATTTTCTGCCAGACGCGCACCGTATCCCCCGCTCGAAGGTCGAGGTTTTTGCGGCTTTCCATATCGACAGGCGATACTTTAAATACGTTCTTTTTCACCCCGTTAGAAGTATTCATATGATTTTGGAAATTCTTTTTACCGACCACGTCAGGCCTTCTCTCTCAACTCACGTCGTGTGAGTTTCTAACGGGGCAGGTCCGCGGCACTATACCATTGGTCTTGGAGAAAAACAAATTACACGCTACATTAGGCGAACGCGCGGTTAGCTCAGTTGGTAGAGCAACCCCTTTACACGGGGAGGGTCGGGGGTTCAAGTCCCTCACCGCGCACCAACAAAGTCCACTCGTTGCCCCCGGTTGGAATCGAACCAACATCAACGGCTTAGAAGTCCGACGCACTATCCATTGTGCTACAGGGGCTAAGGTCGCACCTTAATGTACCTTGCTTCAACCATTTTCTCAATGTGATCTCTTCGCGCATCAGATGCTCGGATCCGCGATCGACTGCGTCGAGCTCGCGTTCCGATCCTCAAAATACACTTCGCGACTCTCAAAGCCCTGTATCGCAGCGTCGAGCACGCGGCGATTGATCGGAGGCGGCGGCGGAGAGGAGACCATAACCGCAGAACTCAGACCTTCAAGAACGCGCAGGAGACTCCACACGCCGTATCCAATTGAGACAACGATGAGGATCGCAGCGAGTACGACCACTATTCTCCAATACATATCGGAAAGTACACGCACTCCCTCAGGCTCGTGCCGAGACGCTGCGGTGCGAATGCGCCCTGAAACTGATTTAAATATTTTCATACACGCTTAGTATCAAGTGGATGGGATGGAAAGGATTCGGATGTGTGCGCTCAAACTCCACGTAGTTTTTTTCTGATCATTTTTGTTCTCTGAGAGCTCAACACGAACGATCGTGGATGGGAGCGGCAAGTTTTCGAGTCGCTCTACTACTCGCATTAAATCTGAAAATGATCCACCTGCCTCAATGGTAAAACCCGTCGCCGTAATTCCTGTACTCTTGCTTATGGTGCGCGGGACGGCGCTACCCTCCGGACGCGCATCGCTCACAGAGACCGTCACGCGCCCACCCCCCGCCCTTTCTAGAAATGCAACTATCGAGATCACATCCGAGTGCAAAAGAGCCTCAAGCTGCGCTCGATCTTCGGCAGTATCCTGCATGAGGGAACGCAGCCGCGCAGCGGCTGCGCCTTTGCTCTCCGTCTCTTGTACCACGACGATCTGCGTGCTCCGGCTCTGCTCGTATTGCACGAGCGACATTCCAAACCACGCGACACCACCCCACGCACTGACCGCGAGGAAGAGGAAGACCCATTGGAATTTAAGAATATTCATAAGAAATCATCAAAAACCACCGGTTATCGTCATAGAAAAACCGCCTTCCTTCGTGCCCGTAAGATCGTTGATCGGTACCACGACATTCTTGTAACGCGAATCTGCGCGAAGCGCCTGCTGATACGCATAGACACTACTTCGATCAGAAGCGTCCCCCATGAGGACAATTTCTTTGGAAGGTGCTCCTGAGTACACGACACGATGTACCGTCACGCCTTTGGGCTTCAGCGAGAGCACGTGTTCGATCGAATCGGACGGCGTCGTGGAAGCAGAAAAAATCGGAGCAAGCACGGAGATGAGGAGCTGCGCACGGCCAACTTCCGATCGATTCTTACCATCTTGCGCGGTCGCAGGTGCGATTTCAGATGGAGCTGAATCGGTCGCATAGAGTGCGAAGAACGTTGGCGCGAGCGCAACAGCAGCACAAAGCGTAGCAAAAAGAGAAACGAGCGAACCCACGGTAATGTACCGCGCGCGATACATGCGCCATACTTTTTTTTGTGTCTCGTGCGGGAGAAGGTTACTCATACCAAAGATCGTAACGCGAGGCCGATAGAGGTTGCATATTGAAGGGAATCTCCGCGATCAATAGGGGGGATGTATTCGTTGAAATCGCACACGTGCTGCCAGACGTCGCCGACCGCAGCGGGCGCTTGCACGCGTCCTGCAATGTACTCGGGAAGGCCGTTGAGATTTGAACTTCCCCCCACGAGAATTACACGCTCTACCGGGGTGACACGATCGCCATTTTCGTTACGGCGAGTATCCCAATAGTGGTAGTGCCGCGCCACTTCGTCACCGAGCACTGACGCAGTACCCACAATGATGTCGAGGCCCGGAAGCCTCGCGCCTCGCGACGCGCGCAGGCCTTGTTCGTTTTTGAATACAGCGATCTGCTCAGGAGAAAGCGACAGCTTCTCGGCGAGTGCGCGATTTATGCGATCCCCTCCCACATCGACGGTCGAAGTGAAGATAGGGATGCCGCGCTTCAAAACTGCAAACCCCGTGCGCGCCCTGCCGAAATCGACGAGTAGCGTAATGGGTTCATCCTGAGATCCGACCGAAACAGCCCTCGCAATTGACCGGGCTTCGGTTTCGAGAGACAGGAGCGTGATCCCCGCTCGCTCAAATGCCGCCGCATAGCTTTCTGCGAGATCGCGAGGGAAAACGACGACCGCGATGTCCTGCCCCGCTCCAGCATCGTGGTGTATCACGTCATAATCAAAGACGGCCGCCGAGGGAGCAATCGGGACTCTACCCTCAAATTCAAATTCAATCATGTTGAGCACACCTGAGCGTGATGTCCCCTCGGGAATGTGCATCTCAAAAATGTATCCTGCCTCCTCGGGGAGTGCGGCGTGCGCGCAGACGATCCCTCCCATTTGCTGTTTCACCTTACGCAGAACCTGACCGAGCGCTTCGACATCCTTGATTGCGCCGTTCACCACGAGACCCGGAGCGATCTTCTCCTCGCCATACAAATCGACTCGATACCCGCTCGCAAACGGTGTAAGGGCAATCCACTTTATCGACGAATCTGAGATATCCACGCCAGCAGCTCGCGGAAAAACGAGGCCCGGCATAGGAAACGAGCGCCCGAGCGCACCCATCAGACGATGAATGACCGGAGACTTCGTCTCTTTTTCGAGAACCGCCATCGTATAAGTATATCAATGATTGCACCGCTCGTGCGTGCACCGCATCTAAACTGTTTGTAGAGTCATTTCAGTCTTGTCCCCGGCTGCACAGCGCGCACTGGTGCAATGAGCGCAAGACCATCCGTATCACTTGCCGCGAGCAACATACCCTGGCTCTCGATACCGCGAAGCATCCGCGGCGCAAGATTTACAATGTATGGAAGCTGGAGGCCGACAAGTTCCTCAGGTTTTTTCCACTCTGCTATACCTGAGACTATCGTCCGAATTCCCGCGCCCTCGGGCAATTCTCCAAAATCAATTGTGCACTTGATCAGTTTGTCAGTCTCGGGCACACGCTCTGCCGCAATCACCGTGCCGATGCGTAAATCGAGTTTTGCGAAATCATCATACGAAATGTCAGCCATACCACTACTCTACCGCAGGCGCATGAATATCTAAATACCGCTGAAGAATAATCGCTGCAGCGGCAGCATCATCGTGTGACTTCTGTTCGGGCGCATACCGAGACGCTTCGATCGAACTCCATGCCTCCCACATGCTCTTAACACGAAACCCCGCCCCTTCAAGTTTCGCGATGAAGCTTGTAAGGCGCACTGTGACAGGATTTTCTTTTGAGCCATGCGAGCGTGTGTCGCCCACAACCACACATTTAACACTCTCCTTCTGCAAAAGCGTGGTGAGCGCGTCTATCAAACCCGCGTCATTGTGCAAAACGATTCGCGGAAAGGCAATCGTGCCGCCCGCGTCGGATATCGCAACCCCCACGCGCTGAGTTCCATAATCGATTCCTGCAAACTTCATAGTATTTTTGATGTTTTATATTTCTCGGGTTGATGCGCTTCGAGTCGAACCACTCGCGCCACAAGACCAGCGTCACGAAGTACGTTTTCCAGATTATCCACGTACTCGCCGCCCTGATCATACCCCAAAGCTATAATGTCGGGCCTGCACGCGCGGATGTGCGGCACATGATCGACGTGATCCCCAAAGACGGCTTGGTCAACGAGCGGGTGAGCCTGCAGGTATGCGTGTCGCTCCTGTTCGGACTTGCGAGGGCGCGTTCCCTTGATGCGGAAGACATTTGCGTCGCGTGCAACGGAGACGATGAGGTGCACGTGTTCTGCAAGCGCCCGCGCCTGTCGAAAAAAATGCTCGTGCCCTTCATGAATCATGTCAAATGTGCCAAAAACCATCACGCGCGTTACATGCTGCGGATTTGTTGCGACACCGTTGGTTTGCATGACGCCATTGTACTCCGAGCACTGCAAAACCGTGAGGCCAATCGGGCGCGAAAATTGTACGGTACAATAGTCATCAAGCGCGCCCAGAGTATTTTCTATCCATCGCATGCGCATGTGTAATTCACGCTGAGTGTGGAAAATTTTAAAAGAACATCCCCGGGATTCTTCAGTATTCAGCTCAAGCTGATGCTTATTTTTGCGCTCGTTATCGCATTCTCGGGAGTGCTCGTGCTTACATGGCTGATCGGACTCCACCGCATCGAGGAGAGCTCCAAAGCAATCGCGACAGACAACGCACCGATTGATCGAGGTATTGAAGAGGCACTCTCTGCGCTCGCCGAGGGGCAGTCGGCAACCGAACAAATACTCGACAACGCGTACCGAGGATCGACGAGTTCGGCAGACACACGTACGAAAGAGACCGAATCGCGAAGCGCGATCATCTCCGCGCAAGAATCTGCGCGACGCTCACTCGAAAGTCTCCGCGCGATGGGAGAGCAATCAAATATCGCCGCGCAAGCAAACGCAGAAACCCTCAATCAAACGCTCGACGAGGTCCGCATCTCTACTATCGTCGTTACCATCTTCGGCATAACGATATCGCTTTTGATCGGAATCTTGTTTGCGCGCCGCAACATTATTCAGCCGCTCACCAATCTTTCTGCGGCAGCCGAGGCGTTTGGAGAAGGACAACTCGACACGAAAGCGATGGTTCACGCCAAAGACGAAATAGGACTTTTGGCATCTGAGTTTAATGATATGGCCGGACGCCTTAGCCAATACACCAGCACGCTCGAGCGAGAGGTGGCCACCCGTACGACGAGCCTTGAGCAGAAAGTGAAAGAACTCGACGAGAGTAATGAACTTCTGAAAAAGCGCGAAGAGGAAGCGCTGAGCGCCAACAGACGCCTCCTCGATATCGATCAGGCGAAATCTGAATTCATTTCTATCGCCGCGCACCAGCTTCGCACTCCGCTCGCGGCCATTAAGTGGACCCTCTCTCTCCTCATCGACGAAAACACCGACAACCTCACACCGGAACAAAAGAGTCTCCTCATGAAGGGGTATGAGAGCAACGAGAGAATCATCGGTCTCGTGAATGAAATGCTCGTAGTGACCCGCATCGAATCGGGCAGAATACAATTTAAGCAAACGCCGATCCACCTCGAAGATGTCGCCGATAGCGTGATGCTCGATTTCTCTGGACAAGCCCACGTCCGACACATCAAGCTCTCGCGCGAAAAACCGCCGACCTCTTCCCCGTTTGTAAACGCAGACCCCGACATGATGCGCAACGTCATGCAAAACCTCGTGGAAAACGCGATGCGATACACGCCCGATGGCGGCACCATCGTCCTTACCGTGACGCATACGCCGCAGGAGGTGCGCGTTGCGATCCAGGACAGCGGAATCGGAATTCCCGAGCACCAAAAACCGAGTATTTTTAATAAATTCTTCCGCGCCGATAACGCCGCCAAGTTCCGCGCAAACGGATCGGGACTTGGCCTATACGTTGTAAAGAGCTTCGTTGAAAAACATGGGGGAAAGATCTGGTTTGTAAGCACCGAAGGCGTCGGAACGACGTTCATCTTCACCATCCCCATAACTCCTATTGCCCCCGCGCCCGCAAACGCGCCGGCACAGGGAACTGCGCCTTCTCCCACACCCGCGTCGGCGGCCTCCGCCCCCCCAAGCGCCCCTGCTATCCCAAGCGTTCCGAATACTGTGTAGACGCGCGGATTATTAAGCGTAGAATGGCAACAATACATATGGCAGACAAAAGGAAAATAGTCATTCTCGAAGATGAGCAGGTATTGGGAGAAATCCTTCTCAATAAACTCATAAGTTCAGGATACGACGCCGCGTGGGAAACGAACGGCGAAGACGGACTTGTAAGAATAAAAGCAAACATGCCCGATCTTGTCCTTCTCGACATCGTCATGCCAAAAAAAGATGGCTACGCCGTCCTCGAAGCCATGCACGCTGACGAGGCGCTGAAAAATATCCCTGTCGTTGTAATCTCAAATTCGGGACAACCTGTCGAGATCAGCCGAATCCTCGCTCTTGGCGCGAGAGATTACATAATCAAGGCGCAATTCCGCCCCGAAGAGGTGCTTGAGAAGGTTCAAAAATACCTCGGTTCAGATGCGACTATCGCGACTCAAGCTCCCACCGCCGCAGCAAAGCATGAGGGAAAGGTGTGGATCGTGGAGGACGACACGTTCCTCTCCTCCCTTTCGTCTGGTAGGCTCTCCAAGGAGGGCTACACGGTCAGATCGCTCACCGACGGCGCTCAAGCGCTCAAAACGCTCGAAGAAGAAATCCCCGATCTCATCCTCCTCGATATTATGATGCCCGGCATGAACGGCTTCGACGTGCTGAAGGCGATACGCGCGGACGCTCGCACAAAAGAGACTACTGTTATTATGTTCTCAAACCTCGGCCAAGATCACGAAATAGCAGAGGCAAAAAACCTTGGGGCGAACGACTTCCTCGTGAAAGCGCGATTTACGCTCAAAGAAGTGGTGGATCGTATCAACTCCTTCATGGAGAAGAAGCCGAAAAAGTCCTAGGGATTCTCAGTCTCTTGGTTTACTCGAGTCAACATTACGAGCGCGCAGAGCAAGAGCGCTGTGCCGATCCATTGCGCCGTGACGAGTCCCCAAAAAGCGCCCTCAACGGGTGCTGACGCAATGAAGTGTGCGTTCACGAAGACGGCCGCGAGCGGAAACCCGAGCTCGGCGAGCGTTGCGATAGATGCACGCGTGTATTGCAAGCCATAATAGTAGAGCGAGAGCGAAAACACGCCTGAGGTAAGCGCGACGATCGTGAGATACACCCAATCTTTTGTCGTCACGGAACTGAGCGCTGGTATCGAGTTTTGCTGCACGGCGAGCATGAAGAGAAAAATAAAGGCGATCGAAAAACGAAGCGCGGTAAGTGTTTGAAATGCGGCGGTGCGTAGTACGTATTTCCCGAGCACCGTCGACGCGCCCCAGAGCCCTGCGGCACTAAGCGCGAGGAGCACACCTATCGTATTAGGATTGAACGCCTCTCCATCGTACAGCTGCGGTTTGAGGTCGGGAAAACTCACGAAGTAGGCGCCGACAAGCGCTGTCACGGCCCAAAACCAGAAATTTTTATGCATTCTCTCACCAAGGAGCGCCACCGCGAGCACGATTGCGATGAGCGGCTGAACCTTTTGCAACAAAATCGAGACCGATGGATTCACGTAGTGGAATGACTGCGTAAAGGCAATTGAGGCGAGCGCCGAACCCCCGATCGCGATGGCAAGTACGGCAGCCCACTCGCGCCGCGAGAGCTTGCGCACGTCGCGCCAACTCAAGATGAGTATGGGAATAGCTATGAAGAGCGATATCCCGTGCTCTACGAGTACGATAAAGTTCGACGACAAACCCTGCGTCAGTTGCGATCGAAAAGGTGCGTCAGTCGCCCAGAGCGCCGCAGCGCAGAATACGAGCACGGGGCCAAAAAACGAAACGGCGCGTGAATAGGACATACTAGAGTAGCGCCATCTCCAGAGCCGCGACAGCGGCCTCAGTCCCCTTGTTCGTATTTCCCGCGGATCGGACGTTCGCCTGCGCAAGATCGTTTGTCGTAAGCACGCCAAACGAAATCGGCGTATTGTATTGCAAACTCAACTTCATAATCCCGTGCGAAACAGCCGAGGCAAGGTATTCGTCGTGTCTGGTCTCCCCTTTCACGATACATCCTATGGCGACGATTGCATGGGGTTTTCTGCGCTTAATCATTCTCAAACAACCGAGTGGAATTTCGAAACTCCCGGGCACGCGTACCAACTTGATATTGCCCTCTTTTACCCCCCACGAGCGCAGCGCGTCGAGTGCGCCCACAAGCATCCGTTCCGTAATGTCAGTATTGAATTGAGAAACAACGATTCCTATCTTAAGCTTTGATGCGTCACTCGGCGTACCCTTCTTTACGTGCTCTTTTCGCTGCATTGCGCACCACTCTACCACGACTGGCCTCTTCCGCGAGAAACAGCGTGTGGTCGAGCTCTATATTGGCCAAGCCTCCTACGGACAGAAGTCCGAGATTCGTGTGTGCGATTGTGTGTGGAATAAGTGCCACTGCAATCGTACTACCTTGCGTGCGGGCCACCGTAAGACTCACCCCGTTGAGCGCTATGGACCCATGGAGTGCGATTCGCTTTCGGAGTACGGACGGCATTGCCACAATGAGCTCGCGCGCGCGCCCCTTATCCACTATGGCGACAATTCGTGTCCACGCGTCCACGTGTCCCTGCATGAGGTGCCCTTCTATGCGATCGCCATACTTCAGTGATCGTTCGAGATTCACCACGGTTCCTTTCGTGAAAAACGTGGCCGTCGTTTTTGAAAGCGTTTCCGGCATATACTCCACAACGAAAGAATTTTTTTCAAGCGAGACGGCCGTCGAGCAGATACCATCGACCGATATACTTTGCCCTTTTGACAACTTCCACCCGCGGGGAGCTTGGATACGAACACGCATGCACGTCCCGCGAATTTCCGTGGACTCGATCTCTGCGGTCTTTTCTACGATTCCTGTAAACATATGCGTCATGTTTTCTGAAAATACCTTCGTGCCGACGCAACGTCGTCCGCAATCGCCCTCTTTAAACTCTCGTCATCTTTAAACCTCTTATACTCTCGGATTTTCTTGAGGAGTCGTATCGTCACGTTCCACCCATACAAATCCGCCGAAAAATCGAGTAGATGCGCCTCAAGCACCCCCCTCTTTACATCGGCATACGCGACCGCTTCGTACTCCTCTTCCCCCACCTTTACGTACGCTGCGTAAATCCCAGTGAGCGATTCGTCGGTGAGCGGGATGTTGATGGTGGGATATCCGAGCGCCGCCGCCCGCGCCGTTCCTCTGCCAACGATTCCAGTATAGGTGTTCATGCGATCTTCTCTTCCCACGGAAACGTGACCCACGCATCCACGGAGAGCACAGAGAAATCTGGAGGGGCTAGACAGTGCGCACTGTTCATCACGAGCGTAGCGCTCTTCAACTCGCCAACTCCATAGCGCGATTTCAGCACGTCTGATATGGCCCTGAGTGTCTCCCCCGAATCTGATATTTCGTCGACCAGCAGTACCCGTTTCCCCCTCAAGTCTGCCTCTGGCAAGTGCGAAATAACAACTTCTCCACGTGTATTATCAGAAGTACTGTAAGATCGCGCCGTGATGCACACGACCTCCTTTACTACAAGCTCCCGGGCCAAGAGCGCAAGCGGCACGAGACCCCCGACCGCAATGCCGACGAGAGCGTCGGGGGTGAAACCGCCAGCCCTAACATTCTTCGCAAGTTCTACCGCCAACTCCTCTATTCGTAGCCATGAAAGTACTACTGGTTCTGATTTGCTCATATGTACTCATTAAAATAAATACTCCTACCCAATAGCCTGCGACTTGTTCGTGTAACATCTCGCCAAGCGGAGCACCGTGTCTGCGCACGGCACTCTCGCAATGACATGCCACAAAAATAGTCTGCGACTAGCCTGTGGTTGCAGATCACTCTGCGGAGCACCGTGTCTGCGCACGGCACTCTCGCAATGACATGCCACAAAAATAGT
>CAYTFU010000001.1:0-185246 GCA_964437185.1 uncultured Candidatus Saccharibacteria bacterium | reverse complement strand
CGTGTCTGCGCACGGCACTCTCGCAATGACATGCCACAAAAATAGTCTGCGACTATTTGTGTGGGTCATTGCGGAGGGGGTGGGATTCGAACCCACGAGGCCTTGCGACCTGGCGCATTTCAAGTGCGCTGGAATGAACCACTATCCGACCCCTCCGTAGAGTGTTGTACCATGGCGACGCGTTCTCTGCACAATCTTCACAGGCGGATTTCTCACAGAACAAGATGGCGCGCGTGAGTGATACAATTGCCGTACAGATTCATGCCGACTCAAAACGTACTGCGATGGAGTGCATACGAACACGAGCACGTGCTGCGCGGGAGTGATTGGTTTTGGGCGCTCGGCATCATTGCGGCATGCGCTGCTGTCACAAGCATCCTCTTTCACAATATCTTCTTCGCCCTTATCATCCTCATCGCGGCAGGCATTCTTGCAATGCTTGCAAACGTGCCTCCCAATCTCGTTCAGTTTGAAATTTCAGAGCGCGGCATTCGCACCGACGGTACGCTTCACCGATACGAAGAGGTCATTTCTTTTTGGGTAGAGGACGAGCACGGCGATAGGCCTCTACTCCTCGTCGATACCACAAAATTTCTCTCCCCCAATCTCATTATCCCCCTTGAGCAAATCGATTCGGCCGAAGTGCGCGCATATTTACGAGAACGCGTGAAAGAGGTGCGCATGAAAGAACCTCTCTCGCACAAGATATTTGAATTCTTCGGACTCTGAACCCGTTAGTTTGAAACGGTGACGGTGGTAGTGGTGCTTCTCGTCCCGCCAGCGACCGTCTCACACTGCAGAAGAAAACTCGTCGTCGTCGCGATGGGAGAGCTGATCGCAGTACCGTTGGGATTTGTACTGCTTGCATTGCGCGCCGTGAAATCGGCTTGATCCGGACTCGACACGACGCACGATCTCATGCTGCTCGTTACCCATCCAAGCACCGACGTGGTGCCGGACGCTACCGAAGTCGGATTTGCGGTAAAGACGATTGAGGGATTTGCCACCTGTATTCCGCACTGCGCCACGGCCGTCGCCGCGCCATCTGTACAGGTCATGCTATAGGTCGCGGTATTCGAGCCAATCGGCGGCGTTGCGACGGTAGTAGTCGCCGTGCCTGCTGGCTGCGTCGTCACCGTGAATGAATTACTCGACGCTTGCCCCGAAGTACAAGAGTATGAGATCGCGAGCGTCATACCTGAGTCGGCGACTCTCGGCTGACACGAGAGTTCTGCCTTAAGCTGATCTACCGCCGTGCACTGCCAATTGGTCAAACACACTCCGCTGTATACTGCCTTCCAATAACCAATCGAGCAGCTCGAAGCGGGCGGCATCTGCGGAGGCGTGGGACATTGCGAACCACCAGAACCACTGCCCGAGCCACCACCAGAACCTGATCCACCCGAACCAGAATTCCCATTTAACAACTGCCCTAAGAGTCCGCCGGAATTCATACCTGCTGGCGTACATGGCTGCGGCGGCTGCGGCATTCCATATCCTCCATAGCCTCCTCCGTAGCCCCCAGATCCGAATCCGACGTTTTGGCCATAGCCAACATTCGTTGGATAACCAACGGTCGTCGAGTACCCCACCGTTGAAGGATAGCCAGTCAAGCTCGGCTGATACCCATAGGGAGACGCGCCATACATCTGCCCATATTGAGATGCGAAAGGATTCGGTGCTGCATACGGATACTGCTGACCATAGGGATTCATTTGCCTCGACCCTCCGTAATATTGCTGCATTTGCATCTGTTGCATCTGCATTTGATATTGCTGCATCTGGAATTGATACTGCTGTTGTTGCTGAGCGTAGATCATCGGATCACTTGAACACTGCTGCGATGGCATGCCGCCGAAAGCAGCGTTGCCAAACAACCCCCTCATGAGACCTTGCATTGCCCCACTCAAGAATGAACCGAGCGGACTCTGCTGCTGCGCGCCCATACCTCCGCCAAATATACTTCCCGGCCTTGGCTGGCCAAACGTGGACCTTTGCTGTGCGGCGCGCACAAGATCAGGCGACGCAGCGGCCGGGCGACCCTGCGCATCGACACATAACACACCTGCGGTTTGAGAAATAAGCGTACAGGCAACCGCACCCCCTGCCCCCGGCGGAACTACCGTACCATTCGGATTTAGACCACCCGGAGTCCAATTTGGATTAAAGTCCGCAGAATTCCCATCCGGCGTCACATTGAACGAAGATGGCGTTGTGTTCCGAGACGTCCAAGGGTCATTTTGTGCAGTTATGTTTGGGCCCGCATCCAGGTCTGAATAATTTGGGGTACCGAGAGGGGGAGGAATCGGCGGTATCGGCATGCCGTTCGCGGCAGTTCCTCCGCCTCCGTCGTACCAATCCATCGAACTCCCGTCGACAGTGGTGCCGCTGAGGATTGAGGGGGTGTCAGAAGACGGAGTTCCACCAGAAGTCGTCACGCCAGCAAACGGATTCATAAACGTCCGCGGATCATATTGATCGTCTGCCGTTATACATACCCCTGCTGAATTGCAGGATTGCACCAAACAGGCGCCTTGCGGAAGCGATGGTGCCGGGGTGGACGTGATTAATCCGAGCGCATCACCGCCGTCGATGGTGACCTTAACCGTCTCGCCAACACACTTATACCCTGGATTCTCAGGGGGTTTTTGCATTTTTGAAATTGCTCCGGGAAGCGTAGCGTCATAAACAGATGCTGTGCACCTATTTTTCTCCATCACCGTCTGGACATTAACTGTAGCGCTAAAACCCTGAGTAAGGACTTTACTCCTACTCCTACCTTCGGCTACATTGTCCCACGCTTCGATCTTTTTTTCTTCACACTTTTTTTTATCTAAATCGGCCGCTTCCTTTTGAGCTGCAGTAGGACCGGAGATTTCGGCAAAATTCTCCAACGCCAAGACACCGCTCGCGGCGGTGAGGGATGCGCGGTTGTATTTGGGAAACGCCGATTCGATGGCGACTGCCGTGAAGCCGAGGACTGCTACAAGTACGAGTGCGGATGCGACCGAATAACCAGCCTGCCTGGACAAGCGCGAGGATTTAAACATGTTGCAATCATGCGGCCCGTACACACTCTTCGCAATACGAAAAAAAGAAAAAATGTGGACATGTCATTCGCTGGTCGTCAGAGATACGAACATAGGTCGCTGGTCATTGGGTAACAGATTCTATACAATATCTACATGGCGAGGAAACGTTACGGAACGAAAATCCGGACGATTGTTGAGAAATTGAGGCAGTCGGGAAAAACCTACGCCGAGATACGATCCCAATACCCTATCCCGAAAAGCACCCTTTCACTCTGGTTGGGCAAGAAATACCCAGAGATTTTCACGCGTAAAATGCAACTGCAGCACTTAAAAAAAATACGGGTTAGCGCGCGAGAATCGATCCAGCGTTTGAAAAAGCAACGAGAAGCGCGGGCCAGTGAAAGTGCCCACAAAGTGTTGAAAACACTCCACTTGAAGGACGCTGGCATGCGCATCTCCCTCCTCGCTATGCTTTACTGGTCCGAAGGAACAAAGGCAGAAGGCTCTCACGGACTTCGCTTTGTAAATACTGACCCGCGCCTCATTGTGCTGTTTATGACGTTACTGCGAAGCAGCTTCACGATTGACGAATCGCGGCTTCGAATCCGATTGCACGTACACCACTATCACAACTTACGCGAGGCGACTGCTTTTTGGTCAAAACTTCTTCACGTATCACCCACTCAGTTTTGGAAGCCATACCGAAAGCCCCGCAATAAGGAAAAACGGCATCGAAGGAATTTTAAGGGCATCTGCTTCATATACTATCCGGGTCACTATATTCGAAAGGAACTTCTTGAGATTGGTTATGGAATTCATGCTATACTCTCCGACCGGCTCCCGTAGTTTAATGGATAGAATAGCAGCTTGCGGAGTTGCTGATCCAGGTTCGATTCCTGGCGGGAGCACAAACAGGGGTTCGACCTCTACTGAGTAGTCTTTAGACTTTTAGCCGCGCGGGATTTCATACGCGCTGCAGTATTTTTCTTGAGCGTTCCACCCTTCACCGCCTTATCAATCGCCTTGTAGACTCCAGAAAGCGTGGCCGCGGCGTCTTTCTCTTTCTTTGCGACCACGAGCTTTTGCATAGATTTCATGGAATCTTTCACCGCCTTATTGCGGCGGACGTTGATCACGCGGCGACGTTCGGCCACGCGCTTAGCCTTTTTTGCGGAATCTGTATTTGCCATTCGCGCGATACTACACGAAACTCCGCCTCAACGCAACACAAGTGCGCATCGAAAATTGAGGGCTTCGCGGTATGATACCCACATGATCGGACACCTCAGCGGAGACGCGGTAGCAACAAAAGCTGGTTACGCCATCGTTTCGGCCCACGGCGTTGGATACAAAGTATTCATGACCCGCGAGATGCTCGCGTCGGTCCGACCGGGGAATGTCGTTTCAGCATGGACTCACCTTGCAGTACGCGAGACCGCGCTTGATCTCTACGGCTTTGCGACCGAAGAGGAGCTGCGCATCTTTGAGCTCCTACTCACCGTCTCTGGAATCGGACCAAAGTCAGCGCTCGCTATTCTCGACATCGCCACCGTTGAGACATTGAGAAATGCTATTTCTGCCGGAAACGCTTCATATCTCACGAAAGTATCGGGAATCGGCAAGAAAACCGCCGAGAAAATTGTACTCGAATTGCAGGAAAAGATCGGCGCGGCCGATAAGGGTGCCTCATCGCTGAAGGGTGACGGCGAAGCGCTTGAAGCAATGCTCGCGCTCGGGTACTCGCAAGCCGAAGCGCGCGATGCGCTTCGCAAGATTCCGCGCGAGGTCGAAAAATCGAGCGACCGCCTGCGAGAAGCGCTCCGCATCCTCGGCCGCACATAACATCCATGGTGTACCGAATCAAACGATTGCTCAAAGCCATTCTCCCCTCTTTCATCGTATCGCTCTACCACCTTTCACTCGCATATTGCAGCGCCATCCGATATGGATTTCCATCACGAAAGCTGCTCGTAATCGCTGTGACGGGCACAAAAGGAAAATCATCGACGACGGAGATGCTCAATGCCATTCTTGAAGAGGCCGGTTACACAACAGCGCTTCTCAATTCAATACGGATCAAAGCGGCGGCCGATTCGCGCCCAAATGAAATGCGTATGTCGATGCCGGGACGATTCTTCATCCAACGATTCTTGCACGATGTGCGCAAAAAAGGCTGTACAGCCGCTATTCTCGAAATGACTTCCGAGGGCGCGAAGCAACATCGCCACCGATTCATCGATCTCGACGCGCTGATTTTTACCAACCTCGCGCCTGAACACATTGAATCGCACGGCTCGTATGACGCGTATGCGAATGCGAAATTCGAAATTGCACGGCAGCTCGCGCGATCAAGCAAACGTCCGCGTATTATTGCGGCACTTGCCGATGACACTGAAAGTAGCCGGTACCTCACGCTGCCCGTAGAGCGATCGCTTCCCTACTCGCTCAGAAAACAGAGCCCGTGGCACGCTAGTGAAAGCGGCGGATCCTTCACGTTTTTGGATACAAACATATCGGTACATCTCCCCGGAGAGTTTTCTCTCAAAAATGCACTCGCGGCAGCGACTCTTTCCAACTCATTGGGTATTTCTGTCGACGCAATCGCCCGTGGACTAGAAAAAACGGTTCGCATTCCCGGACGAGCCGAGACAATCGATGCGGGTCAGAACTACACGGTCGTCGTAGATTACGCGCACACTCCCGACTCTCTTACCGCATTGTATGACGCCTATAAAAACTCTCGGAAAATCTGCGTCCTGGGCGCGACGGGCGGAGGACGCGACACGTGGAAACGGCCGGTCATGGGGAGAATCGCTGATACACATTGCGACCACGTGATCCTCACCAACGAAGATCCGTACGATGAGGACCCGCAAAAAATCGTAAACGCCCTTGCGACTGAGATGAAGCGGGTGCCCGAAATCATCATGGACAGACGCGAGGCGATCCGCCGAGGCTGTGCGCTTGCGAACGCGGGCGACGCCGTCCTCATCACGGGCAAAGGCACTGATCCGTGTATCTGCGGACCACGCGGAAGTAAAATTCCGTGGAGTGACGCGGAGGTCGCGCGCGAGGAGATACGAACATTGCCCGGTCAAAACACTGCCGACCACCGCTAACTGAGATTGCGGATCTTGTATACTTCCTTGTATGTCCGGTCATCACAAACCATCCATGATCATGAAGACACTGAAAGTGTCTGCTCTTCTTTTTTTGCTCGCGTTCGCCGTCTTCTGGCTCGTTACTGGTGGAATTCAAAAAGTGAAGTCTTCGGGACAATCGTATTTCAATCCGCTTGCGTGGTACATGGGCGGAAGCAATGCGACCGGTACGCTTTTCCAGCTCCCATGGAAAGAAGATGTGATGGTGAGCGGACCAGAAATTTACGACTTCGACACCTCTTCGCAAGACACGTTTGTACCAGGCTCAGGATACGTCATTCCGGAGGATGCATCCGCGTCGCTCCTTCAAGACCCCCGCACCTTTGGCAACCCCTCGCCATACCGAGGGTACGTTGCGCTCGCGCAGGGGGTTACGGGAGAAAATGATCCGGCCAGCGAATACCTTTCAATCGTAGCAAATCCCCGAGGCGACACCCCGACAACCATAACCGGCTGGTCTCTCCATAGCACAGTCACGGGAGTGCGCGCGTACATCCCAGAAGGAACTCCGTTTTTCGTACTCGGATCGGTAAACAAGACACGATCGATTGAACTCGCGCCCGGAAACGTCGCGGTACTCATGTCGGGATCATCTCCGATCGGCGTCTCGTTTCAGGAAAACATGTGCACCGGCTATCTCAACGAGCTGCAACAATTCTCCCCTCCACTCCCGCTGGAGTGCCCCGATTCATCGAGCGCGCTTTCCCTGAACGCCGAAAACATTCGCACGTACGGCGAGGAGTGCCTCTACTTTGTAAGCACCGTCGGCCAGTGCCATTTCCCCACGACCATGCCCGAGACGCTCTCGCCCGCATGTCGGTCGGTGGTTGCCAACAACCTCTCATACAATGGCTGCGTCCAGGCGAACCAGCGGTCGGCATACTTCACGCGTCCCACATGGCGCGTCTATTTGGGATCGCCCGTTGGTCTGTGGCAAAACGTTCACGACGTTGTCCGCCTTCTCGACGAAAGAGGGCAGGTCGTCGACGTACTCACATACTAGGAGCCGTAATCATATACATGGGGAACTTATTTTGAATGCGGCCTAGCCGTCTCAAAAAGCACGATTCCAGCGGCAACCGCGATATTTAAAGATTCTTTTCCCCCGCCGCCATGATGTGGGTGCGCGGCATCGCGAAGCAGCTTTCCCCGCATCGGGATCTCTACAAGCTCGTCGCAAAGCGCACGAAGCTCTTTCGACAGCCCGCGCACTTCGTTGCCAAACACGAACAAAACTTTATATTGTTTTTTCATTGTCCGATAATCAGTCGCGTGAAGATCCTGTTCTACCCCCACAATCCGCCAGCCTTCTTTCCGGAGCGATGCGATGCAACTGTTCGCGGATTTCTGGTACGTCCACGGCACAGAGCATTCGGCTCCGAGCGCAGTTTTCGCGATGTCCTTTCTTGCACGCCCGAAACGATCGACGGGGGTGGGAGTGTATCCCGTGAGATATACGTGCGACACGCCCACCGCATCTGCTGTCCGCAGTATCGAGCCCACATTGTGGGTGCTGCGGACGTTGTGCAAGAGGACTGCTATATCCATGTCCCGCATGCTATCCCCTTGTTGTATTTTCTAAAAGCCGTAAGCTTGGAGGTATGCTCGCAATGTTTCCCGATATTCTATTCCTCGCGCCATTCTCAGTACTCGCGATTCGCATCGCACTCACGGCGACGCTCGTGTACTCAGCGTGGCAGCACCTCGCGCACGGAGAGAGTGCCGTGGGACGAATACTCGGCGTTCTTGAAATTGCGGCCGCGTGCGCTATCGCCGTCGGCGCGTGGACGCAGCTGGGAGGAATCGCAGCGAGTCTCATCCTTCTCGGGGCGATCGCCCTTCCCCATACACGAACCACCGCGCTCGGAACCACCCTCTTGGCTTTTGTCATGGCAACCTCTCTGATCATCACAGGCCCCGGAGTTTTCTCATTTGATTTGCCGCTGTAGAACTCGCGAAGTAAAAGATGCGATGGTATAGTCGCATTCCTGCAATGAGAGCAGAGCCATGGATTAGAACCTCTGTATATTGTAAGATTAAGGTATCCCCTCGTAGCTCAATGGTAGAGCTTCCGACTTTTAATCGGGTGACGATGGTCCGATTCCATCCGGGGGGAAATGAACGCGTTCAAACAACAGTGCATCGATTTGCGAAGGAGAGACTATACATTGCCCGAAATTGTCAGGATTACCGGAAGACCTAAGACTTCAGTCCATTTTCATATACAAAATCTCCCTCTGAGCGAGAGCAAACGCAGGTCGATCAGCGAATCAAGCGCGAGACGCGCTCGCGAAATTGCTCTGAAAAGAAGAGGTGTGAGCGCAAGACTTTTCAAGAAATTCACACGCTGGGACCCCGCGTTAGTATGTCTCGTCTCACACTTGATCTTCGATGGAGAAATAAAACGAGGAGGATGCATCTACAACAACAGAAACATGACACTGCTGAACCGGGTAGAAAATTGTATGAAGATAATATACCCTCTGGAACCTAAGCGGTATGCGAATAAATTCACAGGCGTTCGAAGAATTAGCTACTTTAATGTGTCGCTAGGAGACTATATGAAGACGAAGTCTATTCAACTTCTCCAAGAAATTGCATTCTCTCCAAAACAATTAAAAAGGGAGTTTGTCCGATCCTTCTTCGACGATGAGGGGTGTATGGATTTCAGGCCGAAGAGAAATTTGCGCCGAGTACGCGGATATCAAAAAAACGTAGCGATCCTCTATCTGATTCAAAGACTCTTGGCAGATTTCTACATCGACTCGAGAATAATATTACCGAATGAAGTAGTGATTACCGGCAAAGAAAACTTGCTGAAATTTCAGAATGAGATTGGTTTCTCCTCCGGTGTTCGGATAAATGGCAAGCGTTCAAATAGCGTATGGAAACAGTCGCTCGAAAAACGACTCATCCTGCGTAAAGCGATTGCATCGTACAAGCCCATCGGCGGTAATGGCGTACACCGCGGATGATGCTTCTGACTCTACAGCTTCAGTCCAACTGAAACAGATTTCGTAACACTCGTACCATCCGAAACGAGGCATGTGATAGTAAAGGTCGTGCGCTCGATGATCGGCACGGTCGCAGAACCGCCCGAAAGCGTGCGGTGACTGAACTGTCCGTCCGATGAAGTTTCCGTACAATCGACGACATTTTGCGCGCTCCAGAAAATCGACGTGCGCGTCCCGAGCGGGACGACAGGCGGCACCGCCCATATGTCGACGCGCGCAGGGGCTACCGGCGTTGAGGTGGCTCGTGCGGGAGTCGTCGTCGCCGGCTTCACGACCGGCTTCGCGGGGACTACTGGCGGTGGCGCAGCCTGAACCGGCGTGCTCACGACAGGAGCCGGTGGTGGCTCTCCCACCTGGTATCCGCGCGCTTTACAAAGATTATCGAAGAAATCCGCGCTCACGATTTTGGAAAGAAACCCGTTTGCCCACGGCCGATTCCTGCACAAAGATGCCATAAGGCCGTTTTGGTTTTGATTTCCAAACGTCTGCGCGCCATAGAAGCCTGAGGTCTCGGAATTCTTATCCGTGTCGCGCGAACCGGCAATTACCGTACCGTCGCTTGAACGGGCAATGATGTCACCTCGTTCGCCCCCCGGCACATTTTTGTTAAACCCCGTGACGGGTTGATAGATAACGCGCCGAGTCTTTTCTGTCGCTTGCGCATTTGCGTCGACACCCGCATCTGACGATCTTGTCGAATATGTGACCACATAGCTGCCATCAGCACTCTTCTTGATGTTCGTGTATACGACCGAATAGTTTCGACTGCGTGAAGACGATGCCGTGGAGCCGGGGTCGGTGGTCGTGCCATTCGTGGTGTCACCGGGCGTACTCGGATCGCATAAACCGAGCGCGACACTGAGGGGATCGCATCCGCCCGTCGTATCCGTCGTAGTACTCGTCCCTCCACATTGCCCGAGCGCCGCAGCAAGTGGATCGCACCCTCCCGTACTTCCGGTGTCGATAATAGTGTCGGAGACTGGTGCCACGTACTGCGCGCACGGATCTGAGAGCTTCGAGATATCGGAGGTCTGATAGTAGCTTGAGCAACCGGTCGGTCCCGTAGGGCCAGTATAGAATCCGCCGCCACCACTTCCACTACCACCGCTCAACAATCCGGCCAAGCTCTGAAACCCGAGACCGATCAGCCCCTGCCCCAACATCTTGAGCAACGGATCAAACACCCCATCGCTCGTCGCAATAGCCTGACATTTATTTTGCGCGATGCAAATACCGGAGGTTACAAAACCAAATGTAACGTCATAGCATGTGCACTGAAACATATTTGGGCCCGGCTTACATCCCCCTTTACCATCTGGAACCGTGCCGCAGGGGCATTTCAGAATGACGGGCGTACACATTAAATCCGCTGCGGGGCTGATGGAGGGGGTAAGTGGAACACTTCCAGCGGGTGCAGCATTCACTTGCACCTGCATAGCCTGCGATGCTGCTTCATACGAACCGTACACAGTATTCTCTGGAGCCGTGAGTACCGCTTCTTGATAAGAGTCTTGCCACTGCGCATTCGTAATCGCTGGAGCCGCCGACAGTATAAAAACGGAAAGGACTACGCCGATGCCTCGAGCCCTCGACGAAAAAAGGTGCGCGACGAAATGCATATCGCTTTAATCGTATCACAATCCTGAGAGCACAAATCGTTCAAGTGCATATTCGAGGTCTTCGCCATGGCGGCGCGCCTCATGCGGGAGCTCGGCGAGTGTTGCGACAAGTTTTTTTCCACGCTCCGCTGAATCCGGTGCTCGTGATTTCAAAAACATATCCTTCGCCCCCCAGAATAAAATGCCGTGAATCGCTTCGGGAGCAGCGCCCTTCTGAAGTTCGGACTGATAGTTTATCCAAAGTGCGCGCTTGTCGCGCTTTGCGAGCGCGTTGGCCATTGAGAAAATGCTATTGTCTTTCTTTTTGGCAGGGAGATCGTACCGCTCAGATTTTTCTGCATACTTTTCTATTTTTTTCCTTGTATCAGCATCTGGTTTTTCTTCAAGGATGAAGAAATCTTCTGACGATTTTTTGAGCATCGGAAGAGAATTGATCACGAGACTGTGCATCTCCTCGTTCGCAAGCGCCCCATCGAGCACGACCGCCCGCGTCTCCGCAAACATTCCCCCACCCTGGAGCGTCGTTGCGAGATCTTCGTAGGTATTAGCATCGGTGATACGCGCAATCCGATCAACCTTTTTCGCCTCCTTATCCACCACAACATCAAGGGCTTTTCTCGCCTTTTCTCTATCCGTTCCAGAAAAAAAATACAACATATTAGCGACCAACCTTCCTCATCTCTCCCCAATTCTCTCCCATCGCCACTTCGACAACTATAGGCACGCCGGAGAGGGCGTCGTCCGTGACCACCGATTCCATCGTGGTGCGAATTGCCTCCGCTGCATCACGAGCGAGCGATTCGTCCACTTCATAGACAAGCTCGTCGTGCACCTGGAGGACGAGGTCGACTCTTTCTCTCCAGCCTTTCTTCTCGACCAGCGCATCCGCCGCGACCATGGCGAGCTTGATGATGTCTGATTGCGTGCCTTGAATTGGTGCGTTGATCGCCATGCGCTCCGCCTGCGCTTTAAATCCAGGGATTGAGGACTTGAGCGCGGGAAAATATCGGCGCCGACCATAGAGCGTCTCTGTGTACCCGAGTCGCGTCGCTTCCGCTTTCGTGTGTTCAATATATTTCGCGAGCCCCGAAAAATCCTTAAAGTATTTCTCTAAATATTTCGCCGCATCCTCGCGCGAAACTCCCTCGCCGAGATTTGCTCGCAACGCATTCACTCCCATGCCGTAGAGAATTCCGAAATTAATAACCTTCGCTTTGCGACGCATTTCATAGTCCACTTTCTCTTTTGGGACATTAAACACTTCGGCTGCTACCGCGGTATGAATATCGCCCCCCGACGTAAAGACATCGACGAGCTTCTGGTCGCGCGAAAGCCCGGCCGCGATGCGTAGCTCGATCTGCGAGTAGTCGAGCGCAATGAGAGTGCGGCCCGGAGACGCGGCAAACGCGGAGCGTATGCGACGCCCTAGATCCGTCTTAATGGGAATATTTTGAAGATTCGGATTCTGACATCCCATTCGTCCAGTCACGGTGCCGGTCTGGAGAAACTCTGCGCGGAGTCTGCCATCCGGGCTTACGAGAGCCGGAATTTTGTCGATGTACGTCGAGAGAAGTTTCTGAAGTTCTCGGTACGCCAAGATGTCGTTGATTATCGGATGCAGGTCGGCGAGCTTCTCAAGTTCGCTCTCCTTGGTGGTTCGCGCGCCACCCGCCGTCTT
Source organism: uncultured Candidatus Saccharibacteria bacterium (assembly GCA_964437185.1). Taxonomy (GTDB): domain Bacteria; phylum Patescibacteriota; class Minisyncoccia; order Phycocordibacterales; family UBA2100; genus UBA10103. Next base: position 172,742 of record CAYTFU010000001.1, on the reverse strand, counting down.
CTTCAGGTTGCTTGTTTGAATTTTTAATTCGTCGTACAAAATGACGCCGAGTTGCTTCGGGGAATTGATATTGAATTCATGCCCTGCGTGATGAAAAATTTTTCCCGCAAGATTGCCAAGTTCCTTTCGATACTCTTTTGCCAGCTTCGCAAGATGATCACTGTCCACGCGCACGCCCGCCGCATTCATACGCGCAACCACCGGAATGAGCGGTTTTTCTATGCGCTCATACACCTCGAGCAATTTCGGGGCGGCGCGCAGATCTTTCAGTATCGTCTCCGACGCCTTCTCAAAATCCTCGCTTCTCCCCTGCTCCAAAATGTCCGCGAGCGTGGGGTTCGTAGTATCGGAGTGGAGGAGCCAGAGCGCCACCGTGATTTCGCGGACGCGAGATGGATCGACCGATGAGGCACTATTCTCTTCTGAAGCGACAGATGCATCGGATTTGAGCGCTGGCTGAATCTTTTCCTTAAGTGAACGAAATTCAAATGTGTCGCACAGGGCGGCGACGCGTTCCGCGTGATCGGCAAGCCGCCACTCATGCTCGGGCATTTCGAAGTGAACAGGGGCGTCGCGGCGGATGGTTGCAAGCTGCTTCGAAAAAAGCGCTGCGTCTTTGCCCTCCTCAAGAAGCTTCACTACTCGAGGTTTGATTCCTTTTTTCTCAAATTCGGCTGGCTTCTTCTCAAGCGTTTTATAAATATTTTCTATAGAACCAAATTGCTGAATTAATTCCGTCGCCGTCTTTTCTCCTATCCCCTTTATGCCCTTTATGTTGTCCGACTGATCGCCGCACATACCCTTGTAATCAGTCACATGTTCCGGGCCAAAACCGTAGCGCTCTTTCACCGCGTCTTCGTCGTAATACTTCATGTTAGAAATGCCGGTGAGCAATCGATACACCGTCACGCGCCCATCGACGACGAGCTGCAACATGTCCATGTCTCCCGTAAGAATGACCGTTTCCAAATCCTTTCTATGCGCCACTTGCGTGGCGACTGTCCCCACCACGTCATCGGCTTCAAACCCTACCGCATCAAGCACGGGAATCCCGAACGCCTCAAACACTTGCCCCGCCTTGATGAGCTGTCCGACGAGCGCGTCGTCCGTCTTTGCGCGCGTACCTTTGTAATCTTCAAAGAGGTCGTGGCGATACGTCTTCTCGGCACGATCACGCGCCGCCACTATGTAATCAGGTTTCAAATCGGTGATCGACTTGAGAAGCATCGTCATGAGCCCATAGAGCGCGCCCGTGGGCTCACCGCTCGACGTCGTGAGATCGGGCAATGCATGATATGCGCGATGCAAAATCGCGTGCGTGTCGAGCAAAAGAAGGCGTTTTGGTTTACCCCGAGCGGTGTCGAGGGGTTTACTCGATTGTGTTTTTTCCCTTGTCATCAATAGTGATGATACGCCCGTCCTCCACAATGTCGAATCGTATGCGGATCGCATTGGCAGGCATCGCTTCCGGCACCCTCTCCGGCCATTCGAGTACTACGAGATTACCTGAATCACTCAATATATCCTTCCATCCCAGAGCCTCGAGTTCCTTTACGCTGTTCAATCTATAGGCATCGATGTGTATAAGCCGATCAAACACGTGCCCCTCGAGTGCGCCTGCCCCGTTAGAAGTACTCTTTCTAATGGGGTATACCTTTTCCAACACAAATGTCGGACTTGTGACCGTCTCCTTTACCCCCAAAGCTTCCGCCATTCGTTGCACCCAGGTCGTCTTGCCCGCTCCAAGCTCTCCACTCAAGGTGATCACCGTGGCGTTCATCCCCTTTGGAGCCAGCGCATTGGCGAGCCTCACTGCCTCCGCGGCAAACTCCGGTATCCCGTATATCTTCTTCACGAAGGCATTGTACAATAGTGAGAATGGCAACGCAGTTTGATGAGAAAAAACGAGACGAACGTCTCCACGAACTTTTGCTCAAGGAAGAAGAGCAGCTCGCGGAAATGCTCGCGGGCAAATATGGTATCGAGTACGCAGACCTCACCTCAAAATCGATTGATTCGGACGCCCTGCGCCTCGTCGATGAGCCCATCGCGCGGACATCGGAAGTCGCTGCGTTTCGTAAAGCCGACAAAGTGATCTACCTCGGCATGCGCTCTCCCGAGCGGCCGGATGCGCTGCAGATTGTTGCGAATATTGAAAAACTTGGATACCAGGTGCGACGCGTCATCGTTTCCAAGGCCTCGCTCGAACACGCGTGGGATCGTTACCACGACATTTCGTATGCCACAGAGACCGAAGCGGGCGTCCTCACGCTCTCAAACGAGACGATCCAAGAGATGCTCCAGAAACTCAAATCAATCGAAGATGTGCACACCGAGATCCTTTCTCACTCGGGAACCAAAGACACGCACCGCATTTCTCGCATCCTCGAAATCATGATGGCGGGCGCGCTCTCGCTCGGCACGTCGGATATTCACCTCGAACCCGAAGAAGATAGCGTGCGCATGCGCTATCGCTTGGACGGCGTTTTGATCGAGATCACAAAATTTGACGCCGCAACATACCGCCTCATCGCGTCTCGCATCAAGCTGCTTTCGGGTCTCAAACTCAATATTAAAAACATGGCACAAGACGGCCGCTTCTCCATCGTCGTAAATCAAAAAGAAATCGAAATTCGTAGTTCCATCTTGCCCGGCGCCTATGCAGAAACGATCGTGATGCGCGTACTCGATCCCTCCACCATTGCGCTCCCCATGGAAGCGCTCGGGTTTGATAAGTACTTGATGGAGATTTTCAAACGCGAAATAGAAAAACCCAACGGCATGATTTTGAACACAGGGCCTACCGGTTCGGGTAAAACGACCACGCTCTACGCATTCTTGCGACAAGTCCACAGCCCCGGAATCAAAATCGTAACGATCGAAGATCCGATTGAATACCACCTCCCCGGGGTCGTGCAGACGCAAGTCTCCAAGGATTACACTTTCGCCCTCGGTCTGCGTTCGACGCTGCGCCAAGACCCGGATGTAATCATGGTCGGCGAGATCCGCGATGCAGAAGTAGCCTCTACGGCAATCAATGCTTCTCTTACCGGTCACCTCGTATTCTCAACACTCCACACCAACGACGCCGCTGGCACCTTCCCCCGCCTTCTCGACATGGGCGTAAACCCCGACATTTTGGGAGCCGCACTTACGGTGGCTATGGCACAGCGCCTCGTCCGCCGCCTCTGTCCGCATTGCCGTGTCGAGCAGCCGCTCAATCCAGAAGACTTGGCGACGATAGAACCGATCTTGCGAAACATTCCTCACGCCGATGAGTTGCCTGAAAACCGCACGAAGTCGTGGCTACCGAAGGGCTGTCCGAAGTGCGGCGGCATCGGCTACAAGGGCCGACTCGCGATAGTAGAAGTGATTCTCATGGATAAAGAAATCGAGGACTGTGTGCGCCACTCGTCATCCGACCGCGACATTTGGAAGGCGGCATCGCACCAAAAAATCCGCCGCATGGCGCAGGATGGCGTGGTAAAAGTGCTTCAGGGCACCACCTCTCTCGAAGAACTCTCCCGCATCGTTGATCTGCACGACTCCGTGATGCTCGAAACGATTGGGAATTGACATCAATACTATGGAACGACAGAAACCGCCCGTACCCGACGGACTCAGACTCACAATCGAAACTGCCCAAGAAACTGTGCGATTGAGGGGCGAGAACGACATGCGCGATCAACTGTATTCAATGATCCCAGATCCCAAGCTCCGAAACACTTTCGTCCCATTGCTACTCCAGCACGCTGGACTTACTACCACCGCCTCTGAGGTAGCACTCTTTATTGTCGAGGCGGTTAGAACTCACGACGGACTAAAAAAGAGCGATTTACGTCCAATACTCAACGAAATCGCGGCTGATCTGGTCAAGGCAATAGCCCCAGAACCATTCCAGAAGAAGATACTCGAGACATTGAAAAGCGCCCTTAGCGGGTGAAGGGTGATACGAGTCGCATTGATTTACACCACAAAACCGCATTGCGCGGGGGCAATGCGGTGTTATCGTTGGGGTAGGTTTGTCCTTCGACTTCGCTCAGGATCACTTTTCGGTGGCCCCGCTCTGCAGGCGGGATCACTCTTCGGTGAGAGATGAGCACTATCGGGCGATGCTTTTATGCAAAGTTGCGACTAGGACCTAAGGATGGATGAAGCAAATGCCGCAAGCGGCACAACTGCATCGTCCTCGGAAAAGTCACCATCGCCCGATACTGCGCGCCTCTCGGAGATATAGAAAAAACGCGAAAACGAACTGAGCGAGAGTGTAGCATGGAGTAGCCGAGATGTCAAGTGTGTTGTGCGATGTTTCCCGAGCCCCTACCCCCGCGTTTGGCGCGGCAGCAGAGCCTCGATATGAGTCAAAAAGATACAAAAATCATAGAAAAAAGCCCACATTCCCTCGATCAGGCGCTACGCCCTGCTTCGTGGAATGAGTACGTGGGCCAACCGTCGATCAAGGAGAACCTCCGTATCCTCCTCACGGCCGCCAAGGGCCGCAATCAGCAGCCTGAGCACGTCCTTTTCTACGGTCCGCCAGGACTCGGCAAGACCACCCTCGCCCACTTGGTGACCAAAGAGATCGGAGCCAACATGCGCTCGACCTCCGGCCCCGCAATCGAACGCGTCGGCGATCTTGCCGCCATCCTCACCAACCTCTCAGCAGGTGATGTGCTTTTTATAGACGAAATCCACCGCCTCAACCGGACTATCGAGGAGGTGATGTACCCCGCTATGGAAGCAGGGGTACTCGATATCGTGATTGGTAAAGGACCGAGCGCGCGCACCGTGCAGCTCGAACTCCCCGCCTTCACTCTAATTGCCGCAACAACGCGGATTTCGATGCTCTCCGCACCGCTTCGCTCCCGATTTTCTGGCGGCACGTTCCGATTACAGTACTACTCAATTGCCGAGATTACAGAAATTCTTCGCCGCTCGGCAAAAATTCTTTCGATTGAAGTCGACAACGAATCCCTCAGCGAAATCGCGTCGCGCAGCCGCGCGACACCGCGCACCGCCAACTACCTTTTGAAACGCGCGCGCGATTTTGCAGAAGTAAACGGCGAATCACTCGACATGAAGACGGTACGCAAGGCACTCGCGCTGCTTGAAATCGACGAAGGCGGCCTCAATCAGACCGACCGAGACATCCTCACGCTCCTTGTAGAAAAATTTGGCGGCGGGCCTGTGGGACTCAAAACAATCGCCGCATCGCTCTCAGAAGAGGAAGCGACCATTGAAGAAGTGCACGAACCCTACCTCATGCAACTCGGCTTTATCGAGCGCACCCCGCGCGGCCGCACCGTCACAAAGAAGGGATACGAACACATCGGGGCTGTGCTTCCGAAGACGCAGGAAAGCCTCATATGATCGAGCGCTTCAATAATCTAGCCGATACCTCCTATCTCTCCGAACTTGATCTGCAAACTCTTGCCGAGGACAAACAGTACGAGGCCGAGATTTTACGACGACGCCCGACGACATTTTTCCGACCCGGGGACAGAACGTCGCCAACTCACGAAACATTTTTTCGAGCTGATTCTCGCGGCATCAGCTACATCGGTTTTATTGACGAGTACGGCAGCCATGCAGCAAAACAGCCCGCGCGGTTCTTACCGAACCGCATCGCTGTTCGCGTAAACACCCGAGAAGCAAAAAAGGTCGCGGAAATTACGCAAGAAGAATGTGCTGGGGCGTACGAAGATCTCGCGACTCCAGAGTCCATCCTTCGGTGGCTGCAGAAAAAATACCCTGATGCGCAACTGACGCCCGATTCTGTCATCACTGTGTACAAGATCGATTACATACAAAAAAATACCAAGCCTCCTGCATGATCTACGGGACTCGCGCGTGGGGATAAGAGTAATTGCCAAAGAAATACCGTGTACTATAAGTGCCACAGAACGCACGGTAACAAAACGACCTCCTTCGGGAGGTCGTTTTGTTTTCTGGTCATTCAAGGAGTCTGAACATCTGCTCCACGTAATCGATATGATCTCCTACGCTTTGCACATGAACCCGCTGCAACTGACCAAACTATTCCCGCATCGTCTCGGCAGTATCACCCACCGATAGACCCAGAAGGAACTGTCACCTGTTCGTCGGGGATTTCTCCCGTCCACTTGGTGGCGACCGACGCACGGTTAAGCACATCGATAAGCAAAATACTACACTATGCGTTTTTTGGTGTGATCGCGTGCAAACGCAAAAAATGGTGGATTTCGAGTGGATATTGGTGTGAATATCTCTGCAGAAACGCCCCGTTAGCCAAATAATTCACTATGCGTCCCTATCTTCACAATCATTATCAACCTGCGTTCAGTGTCTTTTGAGTATTGCACAAGGATATCCTGCGCGAGGTGAAATTCGCGGTACATAGCAAGACTGCCGGCGAGCTTATGATCGCGGTACGCAGCGGGCAACTGCCCCTGCGCTCGTAACTCTCGAAGGGCGCGCTCGAATTTCTCTTCCGGAAAGGAACCTCCCTTCGCGTACTTGCGCAAGGACTTCCCCGCACGTGCCGAGAAAATAATTGTGTACATGAGCTACTTCCCTTTTCCGAAGAAATCCTTCATGATTTCGTCGACAGAGGTGTACCGTTTGCCGTGCTTCATGGCGTATTTCGTCTCGCGAATTATCCGCTGCTCTTCTTCCGGTGTATAGCCATTTTCCGTGCGTAAGACGAACGGCACGCTCTCATCTTGCGCCACGCGAGACAAGTAGAGCTTGATACCGCTCGATACATCAAGTCCCATTTTCTTAAAGACACGCTTCGCACTGTCCTTCGTCTTCTTATCAATCCTGATCTGTATGGTGGTCATACACACATCGTAGCAGGTACACTTCTTGTGTCAACACATTGTCACTACAGTGTGCCCAGCACCGTTTTGCGGACATCCGACCCGAAAAGAAATCATGGTACCACAGCACCTTTTTGCATATTATTTCCCCATAACGCATACTGCTTTGATAGCAACCATGGTACCGCAACGCCTTTTGCAGATATCGTGCTCCTCGCACATACCGTCTCTACGTAACCACATCACCAATCTTAGTTTATTTGCCCACCGGCGAAGAGTACTCATAATTACTAACTCGCTTTGCTCCTAAGTAATTAGGGCACCCAGCACCGTTTTGCGCATTGTTTCTCTCTAAGGCATACTGCCGAGACGAGCTGAGTGACAGTTGCGGGGTACGCATGACGGTGCTGAGTACTCATGGTTGCTAACTCGCTTTGCTCGTAATCAACCATGGCTGGTCACAATAAATGGGCGCAGATAAAGAGGCAAAAGGGTAAGGAAGATGCGGCGAAGAGCAATCTTTGGGGAAAACTTGGGAAGCGCATCGCCGTCGAGAGTAAGAAAGCAAATGGCGATGTCGCGGCACCAGGCCTTCGCGCCATCATCGAGACTGCAAAGAAAACCAACATGCCCAAGGATACGATAGAGCGTGCAATCGCCAAGGGCACATCTGCTGATGCAGCGGCACTCGAATCAATCACATACGAAACCTACGGACCGGGCGGCGCGGCGATAATTATTGAGACACTCACCGACAACCGCAACAGAACGGCTCAGGAGATCAAACATCTCCTTTCCGAGCTGGGGCTCGCACTCGCCTCCCCCGGGAGCGCCTTGTGGGCATTTGAGCACTCTGGTGCCACGTGGGCACCGAAGACGACCGTGCCACTTTCAGAATCTGATAATGAAAAGTTGATGGGAATTTTGGAAAAGATAGATTCGCACGACGATGTCGAGGAGGTATACACCAACGCGGAGTGACGGTTAGGCGAGCAAACTTCCAGCGAGGACACCTACCAATATCGCTGCGCCGCCTACGAGCATCATGCGGAGCGCCTTCTTCATCGGCTTCCGCGAGCCATTACCGCTCCAATAGCCGAGCACGAAAAGCGAGGCGAGCGAGACAAAGATAGACGCAACAAATGCTTGCCCGACATCCAAAAAGAGATACGGCATGAGCGGCACGAAGCCAGCCGCAAAGTACGAGGAAAACATAATCACTCCTGCGGAGATCGAGGCCTTGGGCGCAGACTCCTCGGACAAATCATCGACAGATGCTTCTGAAAGAAAACTCCCTGCCGCCATCGATATTGCTTCCACAAAGATGAGCACGACACCTGTAAGTAAAATCGTCGCGCGGGGCACACCTGCAATCGCGATGCCCGAGAGCAATCCAACAGTCGAGACGATCCCATCTTCCACACCAAACACCAGATTCCGCAAATGCACCGCATCGTTCTTATCAAAAACACTCATTCACACATCCTATCACTCACCGACACTCTTACCCAAAAGAAAAAGGCGGATCACACGGACCCGCCCTTCGCCTAGGACATGCTTAGGCAGTTGCAGTCTTCGGTTCGTTCTCTGATGCCAAGCGAATCTGCATCCAGCACCAGATGAACCATCCGGCCGGGTCAAACCACCCGAGTATCCAACGGTTTGTGTCGTCGTGGTGCTCGGCATGATTGTTCGCCTCGCCGATTGACGCAATTCCCAGCGGTATTTGGAGCCACCACCAAGCATTGCGTGCAGTCTGGCCCGGCTTCGTGACCTTACCGATCGTGTGAGCGATCGAGTTCACTATCCACGTCCCGTGATAATTGCACACAAGACGAAGCCCCCACCCCACAGTCATACCAGTAACAGGGTCCCCGACAAGGCTACACAGTGCGATGGGTAGAACAAACCCAATCCTAAAGGCTAGCTTCTTGTGGTTATCCTTCTCCCACTTAGCGGGAACGTACGCGTCCTTATTCCTCATGAAAGCCTTCAAGACCTCCATTCGCGGCTCCCGTTTTCCATGGTTTGTACATGGCCATCCCATTTGCGAGTAGAAGAAACCGGCGATCCTGCCGACAAACCCGTTCCCGCTTCGATACGGAGAATGCCGGTCACCGGGACCGTCCGTGTCGGCGTGGTGATCAACATGGATCAAGGCCCAGTACAACATCGGCCCTTGCGCAGCCGCAGCAAAGAACGGCAGCAGCATGTACTGCATCCTTGCGGAAGCGACGTACGATCGATGGCTGTAGTACCGGTGCGCAAGCGCCCCGATGGATAGGTGGACCAAAAAGAACAACGCTACTGAAATCGCAAGCGCCCAATGCGAGTATCGTGAGATGATTATCGTATCGCCAAAATACGTCCTCAAAAATTCATGCGCAATGCTACCGGCAGGCAGCACGACGTCGAACGGCTTGTAGAGGTACCATACGCCCAAAGCACCCATCAAGTGCACCCAGGCATACCAGCGTATAGACGGCCAATGCAGATCATGCAATGGCTTAGGCACGGGTGGAAAAGTGACTTTCTTCCCAGACATTGCACGTTACTCCCGGTTGCAGCGGATATGACACAGTTGTCTTCCTCAATCATGCCATCACCAAGCTCATTTGCAACAAAATCGTCGCTGACGCTGTTTGAGCTATACTCCCTACATGAAAGTCTTGGGGATTGATCCGGGGTATGGGAGGTGTGGGGTGGCGGTGGTGGAGAAGGATGGGATCGACCCCTCGACTGGACTCAGGGCGAACAAAGAGATTCTTCTATATTCCGCATGCATCGAGACGTCACCGAAAAGCGAGTTTACCGAGCGCCTCGCTACAGTCGTCGACGAGTGTGTGCGGCTTATGCGCGAGCACTCCCCTGATTGCGTGGCGCTGGAGAAATTATTTTTTGAGAAGAATCAAAAGACGGCGATGCGTGTCGCGGAAGTCCGCGGCGCGCTTATTTCTGCCGCAAGCAGCGCCGGACTCAAAGTATTTGAATACACACCAGGCGAAGTGAAAAGTGCTGCGGCAGGCTGGGGTGGTGCTGATAAAAAAGCGGTGGCGCAAATGCTTCGCGCGCTCGTGAAGATTGATAAAAAAATCGAGCACGACGACGAATACGATGCTATAGCAATCGCCGTCACCCATCTCGCCCGCGCACGGTAAACAGTAGAGAAAAGGTAGGAAAGAAGCTACAATTCCGCAATGTCAGCTCGAAAAGGACGATGGTTGCCAGCGTGGATGGAAGTAACTATCCTCGTTGGCGGAATTGCGGGGCTCTGCGCCGTGGGCGCCCTTCTCATTTGGGCGGCGTTTGTGGCGATCCCCTCGATCAACGGATTTGAAAATAGGCGCGTTTCGGAATCGACCAAGATTTATGATCGCACGGGCAATGTCGTCCTCTACGATGTACACGGCACGATGCGACGCACCGCGGTGCCGCTTGAGGAAATTTCTTCCTACATTCAAAAAGCGTCGGTCGCGATTGAGGATGCCACCTTTTACACACACCGTGGCGTCCGCCCACTGGCGCTTTTGCGCGCAACGCTCGTGCAGCTTGGCCTCCGCGAGGGATATTCTGGGCAGGGAGGATCTACGATCACGCAACAGGTCGTGAAAAACGCGCTCCTCACCCAAGACAAAACCATCCTACGCAAGATCAAAGAAATTATTCTCGCCATCAAACTCGAGCGCGTTTTTACTAAGGACCAAATTCTTTCCACGTACCTCAACGAAAATCCCTACGGCGGAACGGTGTACGGCGTACAGGAAGCAAGTCAATACTTTTTTGGCGTGGATGCAAAAGACGTGACGCTCTCGCAAGCGGCGTACCTCGCCGCGCTCCCCCAGGCGCCGACGTACTATTCTCCCTATGGCAACCACCGCGACGAACTCGATGGCCGCGCCAAGCTCGTCCTCTCAAAGATGCGCGAACACAACTTCATTACGGAAGAGGAGTTTACCGCCGCGATTGGTGAAACGGTGGAGTTTCGCAACACCGCGGAGGCGGGCATCAAGGCGCCGCACTTCGTCTTTTATGTCCGCGAGTACCTTGAAGCGAAATACGGCCCGGATGCCATAGTAAAAGAGGGCCTGCGCGTCATTACAACCCTCGACTACGACCTCCAGAAAAAGGCGGAGGACATCGTCGCAAAGCACGCGCCAGGCATGCTGCGGGATTTTAATGCGTCCAATCAATCGATCGTGGCAATAGATCCAAAGACAGGGCAAATTCTCACGATGATCGGTTCAAAAGGATATTTTGACGACACAATCGATGGAAAGGTGAACGTCGCGCTCGCGCACCGTCAGCCAGGCTCCTCATTCAAACCGATCGTGTACGCCGCAGCGTTTCAAAAAGGCTACACGCCCGATACGGTTGTCTTCGATCTCAAAACGCAGTTCTCAACGCACTGCAAGCCCGAAGACGTGCTTAATAGTGAGCCGCCCTGTTACTCGCCCGAAAATTACGATGGTCTCTTCAAGGGCCCTATGAAACTGCGCGATGCGCTCGCGCAGTCGACCAACATCCCCGCAATTAAAACGCTCTACCTCACAGGCCTCACTGAGGCACTCTCGATGGCGCGCGCGCTCGGCATCACGACGCTCGGCAGTGCGAATCAGTATGGACTCACGCTCGTACTCGGCGGCGGCGAGGTGAGCCTTCTTGAACTGACAGGGGCGTATGGTGTGTTTGCAAACGACGGGACGCGCAATGCGCCGACGGGAATTCTCCGCGTGGAAGATAAGTCGGGAAAGGTGCTTGAGGAATACACGGCTGAGAGCGCGCAAGTGCTCGAACCGCAAGTAGCACGACAGATCAACGACATCCTCTCAGACAATGTGGCACGAACTCCGGAGTTTGGCGCAAACTCACCACTCTATTTCCCCGAGTACGATGTCGCCGATAAAACGGGAACGACCAACGATTTCCGCGATGTGTGGATTTTGGGCTACACGCCCGGCATCGCGGTCGGCGCGTGGGCAGGCAACAATGACAATTCTGAAATGGCAAAGAGGATCGCTGCATTCATCATCGCGCCCATGTGGCACGAGTTTATGCTCGAGGCGCTGCAGAAATATTCTTCACCTTCCGATTCCTTCCCTCCTCCTGCGCCTGATTCAGAGGTTGACTCCATTCCACCGGCACTTACAGGAAACTGGAACACGGATGCGTCACATGGTATTCATGAAATTTTATATTGGGTAGATAAAAACAATCCGCGCAGCGGTCGCCCCGCAAACCCCGCTGCGGATTCACAGTTCGCATACTGGGATTACCCAGTTTCCCTGTGGGCGGGACAAAATTGGACGCCCGCCCCAAACCCAGATACTCCGGGAGGTACCGTGCCGCTCGCGATGTTTCGTATCACCTCACCACAACAAGGCGCATCGTTTCAACAAGGAACACCGATTACGTTCACTTCTGCATTCCAAGGTCCCGCGCCCGTCCTGCGTGTTTCATATTTTGTAAACGGTGCTCTCGTTGGATCATCCGGCGAAGCGCCCTTTACGGTCATTTTCTCGCCCAATGGACGCGGTCAGGGGATCGTACGAGCAGTGGCATCGCTCGTCGATGGATCGACGCAGGAATACAACATTTCAATCTCCGTACAGTAACGATGCACTACCTATTGAGCGGCATTACGAGGTATCTAAACGTGGTGTCCGAAGCCCCGCGCACCACCAGTGGTTTTCCTGGTCCCGCAAAATGAAGCGTGATGGAATCCGATTCGACCACAGGAAGGCAATCTGATAAATATCCGATATGAAAATTAATATCGAGGTCTTCTCCTTTTAGAGCCGCATCCAAGGTGTCAGACATCTCCCCCACATCTGCACTCTGCGCGGTCGCGCTGAATATTTTCTTTTTTGGGTATATGTGCAAGCCAACATGTTGGTCGCTCCCAGAAAAGACCCGTGCCTTGCGCAACATTTCTGCAAAATCTGCTTTTATGAGTGTTGCTTCTGTCTCAAATGTCTTGGGAACTATCTCCTTATAATTCGGAAACGTACCCTCGATAATCCTGGAAGTATAAACGATACCGTTAATCCTCACGGACATTTGCGATTCGTTTGTTGTGAGGTGAAGTTCGTCTGTACTAGACGCTTCTAGTATATGAGACAGCTCCTGAGCATGCTTAAGTGGGATAAGGAGATCGACATCTCCCTTATTCCGCGTTGTGGGCACCACCTTTTCTGCCAACCGAAAAGAATCTGTCGCTACCGCCGTGACTGAGCCCTGTGACACGGAAATATACACACTGCCCAATTCTGGACGAATCATTGATGGGGATGCCGCGTACGAAACAGAATGCATACTTCTCAAAAAATCGGCCCTTGAAACCATCACATCTCCCCCTTGAGCAGCGTTGAGTTTAGGAAACTCCTCGTGTGGAACCGCCTTAATAAGAGTTCTTGTCCCCCGAGATTCGACAATAAGGTTTCCATCCTCAAGTGAGATTACTACCTTATCCCCGGAAATAGCGCGGAGTGTCTGCGTGAGGATATTTGCACGGACTGCGACAATTCCCACTTCTTGAATATCACACGGTAGCACGATCTCTATTCCCGCCTCGAGATTGGTGGCCCGAATCACACACTGACTTCCTACATCAATAAGCACACAAGAAAGTACCGGGAGTGATTCTTTCTTCCCTACTATTTTTTCTCCCAACAACACCGCGTTTAGAAATGATTCTTTTGTTGTTGAGATTTTCATAGAGATACTTTATTAATACTATTACTACTATTAGTGGTGTGGATGGTGTGGAGAAGTTGGAAATATGTTTTAGATTATTGATTTTTTGGGAGTGGAGGGTGTTGAGAAGTTAAAGGTTTGGATTTGATATCTTGGTAGTTAGTGGAATTTTGGAATGTTGAGTGTGGATAGTATAGGTTTATTCATTACATTAGCAGGTGCTATCCACATAGTTATGCGTGTATGAGTGTTCGGATGTGATCAAGCTCTTGCTCGAGCGAGAGATTGGATTTCATTTCTTCTTTTATCTTTTCGCATGAGTGGATGACGGTCGTGTGATCGCGTCCTCCTAGTTTTTCACCTATCGAGGGATATGAGACACTGAATTCTTCTCGAAGCATGTACATGATGATTTGGCGCGGTTTTACCACCTCTTTTTTGCGCGTCTTCTCGTAAATACTCTTCTCCGCAATATCATAGTACTGCGCGATACGACGGACAACTTCATCAACCGATACCCCTCGATTCGGCTTCACGTTGTGCTTTATGAGCGCGCGCACGTCGGTTTGAGAGATAACCTTCCCTTTGAGTTGGGACTTACACACAATCATATTGAGTACCCCTTCAAGCTCTCGTATATTTCCGCGCAAACTCTCCGCAATGTACTGAATGATGTCTTCGGGAATGGAGAATCCGTGCTGCTCAATTTTTGCGCGGATGATTGCGATGCGCGACTCGACATCAGGCTCCGGTATTTCTGCGATCATGCCGGCGCCAAAGCGCCCCTTCAGGCGATCTTCAAGGCCTGGGAGAAGCGCCGGGTGTTTGTCGGAGGAAAAGACGATCTGTTTGTTATTATCGCGCATCGCATTGAAGAGGTGAAAAAGCTCCTCCTGGGTTTTTTCCGTGTTCGCGATGAACTGGACGTCGTCCATGATAAGAACATCATATTGTCGGTACTGATCTTTGAAGTTGTTGGCGTGCCCCGACCTCACGGCATTGATGTAGTCGATAGAAAATCTCTCGGACGTCACGTACAGCACTTTCTTATTGCTGTGAAGTTTCTTGAAGTAATTTCCAACCGCTTGAATAAGGTGGGTCTTTCCGTGGCCGGTGGAGCCGTAGATAAAGAGGGGGTTGTACGCGAGGCCCGGGCGATCGAGTATGGCTTTTGCCGCAGCGTGCGCGAGTTCGTTGAATGGACCGACGACAAAGGTCTCGAAGGTGTAGCGGGGGTTCAGGTTGTCGCGCTTGTCGATATAGAGGCTCGCGAGATCGAGCGATGTGTTCTCGGGCGCTTGTGGTCGTTGGGGCTTCCTTTCAGTCGGCGTGGTCGCCGAGCGATGTACGGTAAATTCAATGGTGCGGATCGTCGGGTCAAGGCCGCGTAAAGCCTTAAGGATGAGCTTATGATGTTTTTCCATGAGCCATTCCTTGACTATCTTGGACGGAACGGCCACATGAACGGTCCCCCCATCGCGGCTCGCGATATCGGTATTTTTAAACCACGTCCTGAAGGACGCCTCCGATGTGCCAAGCTCAATCTGAACAAGTGCGTTTTGCCACAATTCTCTATTACTCATTGTGTAGGTGGTCATGAAGAATGCGAGAGCTTGGACATTATACGCGCGGCGCTCCGCAATGAAAGGAGTGTGGCATCGCGAAGGGGTGGGCATAAGGTGTGGATAGTGTGGGGACGAGGAACATTGGCCTGTGGCGCGTCTTCGAACTCGTCGTTCGTGCCAAGTTTATCCCCTATCACCACTGCGCGATGTTGCGGTCCATTGAATAATCGCTGCGCGAGGTTCTCAGAAGGCCACGGGCCAATGTTCCCGGGGGTTGTGAGAATGAAAAAAATGCGTATAGTGTCCGCATGAAACGAACATGGCAGCCAAAGAAGCGTAAGCGAGCGAAGACGCACGGGTACCGAGCGCGCAGCGCGAGCACTTCCGGCCTCAATGTGTTGCGCCGCCGTCGCCGAAAGGGTCGCGCGAAGCTTTCTGTGTAGTCGCTTTGCAAAATTTTTTCCAGCCCAACGCCAACCCAGCGCTATGCCCAAGAAATTTCGGCTCTCTCGTGCCGATTTTGTGCGGCTAGAGAAATCAAAGCACGAGCGCGTGCATGGGGATTTTTTTTCGCTCTCCATCGCTCCTCTGCCGCAGAGTGATGGCCCGAAGATGGCGAGCGTAGTGTCCAAAAAAGTGTCGGCACGAGCGGTCGACCGAAATAGGATTGAGCGGCAGTGCCGCGAAACGCTCCAGTCGCACATGCGCGCCATGTCAGAACCTCTCGCTCTCGTGTTTCGTGCAAAAGCGGCTGCCGCGCATGCGGCGAATGTTGAACTCGGGCGCGACGTCGAGCGGCTCTTGAAGCGGGCTCGCTTGATATCCTGATACGAGATACAATCCTCCAATGATTTCAGAATTCTTTCATATTGCGATTTACGCCCCGCTCTACAATGGGCTCGTTTTTTTGGTCGACATCATCCCCACCCACGACATGGGTGTGGCGGTCATTCTGCTCACGATTGTCGCGCGCGTCGTTATCTATCCCCTCTCTCGCCGTGCTGTAGAGACGCAGATTGCGATGAAGAAGATTGCCCCCGAGGTGGAGGTTCTTAAGGAAAAGTACAAAGATGACAAACAAGAGCAGGCGAAGGCCATATTCGCGCTCTACCGTGAGCGGGGAGTGCATCCGCTTGCGGGCCTCGGACTCCTCCTCGCGCAGTTCCCCGTCCTCATCGGGCTCTACTGGGTATTCAGCGGTGGCGGATTGCCAGAAGTTGACGCGACGATATTGTACTCGTTTGTGCCGATTCCAGAAATGGTCAACATGGAATTCTTCGGCCTCATCGGCATGCAAAGTCACAGTATTGTACTCGCAGTATTCGCAGGAGTAACACAGCTGATCTACAGCCGGCTCTCCATGGGGCCGCGCGGGTCGCAGACCGCTGTGGAGGCCACATTTTCAAACGACATGGCGCGCAGTTTTGATTTGCAGGCTCGGTACGTACTCCCCGTGATTATGGGAGTCGTTGGGTACTGGCTCATTGCGGCGGTTCCCCTCTACCTCATAACGAGTAACCTCTTCATGATTGCGCAGGAATTTGCCGCGGGTAGAAAGTGGAATGGTTGATTAGTGGAGCCTGCCCCCGGTCGTACATAACAATGAGGAGTTGAGGTTTATTGCGGCTAGCGAGGATGGAAAATGAGAGAGCGCTCTCATTTTCTCCGAGCGAAGACGCAACACAGGTCGAATACCCCGCGGTATGAATACCCTTTATTTGCTGAGATTTGTACTGCGGGGTATAGTGCCCCGTATGAAATCTGTTGAAACGATTCTCACCGAAGTACTCACCAAACTCGGCGTTCCGTATACTGCGATAGAGCACAGCACCGTTGCGGGGCAGGAAATCTACTCCATTCGCACCGAGGGAGATGCGCGCTCGCTCATCGGCGTCCATGGGGATACGCTCTATGCAATTGATTTTTTGGTTAAGAAAATTTACGAGAAGAGTCTTGATGCGCGGCTCGCGCAGCCTGAGGGAGAGGCGGCAGAGGCCGAAGGATCTCCGCGCACCCCGATGCCGCTTATCGACGTGAATGGCTACCGCACGCGGCAGCTCAAAGATCTTGAGACGAAAGCCCTCATGATGGCAGAGCGCGCTCGCTCGTTTCAGTACGATGTCGAGCTCTCCCCTATGAGTTCATACGAACGCCTTATCGTGCATACGGCACTGCAGGGTGCTCCAAACGTAAAGACAGAATCGCACGGAGAAGGGCGAAATCGCCGCGTCGTCATTAAGTACGCGGCGTAGTGCGTGGCCCTATCATTCCCCAGCAGATCCAGCCCTGTTGGCTTCGCGCTGCTGCTGCAGTTTTTGTTCCGATTCGTTTAGGGTTTTCAGGAGATCGATTTTCAGAATATTCGGATTGATCTGATACAGGATGATCCAGATCGAAAGGAGGAGAAGCAGGCCAATTACGACATCAGTAAGAATGGTTTTGGCCCTCCCCTTGTTGTTTGTAATGTCTGAGCCCATATAGAGGTATCCCGCGTATGCGATGCGAAGTATGGCGGCGATCGCACCGACCGCAATCGCGAATTTGAAAAATCCACCCAAAAAGTCGCCGAGATCCCACACCGCGGTACTGGAATATATGCCCTCGAGAGGGGTCCCGGAATACTTCGCAAGCGGCGCAAACGCAGCTCCCTGGAAAAGAACATTCCGAGCGCGTGTTCGAATGGCATGAAAGAGCTTTTTTATCATAGTTATTTTTCTACGCGGAATATCCACAGAGACAAATCAGTTTTGTTTATGAATGCGAGGTATCCTCCTGTGCCATTAAATTGTGGGCGATCCACATCCACCGATACGTTTGGATTATATACGAGTGTTGCGTTGCCGGAGCCTGCATCCACCCACCACAAGGTGTCCGATGTGTGCGTGACGCCGCGGTACCAATTTTCGAGAAAACCAGGCGCAGGCGATTCTTCCGGGACTCCGCAGAGCGCCGTGTAGGTGCGCGTTACCTTCGTGACAATCTTTCCGGTACTCGTGCTCTGTGTTAATAGGTCCGGTGTCCAAGCGCATTTGTCCGCCGCGGTTTTGATTGAGAGTCGCATCGCAGTGCTCGTAGGGCCTGCCTGAGCGAAAAGATTGAACGAGCCGCTCGTCGCCTCGCCAAAAATCACCGAACCCGACGCGCGCGGCAGGAGCGTGAGTCCCGCGATGTTCCGAAGGAGCGGACGCGTCTCCCCTCTCACGATTTCATATGCGAATCCCGGGACGCCGCTTGCGGCATTCTGCGTGAGAATGACGCGACCGTCGGAAAGCCACAGGGGGATCCAATGGAGTACGCCGGAAGAAAACACTCGCGTCGCTTTTGTTCCGCCCCATTCTGATTGATGGCCCTCGACGCCCGATGCGCTGCGGATGAGATAAAAAAGATTTTCGGTTTTGGGGTCTACGGCGATGCGCTCGATGTCTTTTGGAAGTAAACGCGTTGAGGTTGCGGCGGAGGTCGTTGCACTTGCGGTGCTTGATGCTGCGAAAAGATGTGCCGTGGTCGATATGCGGCCATCAGCGTCGAGGGTACGCTCGATGACACGGCCGCTTTTTGAAATAATCACCTCGTACACTTTTGGAGACAGTGTGTTGCTGATGCGTGCCACGGCCCCAGTCTCTAGGTTAGCATCGTAGACGTACCCCGTTGCGCGCTCGACAAATCGGAGGCGCTCGCCTTCGGGCGTTGCTATAAAAGACATGCCCGCGATTGGTTTTGCGTGTACCTGTGAGAGCTGCGGAGGCCGCTTTACCACCTGCTCGACGATGGCTGCGGGCCCTGCGGGCGTTGTAACAGTGCTTTCGCCGAACGCCGCGCTCGGTGTCTCAGATACCCCATCCCCCGACCCGAAGATGCTCTCGCGCAGTTTCGAAAGGAACGACGGGCTCGGGGCGCTTGCAGGATGATCGGACTGTTCTGCGATCGGCACTTCGTATTCCCGTGCGGCGCTCGGGGGCACTGCTCCATCGGATTTTTTTTCGAGGAAGAAATACCACCCTACTAAAGCGCCGAGGATGACGACAACAACTGCCGCGAGTGTATATTCGATGATGGTTCTCGTCATACTACTCAGTGAAAGGGCTAAACGTCGCCGATGAAGGTTCTCTTGA
Source organism: uncultured Candidatus Saccharibacteria bacterium (assembly GCA_964437185.1). Classification (GTDB taxonomy): domain Bacteria; phylum Patescibacteriota; class Minisyncoccia; order Phycocordibacterales; family UBA2100; genus UBA10103. The sequence goes on along the minus strand of CAYTFU010000001.1, from coordinate 153,572 downwards.
AGAGAGCGTCATATTCCACGTCGTGTCAGAAGAAAAGAAATAGTTGGTTTTGTGCGACAGGCCGAGCTTCAAGAGTGCTTCGCCCGATGAATTATCGGCATTGATGGTGATTCGGCTCGGATTGTTTGCGTCTGCGGGGATACTTTGTCCATTTACGCTCCATGCAAACGTGAGCCCAGGGTCGTTGGGGCTTGTTGCCTGTGCAAAAAATGGCACGAGTGCAAACGTGATTTCGTTTTCAGAAAATGTCGCTGGGCTTGTGAGGGCGCGGTGGTACATGATGCCGTAGAGGGGGTGGTCTTGGTAGAGTAAAACGGCTGGCGGCGTGTGAGTGAGTGTGTGGGTAGCGCGACCCGAAAGACTGCGGTCGCTCGTGTATGCTTCGACCGACACCACATACGTGCCGAAAAGATTTTGTAAGGGTATGCGCGCGACGGATTTTCCTTTACCGCTCAGAGCAGTCAACGTGTCGTTGTTTTTCTTCCATGTGAAAAAGATGTCGCTCGTGGGCACGCTCGCGCCGCTCGGCAGAAGGAAACGAGGTTTCGCTTCAAGGTACACGGTCGTTCCAACCGATGGGAGGGCTCTCCCGCGGTAGAAAGGCGGCACGTACGCGTCGGTGTCGACGAGGAGATCGATCTCTGTGGGGATGATGGTCATTTCTCCGAATGCCTCTCCGTTGTCTGTGATGACGTTCACGCCGATCACGGTCCTGCTCCCGAGTGGACCGAGTTCGATTTGCGCAGTGAGCTCCCCCGTCCCCGATGAGAGTGGCTTGCCGTTTGTAGTCCATGCTATTTCTCCCTCCGAAATATCTTGAATGGGGCTCGTTACCTTGAGCGATACGATGTCTCCCGGCCTCGGATACTGCGGGTTCATCTGTATGACGAGCGAACGCTCAAATCCGAGAAGGCCGCTCTGTGCGTGAGCGCGTGATGTCGCGAGCAGCGCCGCACAAAGTATAAGCGCCGTGAACACGAGATGTCTCCGCGATGTGGTCAATGATCGTGTTTTCATTGCGGGGTTATTGGCGCGCTCGCCGGCGCAGCGCCGAGATTTACTGGCGCCTCTTTAATTTGTCCGGCGTGGGTTGACGTCGTGTCGGGCGTGCTCACCGTCTGCCCCGCATCATTCGCCGCTTCGAGCTCTTGTTTGGCCTTTTTGATCGCGAGTATCTGAGACGGATCCGAGGTAATGATCTGATCTTCGGTGTATGAGGCGATTACTTTCATCGCCACGTGCTTGAGGCCCGCAAAGAAGATCCCCTCCCCCACGTCTGATTCAAGGAGCAGATATTTTTCCTCGTCGGAGAGCTTGAAGGTTTGTTGTACGAGATCGACGGAGGTCGGCGACTGTCGTAGTAATAATTGAATCGAAGAGTTGGTGATCATGGCCGTCCCGTAGGGCGATGTGAGGAAGTCGTTGACGTCTTGGGTGATCGTTGAAAGGCCGAGGTAGTATTTGCGGCCGCGTTTCGCGATTCCGAAGAGGAACGAGGCGGTATCCTGCGATTTCATCATCCACCACGCTTCGTCGATGATGAGGAGACGCTTGCGGAGCTCCTTGCGCACCGTGTTCCAGATGTGGTGCGTGATGATGTACATAGCGACCGGTTTCAAATCATCCTCCATGTCGCGCACCGAAAAGACCGTCAATTTCTTGTTCATGTCTACGTTGGTTGGGCGGTTCATAAAGCCCGACCACGTGCCTTTCGTATATTTCGATAGCCGCGAGACGAGCGATTCTGAGCCTTCCATGCCGGAGAGCACGAGCTCGAAGTCTGAAAGCAGTGGCGGTTCGATTTGGGCGAAGTTTGCGTCCGCGGTGATGTCTTTGAGCGCGTACGTCTCGGTAATCGCTCTATCGATGATCGCGTCTTCTTCCGGCGTCAAGCCGCCGAGCATGATGCGAAAAAGCCCCACGAGCGTGATGATGTTGTTGCGCAAGACATCCGAAGGGCTTTCGTCGCCGCGTGGAATCGGGAGATCAAACGGGTTGATGTGGTGTTCCGACGAGAGCGAGATATTGAAGTATCGCCCACCCACCGTGACTGCCAAGTATTCATACTCTCGCTCGGGGTCGATGACGATAACTTCGGTGTCGAACATAAGACTTCTCAAAATCTCGAGCTTCGTTGTGTACGATTTTCCGGCTCCCGATTTTGCAAAGGTGACGGAGTTGTAGTTTTCGAGAGAGAACCGATCGAAGAGTACGAGCGACGAATTGTGCCGGTTGATTCCGTAGAGTATTCCCCTATCCGACGTCAGGTCGAACGAAATGAACGGAAATATGGACGAGAGAGGTGCGGAGTTGAGCTTCGTATGGACGTCGAGCTCGTCGGTCGCGATCGGGAGCACGGAGCGGAATCCCTGCTCTTGCTGAAAGAGCGCGGGGCGAATGTAGACGAGTCGAGATTCGAGCACCGAGCGCACATCAGTTTCCACCTTGTCGATCTCCTCTCGCGTGTTTCCATAAATCGTAATGTAGAGCCCCACGTCAAACATGCGCTCCTGCGCCTGCTGCAAGGAATCGCGGAGTTGTTCGAGATCGGAGTACGCGGTGTCGAGCATCGGGTCGCGGACCATCCCCTTCGCCTCGCGCGTCGAGATCTGGCTTTGCACCTCGGCAACCTTCTTCTGAAATTTACGCAGCATCTCATTGGTATCGAGCGGGTGTATGAAGATCGAAATGTCGAGGACTTTGTCCATGTTGATGATCGGAGCAAACCAGCCCGTCGTGAGAAAGCGCGGATACGAGATGACAAAGAATGTGCGCGCGATCTTCTCGCCGAGGTCGAGTTCGCGCGGCGAGATGTGGAGCGCGTGCGGCGCGATCACATCTTGCAGGTCGAGGATGCCCATCTTATAGATTTCTTCCGGAAGTATGGGCAAAACGTCTGGAGAGTCCGCCTGCTTTTTTGTGAGAAAGTCGAGAAGAGCCATAGTAGGTAGTCAGTAGAAAATAGTCAGTAGTCGTTAGGTGGATTGTAGCGGTATTTTTTAGATTCTACGTACTATTTACTGTTGACTGTTCAGCGGCATCGGCTTGCCTTCTTCGCCGGGATTAAACATTTTGTAGAGAAGCTCGATCGCCTCTTCGGTGCCGAGCTGTACGGTGCGCACGCCCGTGCGGACGAGGCCTTGCTGCACAATAGAGACCCGCTGCTCCAGCTGAGAGACGCTTTCTTCAAACGTTTTGTTCGACTCCTCAGAGCTCGTTTTAGATTTTCCAAACGGGAGCATCGACGCGATGCCGCTCTTGCTCAGTTGAATTGCCGGGCTATAGGGTACGGAGACGAAAAAGTTTTTGGACATGATATTCGCTGCTTCGGTAAAGCTTTTGATGAATTGAATGTACTCCCGAATCTGGATGCGCATGAGATCGTCGAGCTGCTCTTTGTATGCCACCTCAAGAGTGGCAATATAGGGGCGGATGTCGAGCGTGCGCGATTGCACGAAAATCTGCACAGAAAAGTCGAGGGAATTGAGGAAGTTTTGAAACTGGATAATGAAGGCAGTCTGCTCGTCTTCGGATTTGAGCGCGAAGTTGATCGATGATGCGAGGAGTATTGCTCGGAGACTTCCGTCTTTTAGTACCACGACGCCATCACGCACCTCGGAAACGGGCAAAAATTCCTGTGTTGATCGAGCGCTCGCGCGAGGGTTTTCGGATTTGGTAGGCATATATTACGCAGATTGGCTCAATATCGAGTCGCGCACTTGCTGGGGACTTCTCATGAGTGAGGGTGCGCCCGGATGTTCTCCCTCACGCTCAACGTCACTTGCTATTCCCTGCGCTATCCTTTCTTTGATATCGAGGCTCCACGAGAGTTCGTGAAGTTTGCTCTCGGAGAGCTTCGGTATGTATATGTTGGAAAGGTCGCCGCGCAGCGGTTTTCCCTTTATCGCGATGGTGCTTTTCTTTGGGGCGTTGCTCCAGAGGTACAGCTTGCCTCGGATGAGGAAGTAGAAGCCATTTTCAAGGCTCGTGATAAATGGCCGGCCGTTGAATTGAAAAAACGCAAGACTCACAGCAAGGCCCGCTACTGCGGCAATAAGGGGTGCGCTCGCATAGATGGGCAGCATGCGCCAGATTATGTAGCACGCTCCTGCTCCGCCGCCCACGTAGATAAATTGCTTGAAGGTCAGCGGACCAAAGATCTTATCCTCTACCTCGATGAATTGAGGCACTTGAAACTGCATGCACGCATTATATCAGCGCAGAAAGCGTCGAATCGCAATTCAAAAAGACTTCTTGATAACTCGCCTCAGGTCGGTGACTCTCGGTACGGATCGTCGTCGACAGAGGCGCGCGCGCTCGACGGTTCGCCAGCGTGGTATGCCGCAGAAATCGGCGCGCGCGCCACTTTCTGCGTCGGCGAGGGAGGTGGAGGCGTCGCGGGGCTGGGCTGGGCATTGTTTGCGAGTATCTGGGATCGAACCGTGTCGACGCCGCTTGCCACAGCGGCCTGCGCATCGGGGTGACGCAGAGAGCTCTCAATCTCTCCGCGAATTGGCTCAAATACCATTTTTGAGATGTTCGTCGCAAGAAGTGCGGCCATTTCGGCGGGAACATTGACATGTTTCTGGATATTGGTTTGTAAATCTGTGACCTCAGTGACTCCATAGAGGGCCATAATCACTTCATTTTCAAGTATTTGCCACTGATCGACATGTAGCTTACTTGTCTCCGCAAGACCTTGAAGGAGTTTTTGTATGTCAGTCGAGGTGATGGCGTCTTGTACGACTTTGGGGAGTTCAAAAAAACGCTCTTTCAATGCTTCTCGCAAATCAATCTCTTGGTCCATAGATTATACGGTTCCTCCGGTGGGAGGTGTCGGAGACGGCGCAGGCGCGGGTGCAGGCGGCGTTTCGATCGCCCCGGTTTCGGTGAACGCTGCGGCGAGGTCTTTGATTCGGTCTGTCTTTTGGCGCTCGCGTAACATTCCTTCGACCTTGGTGCGGGCTCGCGGATCCCTGATGAACGATTTTGCCACTGTTATCTGTGTTCTTCCGATTGTTTCTTTGGAGACTTTTTCTGCGATGTCTCTGATCATCTTGTCATCCCCTCGTCCAGAGTACACGTCTTCCCCCTTCACGCCGTTTTTAATTCTGATCTCCACAAGTTTTTTGTCTCGTGCAGATATTTGGTCGGTGATGTCTTTTATGACTGGGCTTGTTTCAATCATCCTTTTTGCTCGCGCCTCGGCGGTGAGATGTACGTTCTGCTTTTCTTCCTGTGCGTGGCGAAGCTCTGCTTGTGCGTCGAGGATTTGTTGCGCCGCCTCGGAGAGCGCTTTGGGTATGCTCACACGGAGACCCTCTTCGTGCTGTTGCCTCTGCTCCTTGCCCACTTCTTTGACCGCCTCTGTAACCTCGTTGATTTTTTCGGCTGTTGCGCGGTCACCTCCCTGCGCCGCCGAGCCGCTGCCACCCGAACTCGCGGCGCCTGGTGCCGCCGATCCACCCGATGCGGCGGCAGGCGCGGGAGCAGCAGCCGTTTTCTCGAGCTTGCTCGTAGCTTCGACCATCTTGTTAAGTGCTGCTTGATGCGCTTGTTCTTCCTGTACGCGCGCGGCACTCGCGTCTTTTGCGAGCCGCTCCGCTTCGTTTGTGGCTTCGAGCATCGCCTTACTTGCCCCATCTGCCGCCCCAGCTTTTTCGGGATCACTGGGGTTGGCCGCTGCGTCCGCTTTGAGCGTTTCTGCGTTGGCGTGTGCCTCTTCGGCGATTTTCCGCTGAGACTCTGCGGATTCGGCGAGCATGTTGGCTTTGTCCGTTGCGGCCTGCGCACTTTGTGCGAGCGCAATCCCCTCCCGCGCCTCTGGCGAATCGGGTTGATTCGCCGCCGCACGCTCCATCGCGACCCTTGCAAGCGCACTCGAGTTGGTAAGTGCACCTGATAGCCCCGCTTCGGCTGCTGCTTGCGCTCGGGAGATTCCAATCTTTTTCTCGTGATCGATTTCAGCACGTGCGATTTCCGACAGCGTCTGCTTTTGTCCGTCGAGTGCGGCCCTTTCGCCCTTCAGTCCGTTGATCTCCTCCCTCACGGCTTGGGCGGCAGTCTCAGCCGCTGCCTTGCCTTTGGCCGCAAGGTAGCTTGCAGTCGGCGCGAGTGCTTTACCCTTCGCGACTCCCGCTTGCGCCCTTCGCGTCATGAGGCCATCAAACCCACCTTTTGTATCAATTCCGCCAGATAGTGCTTTTGGTATACCGAGGGCCTTAGTAAATTTACCAAAAGTCTTGTTTTGCAATGCATTGAAATTGGTCGTCGCAGCCTTGTTTGCGGCTACAGTTGCGCCCCTCATCAAAAATCCACGTACTCCCTTGTTAACGTCAGCGTCTGTCCAGCCATTGTTCAGCATCTTTCCTCTCAGTGCAGAGGCTCCCCATCCTAACCCCGTACCAAGAGCGCCGACCCCTCGGAGCCCCAATCCGAGTGCCGCTCCCGGCACCATCGCCGCGGTACTGAAACCAGCGATCTTGCCCGAGAGTTTGCTCGATAGTTTGAATGAGAGGAAGAGCATTCCTAGTATTAGGAAGTACCCAAACATGGCGGCGACGGCGCCTCCGGGCGAACTGCCTGCCTGGCCCAATGTTGATGTGGTAGTTGACATGGTGGTAATTGGTTTGAGGGCCTTTGCAATCGTGAGGGTGATCCACAAGAAGAGTAGGAGTAGCGGGGCAAACACGGCAACTTGCGCCAAAGATTCAATCCACGTTTTCCACCCATACGATGCCTTTTCAATGTTTGGGATGAGGTAGGTCGCAAACGCCGCCGCAGACGTCAGCATTAGAAATATGAGAAGTACGGCACGAGTAATGAGCAGGAAGCTGCCGTAAAAAAGGACAATTGCGGCACCCAGGAGAAAAATAAACGACATGAGCCCGAAAAGAAATCCCGCGATCCCGCTATCTTTCTCTTCCTGGATACTGCGAACGTATTTGTATGAATCCGCAAATCCGGTAATGCCGATCGTTTCCATGAATGAGCCAGAAATTCCCTTCGTAGTGTGAGTGGGCGATGATTCGGAAGACGTGCTTCCCGTAGGCGATATTGAGGTTGCCGCACTGACGCTTCCTTTACTCGCAGCCGCGTCGGCGATTGCTGCCCTGTAAAATTGAGTTGCCGTAAAATTTGACGCATCGATAATTATCTTCGTAAAGAGCAGGCTGAAATTGATGAGTACCGCGACGATGAGTACGTTGGCGACAAGTTTTTTTTGCCCGTAGGATTTGAGGCCAAAGATGATTGAGAGCGCGATGAAGGTAAATACGCCGATGATCGTGATGTTGGCGAGGTCTCGAAATACGGTCCAGCCAATATTTATCGCACCCTCGATTTTTCCGAATATTGCCCCTTTGAAGTCAACGATCGTATTTTGGAGCACGTGATTGAAAAACCAACCAGCCAATTCGAGGAGTGATGCGCCTATCGAGACAAAAATACTGGCTACCAGAGCTCCAAGTAGCCTTCCCCAACAGCCGGGCTTAAAGAATGGAGCCCAGCTTTTCTCGAAGTTACAGTCCTGGGGGCCGAGGGTCAGAGTTTTAGCCCTTCCGCCAGTCGCTCCGCCTAACCCGGTGCTCACAAAGGTTCCAGGGGCTGGACTAGCTATGTTGGCGATTTCCCTATCGTTAGAGTCGAAAAAGATGTACTGGGTTCCCACGAAACCTGTGCCAGTACAATAGTATGCCGCCCTTTGCGGTGCCACGTTCGGAGGGAGGGTCGAGAGATCGGTAATGCGGCCAGACGGATTTGAGAGACTTCCCATTCCGCTACAAGATTGCGTTGTTTGAGCAAGGGCGGTATTTAATCCTGGTGTGAGGTGGACTGAGGAAACCGGAGCGAACGATATAATCGCGACGGAACCGAGCAAAATGGCAAAGATTTTCTTGTTTCCCATACTATTTTCTCCAGCGTGATTTCCACGCGTCGATTACTGCGGGATTGTTGACGTTGCACCAGCCGACCGTCGGTGATGGGTCGTCGGCCCACGCGCGCACCGTGTCTTGAATGAGGGTGTTGGTGAGCGAGCGTACATCCGAGAGTTGCTTTACGACTCCTGTAGGGCCATCGACATCGGGCGGTATGTGGAGCACCTTTTGCGCGATGAGGGTGTCGAGTTGTTGAATGGCGAGTCGTTGCGCGGCGAGAGAAGCGGTGCCCGAGACCGCAATGAGGAGCTGGTCGATAGCGCGGAGCGCGTTTTGAGAGGTGGTGACTTTCTGTGTCGTGGGGCCGACGAGCGGTGTCACGCGTGCTGTGATGACGCCCTGCGCGTAGCCGGCCGTCGACGTCGCGACTTTGTAGGTGATGCCGCTGCCGTCGGTGCATTCATTCTGTGCATTGAGCGTGGTAGAGCACACTTTTGGAATGATGAGATTCCAGCATTGATTCTCCGCGTTGCGGAGTGCGGTGCTGGTCTGCGTGAGCACGCTGAGGATCGATGTGACGGCACTGAGGTAGGCAGTCTCGACCTGTTTTGCGGAATTGAGGATGGTGAGAGCTGTGTTGAGTGTGGAGTTGCGCACGCCCGCCGAGGATTCGGAGACGAGCTGATCCATAAATGATGGCTGGCCCCCTATCCCCTGCGTCATGCCTGCAAGTCCGCGATTATCAGAAATCATCTGTGTCGACATGCCTGAGTAGAGCGCGCCGATCATCTGGCCGATGTCGTTGGCGCTCTCAAGCTGATGGATCGGGCTGTTGAGGATTGCTTGGAAATTTTCTTGCACGTTTACCGCCGGAGTAACGATTTGTCCGCTGCACGGGTTGTTCGGATCATCAAACATTGGATAGTATCCGCGGCCGTAGCTCAACTGCTCTTGCATGTACTCCATGCAGCGTGCTGTTGCCGCATCGGCCATATCGTCAAGAATGTAGTATGCGGTCAGTGGGCTGCAGGCGGGATCCGAAAGCTGACCAAACCCCTCCCAGCTAAAATTCGTGTAAGGGTTGGTAATGGCTTGCCTCACGTCGCCCTCGTAAGGACAATTGAGCGCAGTTTCTTTGCCTCGCGTCTCGCGATCGTACGTCACTGCGAGCGCGCGCGTAATCTCTTCGCGGAATGCAGCATTTGCATTTTGCGGGACCGTTTGCATGAAATTGATAAACGCCGGATCGCTTGCTTCCGTAACAAGCTCCTCCGGACTTCGCATGTACTGCGCCTCTCCACCGCGACCTGTCTCTATTGCTCGGCTCGCGGTCTTTGCAAGACCGACCGACGCGGCCTCGCGCATGCGGACAATCTGATTGCGTAACACGCACTCTTTGTAGACGATGATGCCGGTGTTGAGCGTGACTGCCGCATCCGAGACGGGCACATACACTCCCCCCTGCGCCGAGAGCGAGCCGACGTCCATCGCGTACGCGCCGTTTCGATTGCATCCGAAAATTCCCTGCGTAGTTGTTAACGGTGGCCTCGGAGGATCGGTGGGGAGAGGTGGATTTTGTGGAACGGGGGCGCACACCTGCTGGCCGTTCACTACCTCGCAGATTTGGGGTCCAGACGTAGTTATTGTTACTGGTTGGGCAAATGCAAGGGATGGAGCAAGTCCGGTGAGTGAGAAGGATATAAGAACGAAAGTGCGAATGTTCATGATGTTTTTTCCCGGAAGTACGTGGCGAGCGCGTTGAAGGATGAGAGCACGCCGGCCTCTGATTCATTGTATGTGCGCAGAAGCGCGACGGAGGCGAGCGGGTCATTCGCATTCATCGCCTGCGCGTCGAGCGTTGCCGCAAACTGTTCGAGCGCATTGAGAATCGCCACGTGCTCATCGACGGCATCTTTCGGCACGATCACTTGCATGCTTGCGTGAACGGCCTTTCGGTAATTTTCGGCAGCTTGCCGTAGCTCCGTCAAATATTTGGGATCGCGCGTGTCAGTATAGAGGGCGAAAATTTCAAATCCCGCCTGTTTATTTTCGAGCAAAGGCTTCAGTGATTCTTGCAAATCACGACGATACGTAAGCGCGCGGTCGGAAGACATGGTCGGGTCGGTAACCACCTCTGCTGCGGTATGACGAGTAAAAGGCACTTCAGGTATGAGAGTGCTTGCCATTTCTTCGGCGACTTTTTGTCCGATTTCGGGCGTATATATCCCCCGCTCCTGCAGCGAGTTGTATCGCGACACCAAGTCATCGAGTACTGCGGCTCCGATCGCCGTGCTTCCGACTGTTTGTGTGATCGGGATTTGATTATCTGTCGCGCTACTCGTACTTGTGGCGACCCCTGTGTTCGTCGCAGAAAGTGTTGCGCCTCCCAAGTATTCATACCCTCGCCACCCCACCGCTCCCATGAGAACCACAACTGAGAGTACCGCCGCGACACGAATAGCCGAAAAACCGCTAGTGTGTAAGCGTCGCGTTTCCACGTGGTTAGTATAACCCCCCGCAGACAGATAGTAGGCTCTAAGAATGAGCATTTAGGGGAAATCTGCGCATTAAATCCTCGTCCATTAATAAGTTGCTACCGTCGGACGATGACTAAGGGGCCGTAACACTAATAATAGTCACGACATTAGTGAGCGGCCCCTAAAAAGTTGCTTGCGTAAAGGTGAAGACGCGGCCGCTGTCGGCGTTGCCAAAATGTACGTCGTAAGCACCAAAGAGCGTCGCCATCGCCACGAACTCGTTGGTATGTGCCTCAACCGATTTGTTGTACACCTCGATTGCGTGCAGAAAATCGGCTTCTGATATGCTCTTTGCGACGAGCGCGAGGTTTTCGCCGATTTTGATGTAGCTCTTTGCGAGCGACTGGTTCGATGGTGCTACCTCTTTGGGCACATCGTTGAGTGCGAGCATTTGATAGCCGACGCCCGACATACCTTCTGCATAGAGTGTGAGGGCGGCTGCTTTTTGCGCGTTGCCGCGGTCCGTCGCCTGATCTTTTAGGATCGCGATTGCATTGGGGTAGCGATCTTCAAACGAAAGAATGCGCGCGCCGATTTCGTTGCCGTAATTGAAAATCTCTTTCTGTAGCGTGGTCATCGTCGGTGCCGATACGGTGTTGATGAGGCCGCTCGGAATATATGAGTACGCTTCTTTTATGAGGTCGATTGCGGACGTGGAATCTGTGCTCGTCCCCGCGCTGCTTGTATTCGGGCGCAGCCGCTGTATGAATTCATTGAGATCGAAACCTGTTGAGGGGGCGAGCGGGGCTTCTGGCGCGGCGTATGGAATATCGAATGGTTTGTCGTTGCGTGAGAGGTCTTCAAGAATCGTTGGTGTCGTCGTTGCGGGTGGCGGCGGCGGTGGCGCGGGCGGATTGTAGTCCCCCGCATCCGGTGTCGCCGGCACGCCGCTCCACGCGGTGATGTGCGTCTGTGGCGCGGTGTCGCGTCGGATGAAAAAGACGACGCCGATGAGAAGTGCAATGATGATACCGTATGTCAGAAATGCGTAGGGGTGTTCGCGCATCCATTCGACGCCGTGCGGTGGCTGGTGCGGTTTGAAATTCCCAAAGCCTTCGTTTTTAAAATTCGGAAAGTCGTGCGGCATGACCATCTAAGTATCAGGCATGGATGCCGCTGCAACAAGGATACTGAGTGCGATTCTCCATGATACGATTACGGCATGTTCCGATCGCGGATCGCATCACTACTCGTCGCCCTCCTTTTCCTCACCCCATCAGTTTCGCATGCATTTCCATTTGGCGGTCAGGCGAGCCTCGTGCACTTTTGCTTCAACCAGGCGATATATGCGGTGCTCGGCCCTCCAATCGGAGGCCCCTACATCTGGACGCTCGCTACAAAGACCTACCAGTTTGGCCCGCCGGTGCACTCGGGGCAATGGCTCCTTGGACTCTCCGGCGTCCCCTACTATTGCTTGTACTCCGTCGCCCCCCTCCTCGTCGCACCTGGAATATCCATCATGATGATGGGGTCATCACGTTGATGAAAGTCTTTCGGTGATCGTAAGCCACTGCGCAATGGTAACGTCCTCAGCGCGGATGTTGAGCGCCAACTCGGACTGCGCAAAGGCATGTGCCACTGTTTCTTTTGAAAATTCGTTGGCGAGATTATTTGCAAGGAATTTTCTTTTGGATGAAAATCCAGCTTTCACGACTCTGAAAAAGTCGCGCTCGCTCACATCGGCGAATGCGCTTTTGGAAATATCATTCACCAACAGGATCGCAGAGTCGACCGATGGAGGTGGTGAGAAATTTCCCTTTGAGACTTTGGCGATGATTCGCGGTGTACCGAATATTTTTACTGAAAGTGAAAGAATGCTTTCTTTGTGGTTGCGCGCGATAATGCGATCCGCGACTTCCTTTTGGATGAGGAGCGCCATCGCGCGCGGCTGAGCGGCGATCGAAAGAAACTGCCGGATGATTTCGCCTGTAATGTAGTACGGAATATTCGCGGCGAGCACATACTTCCCTGCCCCGAGGTTTAGTCTTTGGGCGTCGAAGTTGCGCACGTCATCGGCAAGAACGATGAGGCGGCCCGAGGCTATCTCGTGCGGAAAAATTACCTCAAGATCTTTTGCGAGTTTTTCATCTTTTTCAATCGCAATTACGTTGCCGCCCGTTTCGAGAAGATGCTTGGTGAGCGCGCCCTTGCCGGGGCCGATTTCGAGCACGGTCTCTCCGGCCCTGATCTGCACGGCCTCGGCAAGGGCGCGCGCTGCCCACTCGCCCGTGAGAAAGTGTTGTCCGAGCCGCGCACCGCGTTTTTTCTTAACGGATTTCATAATCATCAAGGAGCCCGCGCTTTTTGAATGCGGGCATTGAAGGGTCTGCATAGAGACGCTCATCTATATCAGAGAGGAATTCGGAAGGGAGTGCGTGCTCGCGCGTGCCGTACTTCGTGCGCTCGTGCGCGTAGCTAAGGAAAAGGTTTTTGCGTGCGCGGGTGAGCGCGACGTAAAAAAGGCGACGCTCCTCTTCAGGGTCGCGTCCTCCCGAAGAGTCATCGCTCCGAATTGAAGGGAAAAGTCCCTGTTCGAGTCCGACCACAAACACCGCATCAAATTCGAGTCCCTTCGCGGCATGCACGGTCATGAGCGAAATTCCCCCCTTGTCTTTGTCTATATCAAGCTGATCTTGTTCACTCTGCAGCGCTGCTTCTTCAAGCAATCGTTCGATTCCCATCGGCGGTTCGTCGTTTTCGTATTTTACTGCGAGGTTCGCAAGCTCACGCACGTTGCCGAGGCGCTCCGCATCTTCTTCAGTCTTACCTTCGTACATCTTTTGTATCCCACTCTCTTCAATGCAAAAACGCACCGCCTCCGATGTGGGAAGTGTCTGCACCGCATGGCGAATCTTTTTGATCGTATCTTGAAACGCGAGTACTTTTGCCGCCGCCGCGCCGAGAGGCTGACCCGAAAACATTTTTTCAAGCGTCACTTTTCCGATCCCCCGCGGAGGGACGCTCACAACGCGCGCGATATCGCCTTTGCTCTTTGGGTTAAGTGAGGCGCGTAAGTATGAAAGGACGTCTTTTACTTCTTTGCGTTCGAAAAAGCGCGTGCCGAGTACTCGGTAGGGCAACCCTGCATGCAGAAGCGCTTCTTCAAGTACTCGCGATTGCGCATTTTCCCGATAGAGGATGGCGATTTGATGCGCGGGTACCTCGCGCCCGATGAGAGCGGCGGCTTGTTCTGCCACAAACCATGCTTCGTACCGCTCGTCGAGCGCGGCATAAAGCACAATAGGATCGCCCGTTTCGTTTTCGCTGAAGAGAGTTTTTGGTACACGATTGACGTTTTTCTCAATGATCGCATTTGCGGCGGAAATGATCGTGCGTGTTGATCGGTAGTTTTGCTCAAGGCGCACGGTCGTGACGTTGGGAAAGAGCCGCTCGAACGAGAGGAGATTTTCAATTTCCGCTTGTCTCCATGTGTAAATGCATTGGTCCAAGTCGCCCACTACACATATATTGTGTCGATTGCCGCTGAGGAGGCGCATGAGTTCGTACTGCACGTTACTCGTATCCTGGTACTCGTCGACGATGAGGTACTGCCAGCGGTTCTGGAGGAGCGCAAGGGTTTCGGGAGACTCCTGCAAGAGCCTTAGTGTTCTCACAAGAAGATCATCGAAATCGAGACTGTCTTCTTCGCGAAGCGCCTGCTCGTAGCGCTCCCACACCAATGCGGTGACCTGCTCCCGCCGCGTCGAGGCGTGCTCGCGGTACTCAGCCAGGGTTTTTCCTCCCCCCTTCTCGCGTGAGATGGCGGAGAGGATCTGGCGGGGAGTCCACTCTTCGGTATCGAGGCGCTTGAGCTCGGCCTTTACGGTGCGGAGACTGTCATCGCGATCCCAAATGCTGAATCCACGGGCGAGGCCGGCGATTTCGTGAAACTCTCGCAGGAGTCTCACGCCGAGCGAATGGAAGGTGGAAACAAAAGGTTGCCCCGCGCGCTTCCCTTTGAGAAGCTTGTGCACTCGATCACGCATCTCCCCCGCGGCCTTGTTGGTAAAGGTGACCGCAAGTATTGACGAAGGCGCTATACCGTTCTCCACTAGGTGGGCGATGCGGTGCGTGATGGTTTTGGTTTTCCCCGCTCCCGCCCCCGCGACGATGAGGAGCGGCCCCTCGGTATGCAAAACAGCCTGCTTTTGAGCCTCATTTAGACCCTGTAAGTATTCCACGTGCGCACTATACCACGCACGTTTCAAATATTTGACACATCCACTATCCCCTTATGCAATACGCGGGTGGTTGACGCCAAAGTGTGTGTAAGTACAGTGAAGAGGACGGAAGCATGGCTGCCCGTACCGCAGGCTGATCCCGATAATATCGAGATTTAAAGCCAAATATCTGAGATTCCCGTGTGCTGCCGTTATTACGAGGCCTCTTTGTTCGCTTGATGCTGGCATACAAGAGATTGTGCAATATCTCTGTACCATTAATTGAGCGGACGCGAACGCCTCCAAAAGGCTTATAGAAATAAAAAAACCCTATTCTCAGCCGGCTTTTAGGAGCCGGCATGAGCCAAAGTATAAAAAAGTCACCTCGAAACGGGTGGCGACGCTCATATCACTCTTGCTCGTGGTGGGGGTCCTCCTACCTGTCGAGTCCCGTGCGAGCATCATTGGAGACATCGTCGCATCGGTCATGGGTTCATCCGAAAAAGATATACCGCTCGAATCTACCGGTAGCAGCGTGCAAACGATGCCGCTGCCAAAGCCGGCGATGAACGCCGACCCTATGGCCGGGAGGGGCGGGGGTGACATCAAGATTGTCGATGACACCGCGCTCATGCCTGAGGAGGGGCCATCGGGAACTATCGCCGATATCGAAAAGCCCAAGGATGTCATTAGCACCTATACCGTACGGCCCGGGGATACTCTCTCGGGGATCGCGAAATTGTTTGACGTAACCCCCAACACCATTCTTTGGGCAAACGATCTCTCAAGCGCGTCGAAGCTTCGTGCTGGCCAGGTGCTCACCATCCTTCCCGTTCCCGGCGTTAAGTACGCGGTCAAGAAAGGGGATACGTTGGCGTCTGTAGCCAAGCAGTTTTCTGCTGATGCGGTGGAGATCGCGAGCTACAACGGAATAGAGGATGGAAAATTGTCTGTTGGATCGGAGATCATTATTCCGGACGGCGAGATCCGCGCGGCCCCAGCTCCAAAGCCCAAAAAGTCGGGCGGGATCGCGGTAAGGGGCGGGACAGCAGCACAGATTGGATACTATGCCTCACCGCTCGCCCGCTACACGAGGACACAGGGAGTTCACGGGTACAACGGAGTAGATCTCGCGGCCCCTATGGGTACGCCAATCCTCGCTTCGGCGGATGGCGAGGTCATCATCGCAAAGCACACAGGATGGAACGGTGGGTACGGCGACTATATCGTGATTCAGCATTCAAATGGTAGTCAGACGCTTTACTCACACGCAGCGTCTGTCTCGGTCTCAGTCGGCCAGCAGGTGGCGCGCGGACAGGTGATTGGTACGGTAGGAACGACGGGCAAGTCGACGGGCCCCCACGTGCACTTCGAAATTCGCAACGGCATCCGCAATCCGTTCTAAGGAGCACCATGAGCGATCTCATCCAACACCTCGCACTCCTCTTCCGCGCGTTTCGATAGTGCGTCGATTGCTCAGCGTCGCAGAGCGCTTGTACTCCGTCTCAGAAATGGTAGATTAGGTCAGTTGTGTTGAAAATGGATGTCATAGTCGATCTCCAATATGGAGATTGCGGGAAAGGCAAAGTTGCCCACTATTTGAGCCATAAAAACCCCTACACGCACGTGCTTCGCTACAATGGCGGATGCAATGCGGGCCACACGATTTTTCATAAGGGAAAGAAATTTGTAACCCACCACATTCCGGCGGGCGTTTTTTTTGGCGTGAAGTCCATAATCGGTTCGGGATGCGTACTCGACCCGGAACAATTCTTCAGCGAGATCGCGATGCTCGAAGAAGGGGGCGTAAAAACCAAGGGCAAGATCTTTGTGGCCACCAACACGCACGTCATTACCGACAATCACAAGAACGAAGATAAGCAGGTGGGGGCGAAGATCGGGACGACGGGCCGCGGCAACGGCCCCGCATATCGCGACAAGTACGGTCGCACGGGACTCCGCGCAGCCGACGTGCCGAGGCTGCAGCCGTACTTAATTGATCTCTACCACGAATGGTTTGATGCAAAGAAAGATCCGTACATTCTCGCCGAAGGGGCGCAAGGCTTCGGGCTCGACATTGATTGGGGCGACTACCCGTTTGTCACCTCCAGCCACTGCACGACCGCAGGAGCTTTGCTCAACGGCCTCCCCTCAAAATCAGTAAAAGACGTGTGGGGAGTTGCAAAAATTTACGAGACGTACGTCGGGAGCAAGAAATTTCAGCCGGATGGTGATGTGTTTAATACGATTGGTGACGTGGGTGAGGAATTTGGCGCGACGACGGGCCGCCGCCGGCAAACTAACTGGATGAACATGCAGACGCTTGAGCGCGCCGTCCGCATGAACGGCGTCACGCACATAGTATTCAGCAAGACGGATGTATTGCGTGCCGTAGGCGCATGGGCGGTGATTGATCACGATACGGTCGTAGCATTCTCGGGCGAAAAAGCGATGCAAGCCTTTGTCCTCAAGCGACTCAAATCGTTTGGAATTGCAAAAAGCAAAGTATTTTTCTCAGACAGTAAGGAGACGATCTAAGGTACTCCTAACGAGGAAAGATAATCTGTGTCGCGGCGATTTCGGCGCTGTGATCGGCTGTGTCTCCCGCGGCGCGCGCGGAAAGTGTGTACATGCCCGTCGCCGCGCTTGCGGGCGCTGTGGCAGTAAGCTGAATTGAATCCGACGAGGCGGGATCTATCGTAATCTCAGACGGAGATATAGATCCCATCCAGCCGCTCGGAAGCATCGTCGATATTGTGTAAACGCTCGGCGTGCACCCTCCGCTATCGGCGTTGGTAATTGTAAGTGTGTATGAGAGTGTGTCGTGCGGTCCATACGCCACGGCGGATCGGGGTGTGATGACGGCAGTCGTTGTTCCGCGCACGCACTCTCTCCCGTCTTCTCCCCCGCTCTCCGTAACGGCTGATACTGCTGATTCTATGCTCGCGCCCGCTGCGGCGACAAGACTGATCTCGTCGCCCTCAGGCGCAAATGTTTCGCTAGTAAACCACGCCGCGATTTCTGGAGAGAGTTGCGCAATGAATTCTGGGGGAAGCGTTTCGAGCGCGGCGCGATCAGCATCTTTCGCGTGCAGTCGCGCGAGTGCGCTATTGCGACGTTCGATGATCGGCTCTACGAGAACCAAAAGTTCGGCGCGTACGTGCGCGGGCGTCGCTTCATACGCTTGGATGGCCGTGAGCATTTCGTTGGTAAGCGAACGGACGGAAGGCGGCGGCGTTACGTTTGGCGGGGTGTACGCGTAGATCGGCATGTCTTGTGCAATGGTCGTGATGATGCCAAACGTGACTCCACATGCGACAAGAAGAAACGCCGCAAAGTGATGCCTGTTGCGCTGCGGGTTTGAATGCCACTGTGCGTAGCCGGGATGCTTTTGTTTGCGATCTGCGTGTAGGTCCATGTACGTTGCGCTCCACCGCATTCTAATACATGTTGGAGCAGCCAAGGTTTCCACGTGTTATGGACTGGGGAGACGTTCTAGTGACGACGAACTACTGTTTGTCGTATATACGCCGGGGGCCGCACGTACGGTGTCGTACTGCGCGGCCCCCGGCTCATCGAACGAATCTCCCGTGATGCAGAACATCATAAGAGTCGAAATGTTTTGTGTGCATGTGACTCATTGACGTTGATACCTAAGCGATTAAAGAAAGAACATGGCTTATAGAACATCTTCGCTTATCGTATCGATATGGGATGAGTATTTGATGAACGAGGATCAAGTCTATTTGTGGGTGGTCCGAGTGCCCCGCGTAAAGTCGACCGATACTTCGCTTGCAACATCTGCACGCCCTTTCTTATCCGTATCTGGTCGACCTGCCGGTAGAAGTATTGTGATTGTTGTCCCGCGACCCTCGGCGCTCCGGACCGCGATCTTCCCGTGGTGTAGTTTGACTAACTCTGAAACAATCGTCAGTCCGAGACCGCTCCCTCCATCCGCGCGCGTGCGCGATGGGTCTGCACGGTAGTATGGCTCAAATATCCTAAAAAGATTTTTACGTGCAATGCCCCGTCCAGAATCTCTCACAGTAAGTTCCATAAAGTTCGGATATATTGGCTCCACGCTTATGAGTATGTTTCCTTCGGAGGGAGTGTACGCTATGGCATTTTTTAAGACGTTCATTAACACCTGTTCTAATGCCGTTGAATTTCCGAGTACCACTCTGCGCTCTCCCATTTTAGTCTCGATGGTCAGGTGCTTGGGCTCCGCCAATGTCCTAAGCTTTTGGACGACCGTGTTTACGATCTCGCCGAGATCTACATCCCGAAACTCCATTCGTTCTGGACGCACAGAGCTTGAAAGCGTTAATAGATTATTGATAATCTCCGAAATACGATCAAGTTCGTCCACGGTGGAAATGAGGGATTCCTGTAAGGATGCCTCGATAGACGGTTCCATGAGGGCGACCTCAATGTTGGTTTTGCTGATCGAGAGCGGCGTTCGAAGCTCGTGAGCAACATTGCCGATAAATTGTTTCTGGGATTCGAGCGCCTTCCGTGTCGGAGTCAGGGCCACGTACATGATGATGTACGTAAAGACCACCGTGGTGCACAGGATGGTCACTGCTGAAATTATCACCGTTCGAGAACGCATGACGCTCAAATCGGAGACGACGGTACTGCCGATAGAAGTGAAGCTTGCGTTGGGTGAAAGCGACTTGCTAATGCCTTCGGACACTGCTGTCGATGCGTCGTGATACAGGGTCGACGCGATAACGCCCACCACGAGAAGGAGAAAACCGGCGAACGTCAGCTGAAGCGCCACAACGTTCACCTGCGTGCGAAAAAATGGATCAAACCGATACTTATGCGCGTAGCCGGTAACCAACCCCGCGAACTGTTTCGAGTACCCGCCCACCATCATCGCCGAGTTTTTTGCGAAGGTTTTTGACATGTACGTCAACCACGTTGCTAAAGCCTGCATAATTAAAATCCCATAGGTGACTAAGTAAATCCTCCCGATTAACGACCGTATTCGGGTGGCGCATAAAGTACTCGAGCAAGGAAAATTCTTTGAGCGTGAGCTGTACATCGTCCCCGCCGAGAGTCACACTCCGCATATTTGGATCGAGGACGATGTCGCCGATGTGGAGTTTTTCGACAACGGTCTCGTATGGTCGACGATTGAGGGCCTTGAGCCGTGCTGATAGCTCGGCAAAGGAGAATGGTTTGACCACATAGTCGTCGGCGCCTGCGAGCAGCACGCGAACTTTCGTGTCGGTTTCAGATCGGGCGGTTAAGATCAATATTGGAGTCGTCACTCCGCGTGCGCGCGATTCGGCGCACACCTCATCTCCGCCCATTGATGGAAGCATCAAGTCAAGAATCACGGCATCGTAGTCGTCTCGATGGAGCGACATCCGCGTGAGTGCTTTTTGTCCGTCTGAGATTGTGTCCACGGTATGCCCCTCAAGGGTGAGTCCGCGCCGAAGAACATCGGCGAGCTTTTCTTCATCTTCAACAAGAAGTATTTTCATACCATCAATCTCCTTCATTAATATGAGACGGACGAATGGCGCGCATCCTTACACGCTGTCCCGAGTATAAGGGGCAGGAGATGAAGGTTTCATGAAGTTTTATTATTCGCGGAGTAAGAGTGATAAAGGCACGACGTCTTCATTCATATAAGAGGAAGCGCAGGTCGATTTCCTCGAAGCATTAATAAAACCACACATCACACACGTATGAACAAGTATGTCATAGCGCGTATGAGCTTTGTCGGAGTAGTGTTGGGCATCGTGGCTCTCGTGTTTACGGGAACTGCAATGGCTGCAACCACGATAACCTCGACGCTCGATTTCGGAGATCGCGGTGCCAATGTGACCTCGCTTCAGCAGTATCTTGCGATGGATTCCACAATCTATCCGGAAGGTCTCGTCACGGGGTACTTTGGCTCTCTTACCGAGTCGGCAGTGGAGCGTTTTCAGTGCAGGCAAAACATCGTCTGCGCGGGCACGCCAGAGTCGACGGGGTATGGTCGCGTTGGTCCGCGAACGCTTGCTGCGCTCAATGCGGCGATCACGGGAGGTAGCGTGAGCGATAGCTCGGCTCCGATCATGAGTCGTCCGGTAATCTCTACGACGACGGGAAGCGCGACGATCATGTGGACCTCCAATGAGTTGGCGCGCGGGACCGTGCATTACAGCCCCTCGCCGCTTCCAATGTTGGAAGGTTCTCCAACGGGTCCTGCAGTCATGGGCGGACAGCCCATCAGCGAAGTTTCGTTTGGGCTAACTCACAATATCAATGTTGCTGGGCTAGCGCCGAACACATCGTACTTCTACGCGCTGAAGTCTGAGGACGTAAACGGTAACGTCACGTACTCATGGCCGACGGTGTTTGTCACAGCTCGGTAGTTGATTATGATGGGCGACGTTGATTGAAAAATCGCTCCGAAGGGGGCGATTTTTCTAATTGGTTGTGAGGAAATGAAATGTCCATCAGACTTGCCCGGCATTTGACAAGGCATCTCATTTTTTCAATACTCGTGGCTGGATTGAACCGGATGTTGCGATACAGAGACGTCCAAGCAAAAGGGATAGGACCAATGTCAGACGAATTCGAAATCGCCGGCACGACCGATATTCTCCTGGTGGGAGATCGTGCATTACTTTCGACTGTGAGCGGGCAGTTGGATGCTTTGAACGCAAACCTCTGTTTGTTTCTCGCGAGAAATATGTCAGAGGCCGTTGGTGTCTACAGCGTCGCGAATCTTCATGTCGTGATTCTCGGGGTCTTCAAGAAGGACATCCAGGGGTATCTCGCGCGTCTTCGCGAGTGCAGCGTCTTCTCCCCGCCCCCAATCATCGTGTGCACGTGGGACGTAAGTAAATCGTTTCGCAATAAGATGAAGGAGGCAGGGGTTTCCGCGCTTGTGGAGAGGGGGGCGTTTGGTGCCGTCGATCTCACGGCCGCACTTCGGGAGGCGAAAGTACTCCCGTGAAGACGAAAGGTCCCGGGTGAAGTGCTGGCACACGCCACCGCTTCCCCGGGCCCCGACTTTTTATGAGACATTGATCAGGTCGGTTGATTTACAAAAACTAGGAAAAAGCCGCAAAAATATATACATTGTTGCCCCACTCCTCGGAGAAGCGTATATTTTATGGACAAGTTATGAATGTCAGCGATGAAAGAATTAACCTCTGGGCAAAGCCAATAGGCGATACGGAGGAAGAAAAATGCCAAAGTGCCATACGTCAGATTACCGATGTCATGCGGGAGCGTTTTGGTAATAGCGTAAAAATCATCCACCAAGGTTCCCACGCTAACCGGACGAATGTCCGTGCCGACAGCGATGTGGATATAGCGGTTGTGTATGAGGATTCGTATTTTTCGGACGTGGAGTGGCTTCCCGCAGACCACCAGACGCATTACTGGAATGCGTTGGTACCAGCAACCTATAGCTTTGAGCAGTTCAAAAAGGATACGCACGATGCTTTGGTAAAGAAATTCGGTCTGCTAGGGGTCAGCCGCAAAAATAAATGCATACGTGTCGCTGGAAACAGTACCCGTATAAATGCCGATGTGGTGCCAGCGTTCCGCTCCAACCGCTACAGTGCGCTTGGGGTTGTCGCTCATAGGGGTATCGGTTTTATTACCGACAACGACAAGAAGCTGACGCACAGTTTCCCCGAACAGCACTACGATAGTGGCGTGAGTAAGAACGAAGCCACGAGTACAGCTTTCAAGGCGGCAGTGCGAGTACTTAAAAATACTCGCAACGAAATGACTGACAAAGGCATTATCGTTAAAGATAGTATGCCGTCCTTTTTTCTGGAGTCCCTAGTATGGAACGCAGGAAATCATCACTTTACCAGTGCAACATACCGTGAAGATGCCCGTGCGGTTGCGGCCGCAGTGTGGAATGATATGAGGGTACTCGCAACGGCACAGAACTACAAAGAAGTAAGCGAGTTGAAGTGGCTCCTGCGGGAAGCGCATCGCACCCCCGCTCAGGCCGAATTGTTCATGCATAGGGCATGGAACTATCTCGAACCGTAATATGCATCCGCTAAACACAGAACAAAAAACAACAGTGCTTCTATCGGCACTTGAGGAACGGTACACAGTCATGCGGACAATCCGCGACCGCGTCCAAAGTGTCGGCGTATGGGCATTGGGACTTCTGCTTACCGCAGGAGGGTGGTTCATTCAGAGTGATATTGTCCTTACATCCGGACAGAAATTGCTTTATCTAATAGGCGTAGTGGTCGCAATAGCGGTATTGCGATTTAAGTACCTCGATGACCTCTGTACTGGGTTTCAGGCACAACAGCGAGTTGCCGTCCGATTGGAAAAAACACTTGGCCTCTTCACTCCGGGTATTTTTGATGGTGAGGCCGATTCCGTCTATCCCCCAAAATGGGAAAGTGCTGGAAATATAAATGGTGGAGGAAAGTTTTTCAACACAAGTTATTTACTTCTATATGTTGGTGCAGCCTTTCTTTTGCTGGCCATATTGTTGAACGGATGTGGTCAATATGACAAAGGCAGGTTCCACCACGCATGGTCTCAAATTTTCATCAGTCGTTAGACTGGAGCTTTCGGCACGTACATTCCCGGGTTCATCCGCAGTATGAATCGTCGGCGCTTCGATTTAGTACGGTGCGGACGTTGAGTATCAGCGAAAATGTTCCCTCCCCGTATGAAACACATCACGGAGTGTTTCGGCGAATGAGAGAATGGCGGAGTACCTGCGGAACGTGAGAATTTGCTACAGCTCCCGCGCGCGGTATTGCAGCGCCTCCAACATATGTGAGGGTTCGATTGTTTTTGAGTTGGCAAGGTCGGCGATGGTGCGTGCGAGTTTGATCGTGCGGTGGTAGCCGCGCGGAGAGAGTTTCATCGCGCGCGCGGCACCGACGAGTGTCTTTTCTCCTTCGGGCGTAAGCTCGGCAAGCGATTCTATTTCTTTCGGCCCCATGTCGGCATTGGTCGCGACGTTCTTTGCGTTCTTGAATCGCTCTCGTTGGCGCTTTCGTGCCTCCGCGACGCTTGCGCGTGCACGTGCTGTCTCTCCCGATACGCTTTTCTTTTGGGTCGAAAGTGTTTCGGGCGATATCTCCCCCACCGAGACCCACATGTCGATGCGATCCGCGACGGGGCCAGAAATTTTTCTCCGATATTTTTCTACGAGGTGCGGCATGCAACGGCATCGCTGGGTCCCCCAAAAGCCGCACGGGCATGGATTAAGAGCTGCGATGAGCATGAAATTCGCAGGAAAGATGGCAGAGCCTTTTGCGCGCGCTATAGATATGACGCGATCTTCGAGCGGCTCACGCAGTGCATTGATGACATCGCGGTGAAATTCTGGAAACTCGTCGGCAAAGAGGACGCCGCGATGCGCGAGCGTCGCTTCGCCTGGGCGTATACCATTCGACCCTCCCCCGATGAGTGCGGCGTACGACGACGTGTGGTGCGGAGAGCGAAAAGGCGGCCGGAAAATCCCATGCCCGCTTAATGTGCCTGAAAGCGAGTGGATGGTGGTGACCTCAATCATTTCCTCTTCGCTCAGATCGGGCAGAATCGAGACGGTGGCGCGTGCGAGCAGTGTTTTGCCGGTTCCGGGCGGCCCGTATAGGGCGATATTGTGAGCCCCAGCTGCCGCAATGACGAGCCCGCGCTTCGCACTTTCTTGCCCACGTATTTCATCAAACGCAACGCTCTCGTCTTGTGCGCGCTCTGGAGTGCGGTTTGCAGGTCGAGTGCGCGCAGTGCTCGCGAGCTGCATAATCGTGTCTTCGAGCGATGTGATTGGGTGGACATGGAGGCCCGATATGAGGGCCGCTTCGTCGGCATTTGCGGCTGGAACGTAAATGTCGGTGAACCCTCCATCGCGAGCGGCCGCTGCGATCGACAAGCATCCGAGTATCGGGGAGACGGTGCCATCGAGTGAGAGTTCCCCCGCAAACATTTTGCGAGCGGGGTCGAATCGTATTTGTTCCGACGCAAGTAAGAAAGAAAGCGCAAGGGGTACGTCGAAAACCGCGCCTTCTTTTTTCAGCGCCGCGGGCGCGAGTGAGAGGACGATTTTTTTGTTGCTTCGTTTTGGAGATTCAAAATCTTCACCTCCCGATTCTGATTGACGAGATGTATTTTTGATAGCGGCGGCGATGCGATCTTTCGCCTCTTCGACAGATTTATCGGGGAGGCCGACAATCGCAAATGCATGAAGTCCTTTTACGATATCGCACTCAACAGAAACGATTGCTCCTTTCGGTAACATCGGCTGCGCTCCAAAGACGCGCGCAAAGCCCGAGGCGATTTTTTGTTTACCCACCCCGTGATTGTATCAAACGAAGGGCCGAAGAAGCGCCACGGCCGCGTTCATAAACAAGCTTCATAAATTATGAACGCGGCACAAGGGGTCGTAATCACAAATAACAAGTATGTTATTTGTGAACGGCCCCTATGCGTGCTTCATGCACATGCTCGCAGCAGGATTCGCTTCGAGTCGGTCTAATGGAATGAGCGTGCCGCAGGTCTCGCACAGCCCGTACCCTTCCCCATCTATCTTTTCAATCGCGACGAGGACTTCTTTGTGCCGTTTTTCCAATTCTTCTACAAGGGGGACGTTGGTAACGAGTTCTTCAATTTGATCGGCAGCATCTGTCGGATCCGCTTCCATACCGCCGCCCGAGCTTCCCTGCCAATCGCCGCCCTCGCCCTGCACGCGGCCATAACTCGCGAGCTCTTCTTCGAGTGAATCGCGCTCGGCTTCGAGCATCGCTCGCAACTCCTCTATCTCCTCCGCAGTGTGTGTTTCCATGGGGGCAAGTATACCGTGCAGATTAGAAAATTTCCAAGCCCCTAGAGATTGCGCCCTGCCTGCAAGCGGCTCAGAATTTCGACAAACGAGTACGGACTTTCGGCAATTACTAATACATCTTGGTTCGGAAACGCATAGTACAGTTGGATTTCTCCCCGATCGTCCTTGAGGGCGCGTACATCGTGGTTGCGAATGATGAGATCCTGAAACGCACGTGTTTCAACGATTCCGTTCGTGAGCATGAGGGGTGGCAGGATGGTAAAAGGTTGGCCGAGGTCGGCATTGAGCGATTTCTCCCACGTGAGCATACCGGCAAACGCTCGGTCGTAGGCGGTAACGGGAATCACGAGGAGCGGGGCGTTTTCATCTATTGAGTGTAGTCCCAAGAAGAAATCATCACTCAGCGCGCGCAGCAGATCCGATGGAATGTTTGCGTTGAGGCTCTTCATAAATTCTGCAAAAGTCGCCACCGCTTCGCGCTGCACCCCGTCTTCGCCGCGAACCGATGTGATCGGCACGATACGAGTCATTGCGCCAAGCGGCTGAGTGCTGTTCGATCGAGCCGCCTCAAGCGTTGCACGCAGGTTGGTGGAAGAGTTGCCGGTAAGCGGAAGCGGAACGATATCTTCGGCAAAGAGCAGCGAGGGGACATTGAGTGAGGGCGGGAGATTCGTCGGTGCACGCATTGCGCTCAGCGCGACAAACAAAATTCCGCCGCCTATGGTGAGGAAAAGGAGGGTGGCAAAAAGGATTGCAAACGTCCGCTTTGATCGTTGCTGTACCGCGGGTGTCTCTAGCTCTTTCGAATCGTGCGCACGGCGATCTTCTTCGAGTGCGACGGCACGTACGAGAGAAACTTTTTGTTCCCGCGAAAGGTCCTGCAAATCTTGCTTGAGCGTGTGCACGGGGGTGACGGGTGTATGAGCATTCGGTCGCGCATTTTTGGGTGTGATTATTTCCGTAACAACTTTTTCGTGCGCGGGTTCTTCGGTGATTGTCACCGGGGCGATTTTTTTATCGGCCGCCCCCTTCTGCTCGTATCGCTCCGGAAGTTTTACCGACTTCAGTATTCCTGGCATGCTCGCGCTCACCGCCGCCGGATTTTGCGGCTGAATAATGGGTCGCGCGGGTGCAGCCTCCGGTATGGGCGAATCATGCGGCGGCTCGGGCAGTGGAATGTCGAGCGATGTCGATGGTTGTGGTGGAAGCGGAGTATGGGGCGAGGCCGACATCGTAGCTGGCGTCGGCGAAGACTCGGCGAGCTCAGACGCCGGCATTTTTACAACTGATTTCAGCGCTGGTGCCGCGGCACTCTCTTTTTTTTCTGCCGTCTCGCCGGAGAGAGATTGCTCCGCATGTTTTCGAGGCGTCACCTCTTCCTCAAGAATAACGGCTTCATCAATTTCTGAGTGTGCGCGCACCGGCGCAGGTGTGGGCGAAGAGGGCGTTGTACCACCCTTAGAAATGTCTCCGTGGTCGACTTCCGCCATGTGAATCTCCGCCACCTTGATCCGGCTTCAGACCCTTGCGAGCGGCCCATTCGGGATCAGCGGCTTTGATGGACAGATTATACCGTCCTTTCTCGTCGATTTCTTTGAGGACGACGGGTACGACGTCGCCGAGCTGAACGGCATCGGTAATTTTCGCAATGCGGAACGGCGCTACTTCTGAGACGTGGACGAGGCCGTCGTTGTTGGGACCTATCTTCACGAACGCACCGAAATCCATAATCCGCACCACTTCACCTTCGAATCGATCGCCCACCATATATTCGCGAGTAAGATCACTGATCTCTTTAAATGCTTCTTCGGCCGAGCCATTCTTTCCGGTGATGAAGACGGTGCCGTCTTCCTCAATCGTAATGTCATCGACGCCTGTGCGCTCACGGATGCCGTTGATCATTTTTCCTCCGGGACCAATCACGAGTCCGATTTGATCTTTCTTCACGACGAGCGTGAGGATTTTCGGAGCGCGCTCAGAAATGCTCGCGCGTGGTGATGCGATCTCTTTTGTGATGACGTCGAGAATTTGCATGCGGGCTTTCTTTGCTTGCGCGAATGCCTCGGTGAGTACTTTGAGCGGTACGCCTTCTACTTTCACGTCCATTTGTACGGCGGTCACGCCCTCTGACGTGCCCGCGACCTTAAAGTCCATGTCGCCGTGGTGATCTTCGGGTCCCTGAATGTCGGTGAGCACCTTGTACTTCCCCGCTTTCGAATCGCTCATCATGCCCATTGCGATTCCGGCGACGGGGCGCTGAATCGGCACTCCCGCGTCCATGAGCGCAATCGTGCCTGCGCATACCGTGGCCATAGAGGTAGAGCCGTTGGATGCGAGACACTCGGAAACGATACGCACCGTGTACGGAAATACGTCCTTAGACGGCATCATGACGCGCAATGCTTTTTCGGCGAGCGCACCGTGACCTGTCATACGTCGGTTGAATCCTCCGACGCGCCCTGTCTCCCCTACTGAGAACGGTGGGAAGTTGTAGTGGAGCATGAAGGTCTTTTTCGTGTCCTGGAATTCGATGGTGTCGATGAGTTGCGCGTCGCCTGGGCCGCCGAGCGTGAG
Source organism: uncultured Candidatus Saccharibacteria bacterium (assembly GCA_964437185.1). Classification (GTDB taxonomy): domain Bacteria; phylum Patescibacteriota; class Minisyncoccia; order Phycocordibacterales; family UBA2100; genus UBA10103. The sequence goes on along the minus strand of CAYTFU010000001.1, from coordinate 125,638 downwards.
CGCCGCGAGTACGTGCGTTTCGCCGCGATAGAAGATGCCGGTGCCGTGAATAACGGGAGAAACGCCGCCAGCCTGCGCAAAGAGTGGGCGGATTTGATCGAGCGCGCGGCCATCAACGCGTTTGTCTTCATTGATCGCGAGGTCGTGTACGAATGCGTCGAGACGCTCTTCGTAATATGCGTCAAGCTGACCCTTTGGGGTCTCCGGGAGTTTCTCGGTAGCGAATGTCATCCACTCGGATTTCATCGGGCCGAGTTCCTGTTTGGGCAATTTGCCTCCCGATGCCTTCAGCTTTGGCTCAACAATTTCGGCAAAAGCCGCTTTCATTTCAGCTGTCGCTTCAGGCGATTTGAAATCCCACTTCGTTTTCCCTCGCTCAGCGACGATCATCTTTTGCCATTTCTGAATCTTCTCGATTTCCTCACTTGCACGCGCGAGCGACTTTTCGAGCATCGCTTCGGATACCTCTCGTGCGCCGACCTCGATCATGTTGATGAGTCCGTCTTTGCCACAGGCTGTGAGGTCGAGAACCGCCTTCGGTGGCAATTCTTCTTCACGCTGCTTGTAGGTAGGGTTGACGATGAGGGCGTCGTTATCTTCTTCGACTCCGATGCGCACCGATGAAACCGGACCATTCCATGGAATGTCGGATGTGGCGAGCGCGAGTGATGCCGCGTTGACCGCCAAAATGTCGGTGTCGTACTCTTCAATAGAAAGGACGGTGATGATGACTTGCACTTCGCGCTTCATTCCTTTCGGAAAGAGTGGGCGAATGGTTCTATCCACGATACGTCCTGAGAGGATGGCTTCATCCGAAGGCCGGCCTTCCCTGCGCATAAAGCGGCTGCCGAGAATTGCGCCCGCTGCATAAAACTTCTCCTCGTATTCCACTGAGAGTGGGAAATAATCTTTGTCGGATTCCTTGCCCATCACGGCAGTCGCGAGTACCGCGCTGTTGCCGTAGCGCACCAACACCGATCCGTTTGTCTGATCCGCCCAATCGTTGAACTCAGCGGACATCGTCTTTCCCCCGATTTCGAGAGAATATACTTTCTTTTCCATTTTTCTTTGGGTGACGTTCGGATTTCAGTAGTGAGCCATATGGTCAACACTGCCTATCCGCCCGCCACAACTATTTACTAATGCAGGCACTATACCACGATTTCTAGCACACGCTATCTTTCTCGCGTCCGAAGGTAAGGGCTACCCTTCCGGATCGGGTCAATGGGGTCAGACCCCACGGGAATCGGATTTTAGGTCTCAAACCGAGTTTGAGAACTACCTATCCTCGGGCCGCCTTTAATGTGGGCACAATACCACGATTGCATTGCTGCGCTATCTTTTCCATCGAAATGAAGTAGATGTCCCGCGGCACATTTCATGCCGCGGGTAGCCAGAATCATCGCTGCTGAGCCGCTGCGATCCGTTCTTCGATTCGTGGTCGGTATGTCTCCCTGAAGTATGATGACGCCTTAAGGCGAGCATAGAGCGCTTCCCACCGCGGATGCGTGTAGAGCGCCTCCACGGCGAATACTCTTGCAAACAATTGATCGGCAACCTCATGTGAAGTTGCGTCGAGGTAGTTGGATTCGCACAGACGGGCGACCATTGCCTCCACGGGCTCCGACCTTTTCAGCAGAACCAGAATGTTCTGCAAAAAGTCGAATGCTTCCGGGGTGATGTTTGCTGCAGAAAATCCGAACGCAAGTGCCTCACAAAAGACACTTTGCCGGTCTTCTGAAAGTGCCTCAAACATTCTTGCAATGCTATCTTCGGGATCGTCGAATGGATCGAATCGGTACACAACGGGCGCAAAAGCTTGCCACCGTAACTCGTCGATGTCCCAATCACGCAATCCCGTCCGCAGCCACTCCCAGAACGCGGCCGCATCAAATCCATTCAGCTTCGCAGTGTCAGCGATTGTCCAGTTCGTAGGCATGTCAAAGTCCTCCTCAAAAGTTGCTCTCCGAGGAATAAACACCCAATTGAATCGTGTGTCAATATGGCACGATCACGGGGTAAAATCCCACGGGAGATGAGGTCGCAAGAAACATGCACCACTAACTTTAGCCGATGGCGTGAAGTTAGGGGTGTGCCTTTGTATGGAAGACTAGGTCGGGGAATATTTTGTGTCGAAAGAACCCCTCTACCTTCAGCGGACTGTGCAATGACGGCTCAACAAGAGAGATGGCGTCCTGTTTTATTCGTTGGTTGAGAGACATGGGGTCTGGACATGTGGACATGGGGTCTGACCCCACGGGAATGGGAAAAGTGTGTCGCAATGTTCTTGCGTCAGGATTTACCTTTCGCAATTCGCTTTGAGTGGGTTTTGAGCCAGGCGGCGATTTGCTCGAGTGAATACTTCCTCTGCGCTGCTGCCACCATGAATTCTTCCGTCGCTGTGATTGGAAGTGTCATCTCATATTCATTTAGACGCAGAAACACGGCCGCCGCGGAAAGTGCGGTGCGTTTATTGCCGTCGAGAAAGACATGATAGGTCGCGATGGATTCGAGGTACACTGCTGCTTTCGTGAAAATATCTGGAAATTGTTCAATGCCCCCTAATGAGGTCTTGGGGCGTTGCGCGATAGATTGCAATAGGTTTTCTTCGCGCACACCCAACATGCCGCCCGTCTCCTCGATAACGCGGTCGTGGATAGCAAGTATGTCAGCTGCCGAAAGATAATTCATGCTACTTGTCAGCAAGTCGCATCAGAAGCTTTCGGTTTTTGTCGATGAATGCATTCGTCCACACGACTACATCGGGATTCACCTGTTCTCCAGTTTCTTCTTTGGGTCTCACCGTGAGTGTTCGTGCAGATCTGTGTGCCGAGACCTCAACAGCGTCCCCTATCTGGATGCCGAGAGCCTCCAATATATCTGGAGAAATCGTAAGCCCGGCTGAAGAACCTATTCGGATCACTTTTTGTGACATACAGGTAGATCGGTTATGTTATAACGAGATTATAACAAAGGCTCGTGGCGCGTCAAGGGATCACCTTGGTGTGGTAGGATACCCGCATTGTTATGCCGGTATTTATTTTTCCGACCATTGTATCCATCGTCGCGTTTGCGGGGGCGTGCTTTGGTCCGCGGGGTCTGACTACAGCGCCTTCGAACTTCAACTTTGCGTGGTATCATAAATTCGATGGAGCCTGAGCAAGCTCGAGAGTCAGTCTCACTCGAGAGACCAGCAAGTGTTGGAGGCACCGCAACTCCGCCTCCAAAGTATTTAGCGATGGCGCTTTTTGTGACTTTGTCGCTTATTGGTGGGTGGGTTTGGTATTCATTTGCCCCTGAGAATTTTGTTAGGGTGGAGAGAATTTCAGTAGTTAAAGTTGAATCTGACGCAAGAACGGAAGGCTTTGCAGCACTTGATACACCAACACCGGAAAATGAAAAGAAAGCAGTATCTCCTCTGGTTTTTATCGACCCGAACGGAGATACTCGCCTCAGTCGGAACCTTGCATTCCCTGTTAGATGGTCACTAAGCAGGGATACGAACATCAGCGTCTTTGACCTTTATTTAAATAGCGAGGATTCTGAGTGTAAGGTCGCTTCAAATGTTGTGGCTTTCGAGGAAGTTAAGTACGTCGTGCCCGCACTTGAATGTGAGTTAGATACAAAGAGTAAATACTTCTTTGTTGCCAAAGTAAGGGAAAAGAATAACACATCTGAGATTTTAGGTATAAGTGACGCTTTTGCTTTTGAGGATGCAAACAAAGAGAGCATTCAGCGTTTTTCAAAAAATCAAAAGTTTATTTTTGAAAAAGCAGGTATAAGTTTTATTCCACCTGAGAATGCTGTGAGTATTGTAAAGATACTTGACTGGCCCCACCCGCCACGATCAACATTTGAACCAGAGCATATACAAATCTTCTATGGTGACGGTACCATCGATATATCCGCAGATGCTTATTTTGGGGAATGGAATGCGGGAGTTCCCATTGCTGAGATTTCTTCCTCGGCTGTGGAAATTGCTGGCCAGGCTAGGGTTTTAAGAATATACGACACATACGACTGGAATGAGGGAGACGGGTATGGAAACTGGGAGAAATTAAATGGCAGGCCGTTCGCAGTGTTATTTATTGACTCTAACGGTGACAGCGAGTCAGATGTGATGATTGATATGTCCTACATGACTGATTCTCAAAAACAAGCTGCGAATCAGTTTGTTAGAAGTATCACCCTAGTTGAATAGGATTTTCTTCGCCTCTTTCAATGGCAGGCATGGAGTCTGTCTCCGCTCGGTCCCGGTCCCTCGGTGCCCGCCAATCTAGGCGTATCTCATTTGGGCACTCATAAACCAAATTGTGGTAGGATACCCGCATTGTTATGCGCGTATTCATTTTTCCGGCCATCGTATCCATCGTCGCGTTTGCGGGGGCGTTCTCCTGGGGAGGGCTTACGGCGCTGCTTCTGGTAGTGCTACTGGCGATTTTGGAAACCACCCTCTCTTTCGACAACGCCGTTGTAAATGCGAAGGTGCTCCAGCGCATGGACCCGCTCTGGCAGAAGCGCTTCCTCGTGTGGGGCATCCCAGTCGCGGTGTTTGGCACGCGTTTCGTTCTTCCCATCTTTATCGTCGCGGCCGCGGCCGGCCTTTCCCCTATCTTCGTAACTCAGCTTGCCTTCTTTGACGCTGCCGAGTATGGCCACCGGCTTGCAGATGCGCACGTTGCAATCGGCGCGTTTGGTAGCGCGTTCTTGCTGCTCGTATCGCTCAAATATTTCTTTAATGAAAAAAAGACAGTGCACTGGATCGATATTGTGGAGCGCTACCTCTCACGGTGGGGCGGCATCGAGGCAATCGAAATCGCTCTCGTGCTCGTCATTCTCCTTGGGTGCGCATTTGCCGTGCCGCACGAAGCGGCAACTCTCCTCATCGCCGGCCTTATCGGTGTCGTGCTCTTCATCGTGATCGAGGGTATTGCCCAATCGTTTGAGGTGCAGGCTGGCGAACACGCGGCGAGTGCTGGGGCGGCCCTCTTTATCTATCTCAACGTGCTCGACTCAGCGTTCTCGCTCGATGGCGTTGTCGGCGCCTTCGCGGTTACTTCCGCGCTGCCGGTCATTATCGCCGGCTTGGGGATCGGCGCGCTTTTCGTGCGAGCCTTTACCGTCTATCTCGTTCGCGCAAAGACGCTCGACGCGCTCCCCTACCTCGAACACGGTGCACATTGGGCCATTCTTGGGCTCGCACTCGCGATGCTCGTGGGGATTTTCATCCACGTGCCGGAGGTGATCACGGGGCTTATCGGTCTCGTATTTATTACGTTTGCCTATTTTTCCTCACGCCGCAAAATGCGCGCGCCTGAGGGTGCCGCGGCGTGATACAGTATCGTTATCTATGAAAAAAGAGTACCGTGAAGCGTTCGTCTTTTGGCTGGCCGCAGGCTCGTCTGCCTTTTCCATCATCGCTTTTTTTGCACTTACGTTTGCGGAAGCGTACGTACGGTGGAGCGTGAACAAAGAATTCACATTTCTTGGCGGTTTCGGTCTTGTGGCGTGCGCGTTTCTCGCGGCCGCGCTGATGGCGGTACTCGCATTTGTGTTGAGGAACGCGCGGTAGCCTCCCGCGTTACTCTACGCCGGTGATGCGGCCCACCTCTCCTGCTTCGTCGTCGGGCGCGATTGAATCGTCGGGTGCGGAGACTCGAATATCGGCGCTTCCGCGTGGTGCGCGACCTCGGGGCCGCGTGGGGCCTCGGTAGTTGATGAGGTAGCGGCGCGGATCTTCGTCGAGGTCGAGGAAGTGATCGGTCGCCTCGCGCAATTTGCCCGAAGTGGAGCGTCCAAACGAGACCACTTCCACTTGGCAGCCTGCGTGAATCTTTAAGTATTCGACAAGGGGCACGAAGTCGCCGTCTCCCGTAAAGAGAATGACCGTATCGAGCTTGGTAGAGGCGGTAATCGCGTCGACCGCCATGCCGACATCCCAGTCGGCCTTCTTCGCTCCCCCGTAAAATATCTGGAGATCTTTGGTCTTTGGTTCGATGCCCATTTTCGTGAGCGCTTCGAGAAAAGCTTTTTCCTCACCTGTCTCGGTGGTTACGAGGTATGCGCGCGCGCGAATGAGGCGTCGATCGCCGACGGAATCCTTAAGGACGTTGCCGAAATTGACGCGCGCATGATAGAGGTTTTTCGCGCTATGGTAAAGATTTTGTGTGTCGACGAATACGCCGACACGCTGTTCTTGATGCTTGATGATAGCCATACAATAAGTTCTTAGTCACTAGGGGGTGTAGCCGCTAGTGAAAATCATATAAAAATATTCTCTACACAGAATATACCACACTCACTTGGAAGAAATAACCACAAACCGAGCGGATCGCCCGAGTATTACTTCTTGAGACCCAGCTTTTTGATCAAAGTACCGTACGAGCGCTTATTGTTGGCTTCCAAGTACTTCAAATGCTTGCGGCGGTCGGCAACGAGCCCCAAAAGACCTCGTCGGCCGTGTTTGTCCTTGCGATTCTTGTCCAAATGAGCAGAAAGCTCCTCAATTCGGCGCGTCAGGAGCGTCACCTGTACCTCCGGAGACCCCGTATCGGTGTCGTGGCGGCGCGACTTAGTGATCTCATTGGCCTTCTTTCGCTTCGTAAGCATTGAACAACAGTATCACATTTGAGCCGATTATGCAAATACAAAGGGCCCCAAGGGCGGTTTGCCACCCTTTGGGGCCCATGTTTAGAGCGACGGATTACGGTGTCTCTGAGGCGGGTGCTGCCGGAGTGTCGGCGACCTTCACAAGCTCGATTTCGAAAATAAGGGTCGAATTTGCAGGTATGATCACCTTACCGGAGGGATCTTTGACGTCCTCAGCTCCATATCCGAGAGACGGTGGGATCGAGAGCAGTCTCTGACCGCCTTCCTTCATGGTGTTGATGCCTACCTGGAAGCCAGGGATGAGGCCATTTGAACCCAAGACAAACGTGAGCGGCTCGCCGCCATGTGCTGCTGAGCTGTCGAAAACGGTGCCATCGGAGAATTTACCGACGTAGAGCACCGAAACGGTGTCACCCGGCTTTGCTTCTCGGCCCGTACCGACCTTCACATCCTGACCTTGTACCTGATCTGCGCCGCCCGCTGCGGGCTGGGTATTAGCTGCTTGGTCCGTGGGGGCATCTGCCGGAGCGGCAGGAGCAGACTTAGAACTATAAATTCCGTACCCACCAACAGCGATAACAATAATAACGACGATACCAATAATGATAGTTTGTATATTCATATATCGACACGATATCGCAAAAAAACAGATGCGCAAGATGAGGGGTGTGTGTATAAAGTACGGTTGGGCGTAGAATGGGCGTATGGAACACCTCAAAGGCACTGCGGTTTCCTATCCCTCGCACGTTCGTGATGGAAACCGAGAGCCTCTCGCCTCAAGGATAAGGCCGAAGAAGCTCGACGAATTCGTGGGGCAGGAGCATTTGACGGGTCCGGGGAAACCACTCCGTGTCGCGATAGAAAAGAACGAGCTCTTCTCCTTCATCCTGTGGGGGCCTCCCGGTTCGGGGAAGACGACGCTCGCGCGAATTTACGCGAATGCTATCGGCGCGGAGTTTTACGAATTATCCGCCGTGGATTCAGGAAAGGAGGATATCAAGAAGGTCGTCGGAACTCGCGGAACGCTCCTCACGCGAAAGCCGAAAATACTTTTCGTCGACGAGATTCACCGTTTTAATAAAGCACAACAAGATTTTCTCCTACCATTTGTCGAGCGCGGCGACATTACATTCATTGGAGCGACCACGGAGAACCCGAGTTTTGAGATCATCGCTCCGCTCCTCTCTCGGTGTCGCGTGTTTGTGCTCAACGAACACACAGAGACGGAGATGGAAAAAATTTTGGCGCGGACGAAAATAAAATTGCCGAAGACGGCACGTGATTGGATTTTTCGCATGGCTGGCGGAGATGCGCGCCAGGCGATCACAACACTCGAGACTACGCAGAGTCTCTACGGAAAGATCACCCTCGAGAATCTGAAAGAGGTGGCCCAATCGCGACACATTCGGTATGACAAGAAGGGCGAGGAGCACTACAACACCGTGAGCGCGTTTATTAAATCTTTGCGCGCTTCGCAGCCCGACGCCGCGCTCTACTACTTGGCGCGCATGGTGGAAGCGGGTGAGGATCCCAAATTTATCGCGCGGCGTATGGTTATTTTTGCGAGCGAAGACATAGGCCTCGCACAGCCGACCGCGCTCGTGGTCGCAAACGCAGTGTTTGATGCAGTGAGCAAAATCGGCTATCCCGAAGCGACCATCAATCTCGCGCACGGGGCAGCCTACCTCGCGCAATGTAAGAAAGATCGTCGCGCCTACGACGCAATCTTTGCTGCACTCGACGACGTCAAAAAATTCGGCAACCTCCCCATTCCCCTCAAACTCCGCAACGCCCCGACGAAACTAATGAAAGGGTTGGACTATGGAAAAGGGTATGAAATGTATCCCTCGAATAAACTCGGGACAAGCGACACAGAATCGTTTCTTCCAGAAAAGATAAAAAAGAAAAAGTATTTAAAGGACACATGAAAAAATGAAGACGGCTGAGTTTGCCGTCTTCGAGGTGGCGCAGCTGGAGCTGCGTAGTTATCGGGCGAATGTATCGTCGGATACGGTCGGATCGCGTCGATCAATCATGACCCCTTGTTTTTCGAGGAATCCTCCAGGGCCGAAGTAGGCAAGGGCTCGATCCCTGAAGGCCGCACTCCTTTTGGGGTCGTCACCTTTTCTGTAGAGACTCGGCAGCACGCATCCGTAGTAGTCGTTGGGGCGAGTCGGCATGTTGCCTTTTTGCACGCTAAGCCCCTCGTAGATGTCGATCGGGTCGGCCATCTTGAGCTCCCTATTCTACACAAAATCGCAGCGACCTTGTGTTGTGCAATATGAAACCATAAACTTTGTGGCAGCGCAAACGAATTCGTCGCACAATGTTTGTTGGTAGAATGGGGGCATGGCTGCAGATTTGAAGTCGCTCAAGACGCAATTTTTGGAATACATTGAGATTGAGAAAGGGCGCGGGGTGAAGACGGTTGAGAATTACGATCGGTACCTCATGCGATTTTTGAACTTTGCAAAGGTGAGCTCCCCTACTCAGATTACCGAGCAGAAGGTCCGGGAGTTTCGCATTACGCTCAATAGATCGGGCGGTGTGTCGGGCACAATGAAGAAAAATACGCAGAATTACCACCTCATCGCATTGCGCGCGTTTCTCAAATTCTTGCGCAAGCGAGACATAGAGTCTTTGAACCCTGAGCGCATAGAGCTCGCCAAAGTAGGAGGACGAGATCTCGACCTCATTACTGCCGATGAGTTAAACAGGATACTGAAGGCGCCGCAGGGTGAGGAGCTCCCAGCCCTGCGTGATCGCGCAATTCTTGAGCTTTTCTTCTCCACGGGCCTCCGTGTCTCTGAGCTGTGCGGTCTGAATCACGACTTAGACCTATCGCGAGATGAGTTTTCTGTCCGGGGTAAGGGTGAGAAGGTGCGTGTCGTCTTCCTCTCCCCTTCTGCGAAGGCTGCCGTCGCGGCGTATATTAAGAAACGCGGCGACATGAGCGACGCGCTCTTTGTGTCGTACGGCCCCTCCTTCGCCAAAGCTTCGCAGGGCAAGAAAGGTGGCAATCAAGATCTGCACCGGATTACACCTCGATCAGTCGAGCGGCTTGTGAAACAGTATGCAATCAAGGCTGGCATCACCCGCAAGGTGACTCCCCATGTAATTCGTCACAGCTTCGCGACCGACCTTCTGGAAAATGGCGCGGATCTTCGAAGTGTGCAGGCGCTCTTGGGTCACGCCAACATTGCGACAACGCAAGTCTACACGCACGTCACCGACAAGCACCTTCGGTCGGTACATCAGGCGTTCCACGGGAAACGAAGGAAGTAGTCGTGCTAGGATGCTCGCATGAAACTCGTGTCGTGGAATGTAAACGGCATTCGCAGTATCCATCGGAAAAATGCTCTTGTCCCCTTTCTCGAAAAGGTCAGGCCAGATATTGCCTGCTTCCAAGAGACGAAGGCAGAGGAGCATCAGTCGGAGGTTGATTTGCCCGAGTATGATGAATATTGGAACTCTTCTAAGGGCCGGAGAGGGTATGCGGGCACCGCGATTTTCTCAAAAACCAAGCCTCTGAGCCTTATTTTCGGTTTTCCGGAGGATATTCTCACTAAATACAAACTCAAGGATGGGTATGGCGACCCCAATGAGGAGGGGCGGGTCGTTACGGCGGAATATGAATCCGTTTTTGTGGTCAATGTCTACACTCCCAACGCGAAACCCGATCTTAGCCGCCTTACACTCCGCCACAAGCACTGGGACCCTGCATTTTTTGCATTTGTGAAACAGCTCGAAAAGCGGAAACCCGTGATTTTCTGCGGGGACCTCAATGTCGCCCATACTCCCGATGACTTGGCCAAGCCGAAGGAGAATGAAGGCGATCATGGATTTACAAAGGAAGAGCGTGGCGGAATTGATGTAATTGTCGAGGAGGGTTTTGTTGATACGTTCAGAATTTTCACGCAAGGCAACGGGCACTATACGTGGTGGAGTAACTTCGGCAATGCGCGCGAGCGCAATGTCGGATGGCGTATCGACTATTTTTTTGTCAGTGAAGCGCTCAAATCTCAGGTGAAGGCCGCCCGAATATACCCTCAAGTACTTGGCTCGGATCACTGCCCCATCTTGCTCGATATTGATTTGTAGCCACATATTGGACGTGTCAGGATGTCCGATATAAAGGACAAAGGTTATCCACATGGATGTCCTTTACACTGTCCGATATGAGGATATTATTGCTTGTAGGAACTCAATAGAGTTCCTGAATGTTCTTTCCGTCTCTCGTTGCGCAAAAAGTAAACGAGTAAATAACGATACTAGGTACTCTCGCATAAAAATATAACGGTCGCCTCTGCGATCGATTGAATGCAAACGTACCGAAAATCATTATCTCAAGTAGCTTTTAGAAGCACGGAGACAAACACAAATGCCGCTTCACGGCGGCGACCTAAAATAGAAAAAGGGTCGCCAGGTGAGGCGGCATTTTCTCTTGCCCCGTTAGAGAATCCGAGAGAACATTTTACTCCGCGTTTGTAGATCGTCTTTCATGAATCATGCTATTTGTCGCAAGGCCCCATTCTCTAATGGGGTTTGCAGCGAAGCAGGGTTAGCTCACGCGGTGTTTTTTCCGCAGTTCCTGCACCGCCGCCTCGTCCTCTCCCTCCTTACGATCCTTTCCCGCTTCTCCCAAGGCGCGTAACTCTTCCTCAGTCAATTTCATAAGCTGTTCGGTCCGTTCGCGCAAGTATTCTTCGGTGTTTTTTGCAGGCTCATCGAGCACTTCTTCGAGGAGTGCGTGCAATATCCATCCGATGCGGGGGCTCGGCTTTTCCCCAATTTCTATCAATTTTGAGCCGTCTATTTTGAGCATTGCCACCGACACGGGGTCTCGCATAGCTTCGTCGATCATCGACATATACTTTCGTAGGCGGAAGGGATGCGCTTTTGGACGGCCGGTTCCGATGCGATCGCATACGCGGAGATTGAGGAGATCGGTAATATGTTCCGTACCAACCTTTGATATCACGCGACGGACTGCGGAGAGGGTGATTTGGTCGGGGTCGGAGAAAAACATGTGAAGCCTCACGAGCTTGGAAACTTTTTCGATCGTTTCTTTGGGAAAACGCAAATCAGTGAGAATTCGTTTGGCCATCTTTGCGCTCACGACGTCGTGTCCATGGAATGTCCAGTCTTTTTTCTCATCCGACCACAGGCGGGTCGCTGGCTTGCCTACGTCGTGGAGGAGCGCAGCAAGACGCACGTCGAGTGACCATTTCTGATCTGCCGCATATTGAAGCGCGCGCATGAGGTGCTCAAATACATCGAAGGAGTGCGCCTGGTTTTGCGCGCATCCGATCCCCTCCTCGAGCTCGGGGATGATGTGTTTCACGAGGCCGAGTTTTTGGGCAACGTAGAGGGCCTGCATCGGGCGGTCACTCTCAAGAACGCGGATAAGCTCGTCGCGCACGCGTTCGCGTGATATTTTTTGGAGTTGATCAGCTTTTGTCACGATTCCCTGTGCAGTTTCTGCATCTATCACGAAATCGAGCTCTGCAGAGAGGCGCACTGCACGAAGCATACGTAGCGCGTCCTCGCCGAATCTCTCTGAGGGGTTCCCGACTGTCTTAATGCGTCGAGAGAGCAGATCTTCCCTTCCCCCGTGTTCATCAACAAGGGTGTGCGTAATCGGGTCGTACGCAATCGCATTGATGGTGAAGTCGCGCCTCTTCAGATCCTCAGAAAGAGTGTCGCTAAAAGCCACAGAATCAGGGTGACGTGCGTTCGTGTACTTCCCCTCGGTGCGGTACGGGGTAATCTCAATCACCTTGAGTCGCGGGTTTTCAGATTGCGTAACCACGCCGACCGTACCGTAATCGTTTTCGTAAAAAGTGTCGGAGAAAAGCTTTTGAATTTCTTCTGGTGTGGCGTTGGTTGTGATGTCCCAATCTTTCGGCTCTCGATTGAGGAGCGAATCGCGCACGCAGCCGCCCACTAAATACGCCTCGAACCCCGCATCTTTGAGTGCCTTGCAAAGATTGCCTGCTTCTTCCGGAATGTTTAATCGTGTTTCCATATCGGCCATTTTAGTGCATTATATGCCCTACGCTCCCGTGGTGAAACGGATATCACAACAGTCTTCGGAACTGTCGTTCCAGGTTCGAATCCTGGCGGGAGCACACAAGCGAAGCATGTGTGCTCCCGAGCACGCAAACTGCTTTGCGTGCGACCAGTGATTCGAAGACCTTTGCGATGTTTGCGAGCGGCGGAGCTGTGAGAAAACCGCAAAGGTGTACTGAACCTGTAAGGTTCGAATCCTGGCGGGAGCACATGGTTAAGGTCAAGCGGTTCTCCCTGTGGATAGGTCCTGATACGATAAGGCTTTATACAAGGTGTTTTCTCGCAAAGGCATGTCCGGAACCTGCTTTTAAGTATCTTTCAAAATAGAGAGCTTTCTTTTTGTTTGCGAAGGCACAGTACCATATGAGTTTTGCACCCTGATACTTTTGCGTCGTCTTAACATCTCCCCTCAGATGATACTGCAGTCTTTTTTTCAAGTTGTCAGAGTATCCGACATACAGCTGGCCAACAGAATCCCGAAGAATATATACGTAGTGCATGCGATGCCCTACTTCGTTCTTGTTTCGCTAACGCTCATAAGAACTTCGAAGGGCTACTTCGCCACGATACATCAATGTTCACAGCTGGAAAAGGGTCGTGCTGTGCACTTCGAAGCTCTCGAGTTACGCTCGAGAGCGAAGTAGTGCGGGTACGGAGAATCGAACTCCGCTCTCGTCCTTGGCAAGGACGCGTTCTACCACTAAACCATACCCGCTTTACCGTCTCACGTCGTGAGCAGTGCGGCGATTATACAGCACTTGCTTGAACGAGCCAATGACGGTGCGATTATTTTGCTGGCGGAAGTTTGATCGTCTTTGAGTCCTGGACAAGGAGAAGTTGTGTGACGCGAGGATGGTTCCAAAACGCCGCAAGGAGGCCGAGTACGGCTATAAAGAAGGCAAGCAGTGGCATCCAGAGAGCCGCGCGGCAAGAAACCGAGAAATACCAGAATGCGAGCACGGCGAGCAACATGGTGAGGATTATCGTCGCAATCCGCTCAGGCGTGCGCGCCCATGGGAGCGACATCGGAAATTCTGCCCACAACGCTCCGCCCACGAGGAGTGTAAATAGCACGAGCACGATAAGCCAGGTGCGGTACGCGCTCACTTCCGAAGCGCATATATCGCGCAACGGGTTTTGCATTGAATTGATCACGGACACGCTCTCGGCAGGTACGGTCTCTTCAACTTGTTCGTCAGACGGTAGGGTGGGTACGTCTGTCTCGGTCGGTTTTGTCGTGATGGCGGGAGTATCGAGCGCCGGAGTGCTTTGCGAAAGCGGTGACGGGCCTTCGGGTGCTGGCGGATTGACGATGTTGATCGAAACTACGCCGAGGCAGGCCGATTGACCTGCGCGCGCCGAAAGCAAAGTCACTCGTAAGGGCAAAGAACCGTGAATCTGCGTTGTTTCAATGTCTACATGTACTCTGAGAGAACCATCAACGTTTACCCGTCTGGTGATGAGCTGAAATGGTATTGCCGTATCCCCTACCGTGCCGACGAGTGCTACGTACGATGGATCGGAGATTGTAAACTCAAATGAGTGAAGTGCTCCATCGTAAATAAACGGCGTAACCATGTCTGGCGCGATTGGCGCGCAGCTTGCACCGCTTGCAGCGGGCGGCAACACAGCAGTAGTTTGTGCGGAGACCTCAATGGTAGACGCATGCACGGGCGTGGCCAAGGAAAAAAGAGCGAGAGCAAGAACTGAAATCAGAAACAATTGATAATGTGTGCTCGCAAGACGCTTCATATAGGGAAAACGTATTCTATGTAAGGCCTTGGAGTCAAGCAAAAGATGTGTTGTAAAAGACGATTTTATGGCTTATAACCTCGATAAAATCTAATGTACAAGGACATGAAACGCACCAATCTTACGGACAAAATAACGAAGTCCAGAAAATTACAGCAAATAGGCCATAGAACGATGTCCGAAACTGTGGACAAGTCGGTGGATATGTGGATAAAGGACTGTCCGTAACGAACGGCCCAAATCGCCGTTGTTTCCCGGTGGCACGTGTAACAGCTCCAATTTTGTTACTTAAGTAACATAAAAGGGTGGTTACACGTGAACCATGGTCTGAATCGGTGTCTTGTACGAACTCCTGACAGGTGGGGATGGTCGATTCGGTGTACAATAGCCAGATGGGCAAGGAAACCGAGCGTGCGCGCATCGGCAAACTAGGGGAGGGCATCGCATGCCAGTTTCTCGAGGGAAAGGGCTTTAAAATCGTCAGCCGCAACTTTAGGAAGCCTTGGGGAGAGATCGACATAATTGCTGAAAAGGCCGGAATAGTTAGGTTTGTTGAGGTGAAGTCGGTTTCACGTGAAATGTCACAGAATGGTTCACGTGAAATCGACTATCGGCCTGAGGAGCTCGTGGATGCGCGGAAGCTCCGTAAAGTGGCTAGGACAGCCGCACTCTACATGGAGGCTACACACGACAATCGCGAGTATCAAATCGACGTCGTTGGGGTAATTCTGAACCATGCGACAAAGCAAGCGCGGTGCAGGCTTTTCGAGCAGGCTCTAGAGAGTAATCTCTAAAGGACATCGCCGTGTCCTTTATAATATGGCTTAATTGTTCGCATCATTGGGGTTTGTGGGCAGGTTGTGCTAGTATACGATGGTTGTTAGTAATGTCGGATGATTTGTGCGGGGCGTAGTATACCGGTAGTACGCCTGCTTTGGGAGCAGGTAGACCGAGTTCGATTCTCGGCGCCCCGATTGAAATGAGGAAGAGTGCTGTGCATATAAAGAAAGTGGCCCGGAACGATACCGGACCACTTTTTGAGGGGGAGGCTAGAGCAGGCTCCACAGCCAGTGCCCCAAGTTGAGCGCGTCTTTGCCAAATTGAAGCAACATCAGGAGTGCGAAGATTGGCGTGGAGGCGTATTCATACGCACTCTGCCATCTCGATGGAAAGAGGTGGCGTGTCATGTGCCCACCATCGAGTGGTACGAGAGGTAGGAGGTTTACCAGTCCAAGCAAGACTGAAAATCCTGCGCCGAGCTTCACGGCCATTGTGATTTCGTTGAGTGCCGATGCGGGCAGGGCTTTCATCATTACAGGCCGGGCGCGATGGATATCGCCAATGATGTCGCTAATGCCCGAAATCTGCGGACCACTTTTCCAAGTCAAGTATGCGATGAAGATCGCAAGAAGCCAACCAACGGGTAGCAGCATAAGTTGGCACAGTATCCGCCTAAAGTACCATGTCGCTGCGACGACAATTCCCAGTGCAATGAGTAAGCCGGGTGCACCCCACTTTTGAATGGTTTCGGGAGCAAACACCGCAACGTCGAATGTGAGGGTCATCGTCCCAAGAGCAAACATAACCACGAGCGAAAACAGAACATTCGCTAATGGTCCCATCCCGTAGACGTAGAGCGCATCTTTCCGCACTAACTTTTCCATGTCGTCCGTGTTCGGTTCGACATATGCGCCGATGAGCAGTGGGTGCACGTACCAATGAGTCCCGAGAAAGAAGCGAGATCTTATTGGGAGACGGAATGTACCCAATCCTGGGATTCCGAGCAATCCGATCTTTGCGATGCGTACCCCACATTGACGCATGGCGTAGGCGTGACCAAGTTCGTGTACGCTCACCGACAAAAGTATTGTGACGATTACGGTATATGTAAAGAGCATTTGGAAGGTTCCTTTCCAGCAAGTTGTTCAGCCCGACGAACTATAGGGGGGCGATTTTTTTTGTCAATTTCCGCAGAGGTACGATACGGTCGGATTTTCAATCTATAACCCGACCATATTCGTGTAAAGTGCGAGCAGTGCGGGGGCGGTGCTCGTGTTGAAGTCGAGCATATTGGCCGTCATGTCACTCGCGAGAATTTGGGACAGAGACGACCCGGCCTGCACCTTTAAATCGCGATCAATGTAGCTCAACGAGAGGGCCCGAAGATCACGTCCTGATGCGGCTGTTTCGTCGCTCATTGCGGTCAGTAAGCCTACGAGAAATCCCCACGTATTAATTACGAGTCCACCTGAAGATCCGCTTTGTGCGAGTGGCACCTCGCCGAGCGAGAGAATATCGGCCGTCTTTGACGTGAATGTGTATAGCTTGGACACCGTCGATACTGAGCTTGCCGGACGAAGATTAAATGGCGCGTTTATCCCGCCGACAAATTCCACTGGATAACTCGCCGTCGCGACTTCATCTTCGGGAAAGGCAATCGCCTCACGAGTGTCGATCGGTAGATACGGAAAGGGTGTGGGCGGGGTGTCGTCGATCGATTTTGTAATCAAGAGCAGGGCGTAGTCGTGTTCACCGCTACTTGCCGGTTTGAACGAGTTGATCTCGTGCGCGTGGCCCCGTACCCAAATCGGTGGGATATAGAGCACCTGCGCTTCCCACCTTGCGATTGCAGGAGATCCTGTCCGAATCGTACATACGATCCCCAGGTCGGGTAGCGAAGAAAGAAGTACGTATTGAGCAACGTGCGCATTGGTGAGGATGACACCTCGCGGATCGATAAGTACCCCCGATCCCGAGCTCGATCGAAATGCGGGGTTGTTTGATACGCAGAAAATGTTGACGAGCGACGCTTGAGCAGTATTCGTGAGATCATCCGTAGTCTGAGGTGAGAAAGGATAGGGATTGACGATTCTGACGGCCTCACTTACGGGCGTTGCTGCAGGGGATGGCGATTCTTTTAACTGCGTATGAGTCACCGGAGATCCAATGATCAGGCGATCTTCAGCTGGTTGTGTGGGAGCCAAGCCCGTTTGGGGAAAAAGGAGAAACAGGAGTATAGATATCGCGACTGCGCCAAGGACGGCAAAGTAGGAGCGAATGAGGGGATGCATCGAGTCAATGTACGGCGCATCTGCCCCGGACTCAAGGACTCGCTCACGTACTGTGTGGATATCGAACCTTTGTTTGTAAGCACTGCTACTATATAATATGGAGGTGACTAAAGTGCATGCGCGAATAAGTGCAATCGAGTTACGAAAGGCGGGACATTCGTATAATTACATTGCGAAGGTGGCGAGAGTATCAAAGGGCACATTAGCAGTTTGGCTAGCCGACATCCCGTATACCCCCAACGACGAAACGGTCGAGCGTATTGGAAAGGCTCGGGCTGCTTCGGGTGAGGCAAAGAGTAGACTGAAGAGGGAATCGTTTCAACGTGCGCGATCAGAAGCAAAAACGGATATCAGTGCCTTTTCTCGCCGTGACCTTTTCATGCTCGGACTCGGATTGTATATAGGGGAGGGTGCGAAGTCGACGCAGCAAATCAGGTTTGTGAACTCGAATCCAGCGATAATAAATTTTATGATCAAATGGTTTATAAAGGCTGTGGGACTCAGAAAGGATAATTTGAAAATACGACTACATATATATCCCGATAGTGACGAGGAACAAAGTTTGCAGTTTTGGTCGGAAAAGACTACCATTCCGATGAGCCAATTTCAAAAGACAGTCGTTGATTGGCGAAAAGACAAAAAAGCCCTTAAGTCGGGCAAACTCCCACACGGGACAGTACATCTTTCTGTCAATGGTTTAGGCGAGAAGAGGTTCGGTGTGTTCTTGGCACGGAAAATACTTGCTTGGTCAGACCTAGTGTTAGGCGCGCCTTAATGCGGGATTGGTGTAATGGTAACACGCGAGTTTTCCAAACTCGAAATGGGAGTCCGATTCTCCCATCCCGCACATAAAACACAAAAGCCGGCGCGTAGCGCCGGCTTTTGTGAATAGGGGAGATCCTATTTGATCGCGTCTTTCAAGGTCTTGGAGGCGCGGAACTTCGGCACCTTCATTGCCTTGATCTGAATCGTCGCACCAGTTCGCGGATTTCGACCCGTGCGACCTGCACGTGTCTTTGCCTGGAAGATTCCCAAGCCCGCTACCGACACCTCGTCGCCTCGCTTGAGGCACTCTGTGATCGTGGCGATAATCGCCTCGACCGCTCGCTCGCCGTCGGCTTTTGTGCAACCGATTGTGGCGGCGACCTTCTCAACCAAATCCATTTTATTTGCCATGCGATTTTACTTATTTATTAAATGCGCACTCGACTCTTGTCCGAGACAGTATCTCGGACTGGCGGCGCATGATCAGGTCATGCAAGCCACCCCTACGACCATTTTGAGCCGTATTTTGGGGATGTCAATTGACACACCCCTAATATCCACAGTTTTCTGTGGATGGCGGGGGACAAGCAGCACTCGCTATTATGTCGCTCTATAGAGCCATTATCTGGCGTATTCGATGACGCGAGTCTCGCGAATGACAGAGATTTTAATTTCTCCGGGGTATTGCATATCCTTTTCGATCTTGTCGGCGATGTCGCGAGCGAGCTTGCGCGCTTCAAGGTCGGTGATCTCTGTAGGCTTCACGATGACGCGTACTTCGCGGCCGGCAGCGATTGCATAACTCTTTTCGACGCCCGGATTTCCATTTGCAATCGCCTCGAGTTCGGTAAGGCGTTTGATGTAATTCTCCACAGAATCGCGACGAGCGCCCGGTCGAGCTCCAGAAATCGCGTCGGCGACCTGTACGATCATCGACTCAGGGGTTTCGTAAGGGTATTCCTCGTGGTGCGCTTGCATCGCTTTCACGACATCTTCGCCGACGCCGAATTTCTGCAATATGCGTCGTCCGATCTCCACGTGCGTACCCGGGACTTCATGGTCTACGGCTTTGCCGATGTCGTGGAAGAGGGCGCCTGCGCGAGCGGTCGCTTCATTCGCGCCAAGCTCTGCGGCGAGCATGCCCGCGAGATGCGCGACTTCCACGGAGTGATCGAGCACATTTTGGCCGTAGCTTGAGCGGAAGTAGAGTCGGCCGAGGATCATGAGGAGCTTCGGATCGAGGTTGGCGACCCGCGCCTCAAAGGCAGCCTCGGTGCCCTTCTTTTTGATGATGTTGTTGATCTCCTGCTCCGCTTTCTGAACAGACTCCTCGATCTTTGCCGGTTGAATACGGCCGTCGAGAATGAGATTTTCGAGCGCGATGCGAGCGATCTGCCTGCGAATCGGATCGTAAGAGGAGAGCGTAATAGTGCCAGGCGTATCGTCAACGATCACGTCGACTCCCGTTGCCCGCTCAAAGGCGCGAATGTTGCGACCCTCTTTACCTATGATTTTGCCCTTAATTTCCTCATTAGGGAGAGAGATCGTGGTCGCAAGAACGTCGGAAACGACCGAATTGCCGAGGCGGTGAACCGACGTCGTGAGTATCTCTTTTGCGCGATGTTCGAGTTGGTCGTTGCCGGAAATTTCAAGCTTGCGCATGCGGCTCTCTATGTCTTTTTCGTACTGTTTTTCTACGGATTTTATGAGGTCTGATTTGGCTTCTTCCGTCGTGAGTCCGGCTATTTTCTCGAGTTTTTCTTGCTGGGCGCGGGCAGTTTCTTCGATTTTTGACTTGGCAGCAAGCAATTCCTCACCCTTTTTGGAGAGCGATTCTTGCTCAGTGTCGAGATTGGTTTGTCGCTTGTCGAGCAGTTCCTCTTTACGAACGAGGCGCTCTTCCGTTTGCTTCAGATCTCTCTCGCGCTCTTTGAGCCCGTCTGTCGCGTGTTCGAGCGTGGTCTTCGCCCCGCGATCAGCATCCTCAGCGATCTTTTTTGCGCGCTCTTCGGCGTCGAGCATCATCTTGCGGATCTCGAGCTCCATCGAGCCGCGCTTTCCCAACGAAATAATAAGTCGGAGGTAATATCCGATTGCAATGCCTACGAGGCCTGCGAGGCCAAGAAGGAATAATATGGTTTTTAATGACATACGCGGATGTTTCCGCGTGAGTTTATGTGCGCATCAGACTGACTTCGAAACTGAAATCATGAATAAGTTCTAGAGGCATCACACGCGTCTCACCGAAAACGAAATTGAATTTCATACACATGCTAATTGGTACTTCGCCAATATAGCACGAAATGTACCGTTGGCCACTTTCGTGGTTTTGGAGCCCTGCGACCTGATCCTTAGTGCAAGACCTTATCCACCACCCCGTATTTGACGGATTCGTCGGCGCTCATGAAGAAATCACGCTCTACATCGGTGGCGATTTTTTCAAGCTTTTGACCCGTATTTTTGGCAAGGATCCTATTGAGACGCTCGCGGAGCTTGAGAATCTGCTTCGCCGTGATGTCGATATCGGTCGCTTGGCCTTCGGCGCCTCCGCTCGGCTGGTGGATCATGACTTCTGCGTTGGGGAGTACGAAGCGCTTGCCCTTTTCTCCTGCCGAGAGGAGTATCGCGGCCATGGATGCCGCCATGCCGACGCAGACGGTTGAGACGTTGGGCTGAATGTGGTTCATCGTATCGAGGATGGCGAGGCCCGCTGAGACGTGACCGCCAGGGGAGTTGATGTAGAAGGAGATATCTTTTTTCGGGTCTTCGGACGCGAGAAAGAGAAATTGCGCGACGACGAGATTGGCAACATCGCTGTCAATCGGTCCTCCCAAAAAAACGATACGCTCTTTGAGGAGTCGCGAATAAATATCATACGCGCGCTCGCCGGCGGAGGTTTTTTCAATAACCATGGGAACCAACATTTGCGCCCGAGCGCCGAGGGAGCCAGTACCGACGTCATTAGTAGTTCGCATGTGTGATTTTGTATTCATGAGCGACAGTGTACTCGTTTGCGCCACGCGCGTCTACTCTCCGCGCACTTCAGAAAGGGCAGCACCGACTCGCATCGCGCTTTCGAGCGCCTGCTCAAATTCGCGCGTTGCATCTTCGCGCTTGCCATGCGATGACTTCTCGTCGGCTTCCTCAAACTTTTCGCGGGCGACTTGGAGGAGTTCGCGCGCTTCTTGCCGCGTTCCCTCATCAAGATTTTTCTGTTTTTCGAGGAAGCGCTCGGCTGCTCCAATACGCACTTTGGCGGCTGTGCGATTCCCTCGCGCTCGGACTTCGGGCCCCTCCTCATCGTCGATATCGGTCGCCATAGCTTCGGCCATGAGGGCGGGAGCAGCTTCGGGGATCGGTGCAGCTGCCTTTGCGCTCATGATGCTCGCCTCGGGCGCTTCCATCGTAAAGTTTGCTGTAGACGCGTCGCCTACTGATTCTGCTTGCGCAGCCTGAGTGACATGGGCAGCTCTGCGCCCCTCGGCAAGCGTGCCGAGGATGTTGCGGCGCGCGATGCGTATCGCTCCGACGCTCTCCGCCAACTCTGGAAGTGCACCTGTCCCTGCGTACCCCTGACCTGATTCCTGTGCGTACTGTTCGTACGCATCGAGGTTGGTTTCGAGCTCCGCGCGCGTGGCTTCACTGAGGTTGCCGACGAGTTCGAGAATAGCGGCCTCTTCGAGACGGCGCTCCGCGCGCGCGACGGCCCATTCAATGCGCGCTTCCGGAGTCCGCGTGATCGCAGAGCGTATCCCTTCATTTATGTGCACCTTTATTGGATAGAGGAGATCGCCAGGAAGAGAAGATTCGGCGCTCACCGTGCTGCTGCCGATTGAGATGATGAGAAGAGCGGCCACGATGGGCATCGGGCGGATGTGAGCAAAAAATGCAGTGAATGAGCCATTAATTCGCGCCTGAGCGCCGCGCGTTTCGCGGATCGGGCGCATTTTGGTGTATTCCGAAAGGTGCGCACGCATGCGATCACGCACAGCGTCGCCCATTGAAATTTTCGTCGCGCGTTTCATACGCTCCGCGATATCTCGGTCGGTACTTCTATTGAAAAATTCTTTGAATTTCATACGTGTTGTTTGGGGCCGAGGAGTATTCGAAGTTTCTCGACTCCGCGGTGGATTCTGACAGAAACAACATTTTCGGAAAGTCCCGTTGCTTCGGCGATCATTTTGGGAGGCAGATCATCGACGTACCGGAGAATCATAATGTCTCGGTACGTGTCGTCGAGTTCATCAATCGCCGCGCGCACCCTTGTCATCTCGGCGTGTTGGACCGTTTGCTTCTCACCTACGCTATCGTCCGTCACCGAGAATCCTTCATCGTCCACAAGCGCATCGAGCGATACCGCTTTTTTCTTGCGATACGTATCGACGACGAGATTGTAGGCGGTGCGATACAAGAATGGTCGCCACTCTCGAATTTCTCCGCCCTCCACGCAAAAGTCCCACGCACGTGTAAACGTCTCTTGCGTGAGGTCTCTCGCTACTTCTCGATCGGCGATCTTCATCGTCAAAAAACGAAAAATCGCATCCCCAAATTCATCATACGCCGCCAAAAACGCTCGCTCTCCCTCCCTTTGCTCAGACGGATTCCCCATAGCTTTCTTACCTTACCACAGCTCCTTACTTAGACCCATGCAGGGAGTTCAGAGGACTGATTTCAAGACAAACGCGGTTAGAGATCGTCGAGTGTAAGCCCAACTTCTCTGAGGATTGAGTGCAACGTAGCACGTTTGAGTTCTTTGGTGTGCATCGGAACCGTCGTCCATCGGCCGTCCTGGTGTCGATAATGCGCATGGCTCCCCGATTGGCGTTTAAACACGAATCCTTTCTCCTCCAAGATTTTTATCAGTTCCTTCGCTCGAATCGTCTTACGCATACTGCGCGTGCACAACGGTTACCGCGCTCGTGATCGACGGGGAGAGTTCGTGTGGGATGGGGTCTCCTTGCTCCTTTAGACATTCGAGAGTTAGTTCTATCGCCTCGCGCGCGTTTGCCGTTGCTTCTTCAAAGGAATCGCCTTCTGTGATGCAGCCCGGAAGCGACGGTACGGTCACCGTAAAACCACCTTCTTCAGCAGGGGTGAGTACAATACTATATGTATACGAAGTCTGCTTCATAAGAAAAATATATCACGACGCCTCTTTATTACAACGATACAACGAAGGGTGAGCTTTCAACTGCTCAGACGGATTCCCCATAGCTTTCTTACCTTATCATGGCGAGCACTTGGGCCCGAATGATATGCTGGCGGGATGCGACAATCGCCCCGGCCACCCTCTCGTAAAAAAGATGGACCCACGATCGAGAAAATACCCGCTGAATCAAAAGAGGATCGAGATCCGTGGCGATCACTTCCGCGTGATTTTACGAAGGCCATGGACTCTCTTCGAAGCCAACTTCCTAATTTAAATCCAGCGGTCGCAGCCAAAGACTCTCTATCATGGATTCATCACCTCCACGATACCGAGAAGCGGCTATCGGAAACTGGAGTAGGTACCGATGAGCATCGTGCTGCTTGGGGTGATCATGACCAATGCAAGGCATGGGAAACTGAATTCCAACGTTTTGCCTTGGGGGAGAGTGGGCGAGAGCTCCGCGAGTCGCTCGCAGCGCTCATAAAGGGAGAAATATCTGCTGACCCGGCTTTTTTCTCCGACGCATTACGCCTCACTCAGGCCGTGGTGAATGGCTACGTACACAATTGGGATTGGTTCGATAGAATCAGCCCCCAAGAACGTTCTCAGATTGCGGATACTGCAATCAACTTTCTCGAATCTTTCCATCAACCCACGGATAACTATTTCCTCCATCTGGCCACGAAAACTTGGGAAGAGAGGATACGTTCGGCCCCTGACGCGTGGTTCAAGAGTTCAGCAATCCAAGATAATATGATGCCGTTTCGAATCAATAATCGGCAATACGCCATTGTTACGACTGTTCATGACCGGTCAGTATGCATCGTTGCCCCCGCGAGTGAATCACAGCAGCTCGATAAACTTTTTGAGGAATTGAACGAAGCCGGGCCTGCATATGAGAAAGCTGCGACAGGGCGGGCTGAATACCTTGCGGAATTTAGAGGTCGAGATATGGGCGATTGGCCGTATGAGGCGATTGATTTATGGCAGGATTACACGCCAGAAATGCGGCACTACTTTCGGTTACAGCACGAAGTGCGGGCTCATTTTTTTGATGAAAGCGAGTGGGATAAGAAGCAGAGGGAGACCGGAAGTTATACGAATAAGCCCCGCGAGGATCGGGTCCTAGCTATAGACAATGTATTTTTTTCGGAGGGAATTTCAAAATCCGCGAAGGAAGAGGAGGTGTTTGCACAGCAATTGTTTTTCTCAAAAGCCATTCGTTCAGAGTTCGAAAAAGATTTCGGCCTGTCGCTCGACTCTTTGTCCCTTCGAGAACAATTTCACTTCCAACGGTTAGTGCGCGAACGAACGCTCGGCGACATTCAACCGATTAAAGATTTTACTCACAATTTCGGCACCAATGGACTACGCACGTTTCTTGTTACTGCGGGCGACGAAGCGCTGCGCGACAAGGTCTTTGGATTTTCTCAAACCGTCTCGCGCGAAGATGCGAAAAGGGTATTTGAGGCATATGGTCAGCTTGTTGGCGCAATTGATTCAACGGGCGATTATTTGCGCGAACAGTTTGGCGTTGAGAGCAGTGCCGCCGTCGAATCGATCATCGGTAAGCAGCTCAATCGCGCAAAGAAGCTCCTTGAGCAGGCACATGAATACAAAAAAATCCAGCCCAACTTACAGCACTCGTTGAGTCTGTACGCGCGGATGCGCGGCTCTTTATAGATGCCTGCAAAACATTGCGTCGACAGGGGGCGCTCTCGCTCGAATCGGTGCGAGATACCTCTCTTGAAGTCATTGCAGGAGATTCCGTAAGTGAAGAAGACAAGCAAGCCATGCGAAACATTCAAGAAAAATACTATGCGGGCAAGTATCCCGAGACCTTGATGCAAGAACTCCGTGGAGGGCTCGATCGAGCATTTACGAGTCCAGATGCACGGTTCTACCTGTATAGGAAAGGAGGAGAGCTCATTACATTTGTTCGCTTCGATTATCTGACAGCGAGCAATGACAATGGTAAACACATGGGGTCATTTATGACAAATCCCGTGTATGAGGGTGGGGCGCTGGGGCAAGCGCTACTTGAAATCGCGCTTAACAAAGAGCTGGTCTCAGGTCCGTTGTACGCAGAGTGCGACCCGAGCCTTGTGCCGTTTTATGAAAAATTCGGATTCAGATTACTCCGCTCCTACAAAGACGATCACGGAGTCGATACGTGCGATATTGTACTCGAGCCCGAATCCGAGTCATTGCGTGAGGCGGCCTGAGTATTTTGGGGAATATACGCGAGCGGGTTGTTCCAAGTAAACTCAAAGAGTGAGCGATGCATCTCGTAGATGTGTGGATCGGCGATGATCACGCCCACCATCTGCTCGCCGAGCGTGAAGTACGACACCTTGCCGTCGTAGATCTGCATCACGGTGCCGAATGACTGTGTGGGCCAAGGGATAAGCCGCTCCTCGGTAACGTCGGTGTAGTAGCCTTCAATCTCCGCGCGATTTTGCGGTGTATCGACGCCGATGTTTTTCTTTTTGAGCCCAAGCTTTTGGCGAGCTTTGGCAAAGTCTCGACTGATGTCTGGAATCTCCCGCTCCACCGCGTCGATGTCGACATACGAATATATTTCCGTCATTGAAGTGAGTGCGTCGTTCATCACTTCTCGGACACCGTCTTTACCTTCAAAAAATCTAACACCGGGCTTGCCCGATACAAGATTGAAATCAGAAATGAGCTTGTGAAGCGCGCCATCGACGGCTGTCTTTGCGTTTTCGGCCGATTGGAGTCGCGTATCCGCGATCTCCTTGAGTTTCAAAGGATGCGCAGCAGAAAAGCGAGCGACACCTGGCTTGTCGATCTTTTCTACGAGCCCCGCGTTTTTGAGTTCTTCAAGTACCTTGTACGCAAGGGGGCGGGACATACCACTATTGAGAGCGATTGCACGAGCAGGGGAGTCCCCACTCCTAATGAGCGATTCGTACACACGGGCCTGCTGCTCAGTAAGCCCAGCCTGTGTGAGCGATTGTTTGTAACTACTCTCCAGTGTTTGGTTCATACTCCTAGCTTATCAAAAGCATATTCTTTGTCAAGCGATTGTGACAGAAATATGGCTAAAACCATAAAATACTGCAAATAAGGCCTCAAAAGTCGTGTCATTTTGAAAATAACTGTAATGAGATACTTGACAATGAGTAACCCCGATGCTATACTGCTCGCAGATAAAAAAGTTCTTTGCCCTGCGTCGCCAAGGCTACGCAGGACAAGGGTGTAGTGCGAAGCGCACCACGCAGTGTTCAAAGGTTGTACCTTTGAACCTCCGGGGAGAGAGGCGTGATTCGTAACACATCTATTTGCAGGCTGCGTTTGAGAAAGGAGAGGCGACAGCAAATATCGCCTACCAGACTCAAGTGATTCGGAAGAATTACGCGCCAACCGTCTTCTCCGCGTCAAACGCGGATGACAGAAGAGTTCTCAGCACAGAGTTGAGACATCGGCTGGAGATAAAAATCTAAACCAACTTTTATCTCTAGAAATGTCTCCACCCCGAAAGGTTCGAGGTATGAGACGTGATCTTTGACAGACCACATAGAGAGAAATGTTATCAACCCCGTCTTGTGTGGAGAGACATGAGGCGGGATGTAAAAAATTACAAGATTCATGGCGGCCCGCCCGAAGG
This sequence comes from uncultured Candidatus Saccharibacteria bacterium, assembly GCA_964437185.1. Classification (GTDB taxonomy): domain Bacteria; phylum Patescibacteriota; class Minisyncoccia; order Phycocordibacterales; family UBA2100; genus UBA10103. The sequence continues at coordinate 98,589 of CAYTFU010000001.1, read as the reverse complement.
CGGGCCGCCCCAGACTCTTACCGATAGATATCTTTGCGGTGTTTCACTTCGAGAAGTTGGATGGTTGACGTGTCATTAAAGTGAAAAGTAACTCGCCAATCTCTCGTCACCCGAAAAGATAATACGCCTGCAAAGGGTTCGGATAAGTGCTTGGTGTGCAATCGGGGATCGTAGGGGTTTTGCTCCAGAATCTCAATGAGTGCAGCGAGTTTCTGGCGTACATGCGGATCGAGACGGGCGACCTGTTTTCCGAAATAACGGTCATGCCAGACTTGGTTCATGGGATTACAATCGTTCGATATCAGCGAGAAACTGTTTCGCATTGACGAAACGATGTGTCGGTTTGCGGCGAAGCGCAGCAAACGTGCTCTCGACAAACTCCGGTCGATACTTGCCCTCGGAATCTTTGCCAATAAGGCCAATGACCGCAGAGCGGAGGAGCTCGACTTGCTTTTTGAGAGTGAGATTAGTCATGTGTGCACTATAGCAAAGCATCGCACAGCCACAAAATCGTGATTCACGTATGGAAGCCGACTCGGCTTTCGCACGGGGATCATGTGAAATGTTATTCCTTACTCTGCGCCCGCATATAGTTGGCGCAGCTAAGGGATCGCAATCATGCGACCCAACCGAACGCGCATCCGGCAAATGATGCGCACGCCCTAAAGGAGGGCAACTAAATGTTTATTCTTTATCGGCTGGCCGCCCCGCTCACCATTGACCGCCTCATCGAGGCGGCCGCTACCGACGGAGTCGGCCATGAGGCCGACTTCAACTCGACGGCGGACTTCATTGTCCGCGCCGACCAGGAGGCTGGATCCTGGGCGGAGGCCCAGCTGGAGGCGAAAGCCTCCAGGCAGGTGATGGGGGCGGTCGCCCCCGCCGCCTTTGGGCGGCGGCATTACGGCGAGGAGGGGGTCATCCCCTTCGTCGCCGTGTGGGTAACGGCGTGGAGCCGTTACCGGTACGGCTTCGTAGACGACCGTACGGTCGTCTATGAGGGGGCTCAAAGCGGGTGGAGGGTCCAGTCCCTACTTCCGCCTGAGCTCCAGGCGGAGCCGGGAGAAGTCCTGGCGGTCTGGGGGACCTACGGACTTTTTTCGGGGGCGCAAGCCCTCGAACGATACGCCGCCCGCAAGGCGGCGTGGGAGGGGGCAATCGCCCCTTTCTCCACGGCTCTGTTCGACGGGGACTATCAGCGGCGGCCCAGTTGGGTTGCCGCAAAAATCTGGGAGGGGCTCAGCTTGAGCCACCTCCCGGGAAAGCCGGACAGTCTGCTCTTCGAAATCGCCGCGGCGTATGCCGCGGCGATTGAGGGGAAGGATGCCCCGCCGCCCCCGCCCCCACTCCCGGGGGCCGACGATCTTCCGGCGGAAATAATGCCGGAGGTGGAGATGCCGAATAGGGCATCTCCACCTCCGGCCCACCGTGCTGGGTAGAGATGGTTTGCGAATGCTTGCACGGAGGCGTTCGCACGGGCTGGAGTTGCCCGACAGAAAACTCTAGGTTTGGTAGAGGCGAGCATGATTGGTTTCATGCTCGCCTCTCCTCTTGAGCGTATAAAATAGTTTGTACTCTCAAAGGGAAATAGTTCATTGCGCCAAGAGCGCGCCCGACTTTTGCATCACGGGTAATTGATGCGAACGCTCTAAGGAGGGGCATGATCATGGTTAAGATTAATTCGACGTTGCGGCAGAAGGCGATTGGCGAGATCGCCGCCTTCATGGCCCAACGGCACGGGCTCGCCGAGCACGATCGGGAGTTCGGCGAGCGGGTCCTCGAGCGGGTCCTCGGGGATGCGAATCGGGGTTTGAAAGAGTTCGATCCCGTGACTGGCGGCAAGCTCGCACTCTCGGCGTTCCAACGTGCCGGAGTTTCGGAAGCGACTGCCGCACTGCTCATCGCCGAGCTTAGCGGGTGAGGGATTCGGAGGCAGGAAAACAACCTGTCTTGCCCCTTGGGGGGATAAGTGTTCGCTGAGGCTCCCTTAGCGAACAGAAGGGGCTCGCGGTATGCGCCGTTCAGTCTCACAAAAATTCCCGATGATTTGCAACTGTCGGGTCTGCTCCGCGAGTATTTCTCGCGCTGATGAGTCGGAAACGACGAAAGCAGAAATATTGGACTTGCCAGAGCGATGCGCGAAAAGTTCTCTCCCTTGGGGTGGCTTGCTGCCCCGTTTCGCGTATCGCTGTGGTCGGTTGTCTCAGCAAATCTCAAATCCGAACCCGAGCGGCTGGAGTTTTTGTTTGAGAGGTATAAAAAATTGACCTCGAAAGCATAAATTCAAACTCCGCCAAAGACGAGGTTTTGGATAACTCTCGTTACCTGTTTCGGTGACGCTGTGATAGTGCGCTTGCCGCGGCACTCTTCGCCGCCTTGCTTGAATGGGAGTTGCGGAGAACTGCCGATGCCTTGCTGGCGACTGCTTTACGGGTCACTTTTGAATGGGCCATATGTTGAGATACGGTGCTGATAACGCTAGTTCGACTACGCTAACGCCCCATTTTAAAGCACCTGCCAGACATGTCAATTATTCGACCAAATCTGCTTGACAGTTTTGCATCATTTGCATATACTTTTCATATGAGCAAGTATATGCAAAAAGTTAAGGAATTGCGGATTCAGAAGGCTCTTTCGCAAGAGCAGCTGGCAAAGGCTATCGGTGTTTCACGCCCTACATACACAGCCATTGAGGCTGGCAAACAAGAGCTGAGTTTGGACGAGGCAAAGAAACTCGCGACTCTTTTTGGTATCGGAGTTGATGAGATTTTGTCTGGGGAGATTCCAGACATTGAGAAATATAAACATATGATCCTTACATTCTTACGCATGGAGCTGTCCGCCGACGGAAAGGTTCCGAAAACTAAACTTGCTAAATTACTCTACCTTGCAGACTTCGCCTGGTTTTATGATCATCTAGAGAGTATGAGTGGGATGCAATATCGAAAGATTGCGTACGGCCCAGTGCCCGATATGTTTTTTCGCGCACTCGACGAACTCGCCGATGATGGAAAAATCAATATTGAAAGAAAGACAGATGGTGACAAGGATATGCTTCTCATCAGCGAATCAGAGAGCAATAAGAACGAAAAGATACAAACACTATCCCCCGACGAGAAACAGCTAATGAAAGAAATTGCCGAGAAGTGGAAGGATAAAAAGACTCACGAGATTGTAAATTTCACACACAATCAGCTCCCATATTTTTTGTGTCGCGACAATGAGCTTATTCCTTATGAGCTTATTACGCAGGAAGATCCTGGTACGGTGTACTAAACGACATGGAGGGGAATTATTCGGTCCACGTCGGGCATTTTGCCGAACGACACTTCATAAAAGATTTTGAAAAGAAGTATAGATCTCATTGGGACGCAACATTCACGGCTATTGTTGCCGGGCTTGAGCGTATTGACACACTACTTCTGACCGATAGAGCCGAAACCATTTCCGATCACGACGGAATAAAGATTGTAAAAACAAAGTTCAAAGTTGCCTTGAGTAGGGAATCTGCAAGGACTTCCGGTAACCGATGTATTGTCGCCTGGCATCCGGATAAAAGATTTGTACTTATTTTACTTGTGTACTCTAAAACAGACGTGCGTGGCCACCGAGAAACAGATTGGTGGCAGGCGATGATACGGAACAATTATTCTGAATATCGTACCTTGTTTTAGGACAGTGCGGAGCAGGGTCCTGCTCACGGGAAAAGGATCTTCAGGTCCGAACCCGAGCGGCGTGGGATTTTGTTTGAGAAATACAAGGAGCTCACCAGGTAATCCTCCCGGTCTGTGTTGACAATGTGCGCACGTTGTATATACTTCATTCATGACAACGATTAACGTCCGGATTGAGAAAAAGACGAAAGCCGCAGCGAGTAAGGCGCTTGCGAGCATGGGCCTCGACATTTCATCGGGAGTGAAGCTCTTTCTGTATCAGGTGATTACTGAGCAGGGTTTGCCATTTACACCGACAAAGAATCCAAAAGCGCTGCGAGCAAAGTGGGATAAAGAGGTCGCAGAAGCTCTAAAGAAGGGGAAGGTGTATAAGAATCCGCGCGACCTTTTTAAGGATTTGGGTTTATAATCTCCGCATGTACGGAGTTCTCAAAACCACGCGTTTCGAGAAATCGTTTCTCAAATTGCTGAGATCAGGAACCTTTAAGAGCCCTGCGCAGGAAAGCTTCGAAGAGGCAGTAATCTTCTTAATGAAAGGCGACACCCTGCCCGCTTCTTATGTTGACCATAGGCTGAGCGGAGATTTTGCGCAGTATCGTGAATGTCATATTAAAGGCGATGTACTACTTCTCTATGAGAAGCGCGACGACATCATGAAAATAATCCTCGTCGACATCGGAAGTCATTCGTATTTGTTTGGGTAGTGTGTGACGCGCAACTCCTGCCGCAGTGGCCGCTTTCATTGTTTGGACATTTGTGGCACATTGGGAAACAGAACAGAGGAGAAAGGCCAATGATCAAAGTGCGGGTCGTGAAGGGCCCGCTCCAAGGTCGGAGTCGGGCATTCACCAACAACGTTGCTCCGGACGGGGTGACGGTCGATCCTGTCGAGTTTCTCGTCGCCCTTGGAATGCGGGGTAGCGAGTGGGTTATCGAGATGGTGAACGCGTCACTCGAAGAGCACGCGGAATGGGTGCGGGCAGACATGGCGGCGCGAATTGTGCGGTCTCTACTCAAAGGGTTGCCCGTCATGTTCGCGGATAAGACGTATCGTGCGCGCAATCGAAACGAGGTACTTAAAGTCGCGGCGAGGGTGCAGCGAGCGATGATTGCGAGCAGTAAACTCGTCTCTATTGCCCAAGACGACGGGACCGGAATCCACATACAAATGCACGAACCACGTACTTTTCACTGATGGAAGTTTGTGGCGATGCGGGCGCACCTGGTGCGCCCGCACTCTTACAATATTCAAAAGTTAAGCCACTGAATGTAGGCGATGTTTGGAGCGTTGGAGGATTATGTGTATCCTGGGTTCTGAACAGAGAGAGGGTTTGACAATGGCCGACGGACCAATCGATCTTGCGAGAGTGGGTCTTTCGTCGACTGCGGAGGCGGCGTGGCGCACAACGAAGGTGTGTCTGTTCCAAACAGCCAGTAAGTGGGGGATAGACGAGGGCGCCATACCCGAGAGACGGGCACGCGTTGTGGGCGATGTCCTCGTTGTGTTCGTTACACTGATCCACCGTTCGGGCGGCACCCTGACCTTCGAGGTAGATGTGTCGTCCACAGATTGGTCATTGCTAGCACCAGATGCAGCCAATGACCGATGAGTTTGCCGGTACTCATACAAAAGCCGGCGCACTTTTTAATGCTAGTGTTTGTGGCTCTCGTGTTTGTGATCGTGGTGATGCCTTGATTCCGACTTTTCGTTTTCGAGGAATCGTAGGGTGGCGTCGTTGCGCATTGCGTGGGCGATGTGCGCGCGCATGGCGATAGGATCGGCTTGCGGATAACGCTTCTTTGCATGTTCGAGTTCGTGTTCGAGTGCTTTTTCATCTGGCTCGATTCCTTCCTTTCGCGCGATGTCGGTGAGGATAAGGCGCACTTTTGCGCGCTTGTCGGCCGCATCATTCCATTCTGCGCGAATCTGTTCGCGCGTCTTTTTTGTCTGTTCAAGGTAGCCTTCAAATGTCTGGCCGGCGCGCGCGAGGTCGTCTTTTACGCGGGCTTCCATATCGTCGAGTTCGTATTCGCGAAGTGAGGTAGGGTAGGAGATCTTAGAATCTTTGACAAGTGTATCGAGAAGCGCCGCGCGGCGCTTTTCGCGCGCCTGCATTTCTTTCTCTGTCTTAATATTGGCGCGGAGCGCTTCGGAAAACTTCTCCGCTGTCTCGTACCCGAGCGATTGCACGAACGCATCGTCGAGGTGGGGGAGTTCTTCTTCCTTCATGCTGCGCGATTCCTCGGTCGCTTTTTCGGATTCGGTACCTGCTTCAATTTTTTCAATCCGCGCTCGCTCTCGCCGCAGGTGCGTCATCGCACTCTTATGTTCCTCGTCGGAGACGGCCGTCTCGGACTCGGCAACGGTGGGGTGCGTGTCGCGAAGTTTTTTGTAATCGGAGAGTTCAATATGAGGGGCGAGTGGTGCGCGAGCGGTAAATTTGAGGGACTTACCCGCTTCTGGCGTGTCCGTCGTAACGCGCGGCGATTCGACAATGAGAAGCTTTTCGGAAGCGAGAAACTCTGGTAATTCGCCTTGTATGGCTTGCTGCGCAGCTTCCCGCATCACCGCCGTCTCTCCATAGATCGCAAGAATTCGATCGAGAGGTGCTTTTCCTGGGCGGAAGCCGTCGAGCTTGGCCTCTTTCTGAATGCTCTTGAGCGCTCGCTCGCGATAGGTCGCGAGGACTTCGGCAGGAATCTCCGCAACGATCTCTACCTCCCACGCCTTTTCATCGCGCGTGACTTTTGTATTCGTGAGTGTGTGATTCATCGCAGGAGTTTACCCCACGATGTCCATGACGTCGAGTTTTTTCGCGGGATTTATTGAATGCTCTCGATAGCAACGTCGCCCGGGATGAGGGGAAGATTCCTAGTCGGATCAGGGCGATTTTGGCTTGCGCTCCACACATAGAATGCGCCCGCAATCATGATAAGCAAAATGATGATGATGCCGACCGTGGGTCCTGACGACGGTTTGCGCGCGGGAGGTAACAGATGATCCACCGGATCGAAAGGTTTTTGATCTGATTCTGATGTAGGAGGCATACAAATATTGTAGCACCCGCGCATGGGGGCGAGTCGAACGGCGGACTGTGTGGATAGCTATTTCCCGAACTTCGCTTTGTAGGTCTCGACGGAGCGTTTGATTGCGGCGTGCGCGTGGTCGCGATCCTCAAAACCATGCACGGTGATGGGAACCGGCTTTTTCTTGAGTGCCTTGTTGTGCTCAAAAAAGTGTCGCATCTCTTTGAGGGTGTGCGGATTGACGTCTTCGATATTTTTTACTTCATCAAAACGGATGTCGTCGACGGGGACGCAGAGCACCTTGTCGTCTGATTCGCCGTCGTCGGTCATTTTCATGAGGCCGATGGGGCGGACGGTGACGAGGATGCCGGGTGGAATCGGGTTGGTCGTGAGAATGACAGCATCAAGCGCGTCGCCATCGTCCCAAAGGGTTTGCGGGGCAAAGCCGTAGTCAAAAGGATAAGCGGATGCAGAAAAATTCACCCGATCGAGCTTGATGAGGCCCGTGTCTTTGTCGATCTCGTACTTATTGTGCGATCCGCGCGGGATCTCGACGATCACATTAAATTCTTCAGGTGCATTTTCGCCGAGCGGTACATCGTGCCACAAATTCATAGCTTGTAGCTTACAGCTTGCAGCGCGTAGTCGCAACCCCTGCATAACACAGCGGCGCGCCCAAAGGGCGCGCCGCAAAAAAGCACATCGACTTTGGATTATTCCTTCGACTCCTCCTTTTTCTCTTCCTCAGATTCAACTCTCTCTTCGACCGCATCCACTTCCGCCTCGAGCTTTTCTTCGGCGAGTGCGTGGGCGGGCGTTGCTGATCCTTCGGTGTCTACTGATTCAACGGCTTCTTCAGATCCCGCAAGTTGCGTGCCTCCAACGGAGCGAATGTCGATTTTCCAGCCGGTGAGTCGTGCCGCGAGACGGACATTCTGGCCACCCCGACCAATTGCGAGGGATTGCTGATCTTCGGCGACTTGTACCACGGCGCGCGCCTCGCTTTCGTTGAGTTCGACGGCGTGTACTTGTGCTGGCTTCAGAGATTCTTTGACGTACGCAGAAGCATCTGCCGACCATTCGACGACGTCGATCTTCTCGCCGCCAAGTTCGGAGGTGACGACCGCGACGCGCACGCCGCGTTGACCGACGAGCGCGCCTACAGGGTCGACGTGATCGTCGTTGGAAAATACTGCGATCTTGGCGCGGCTTCCTGGCTCGCGGACAATGCCCTTTACCTCCACGACCCCGCTCGCCATTTCGGGAACCTCGGCCTCAAAAAGCTTCGTCAAGAATCGCGGGTGCGAGCGAGAAAGGCGGATAAATGTACCGCGCACGCCTTCGTCTACCCGAAGGAGGAGTGCGCGCACGCGCTCGCCTTGTCGGTAGCGCTCGCCGGGGATCTGCTCGTCGTAGGGCAAGATGGCGGTGGCGCGGCCGAGATCGACAAAGAGGTTGCCGCGTTCAAAGCGCTGTACGTGGCCCGTCACGATGTCGCCCTCACGCTGACCGTATTCGGTAATGATACTCGCGCGTTCTGCCTCGCGCACCTTTTGCATGATGACCTGCTTTGCTGCTTGTGCGGCGATACGGCCGAAATCGTCTTGTGGTTCAAGAGGGAAGGAGATTTCTTCATCGAGTGCTGCGTCGCGCTTAATGCGGCGCGCATCTTCAATCATGATGTGCTGTTCGGGATTGAAGCGTGATCGATGGTCACCCTCCTTCGCCGAGGCTTCGGAGGGCAGGTCATCGGCCTCGTCGGCTGTTCGTACCAAAGATTTATCCACCACGATTTTCGCCTGGCGGAATTCCATGTCGCCTGTAGCTGGATTAAACGTCGCGCGAATGATCTGCCCGCGCTTTCCGTACTCACGGCGGTATGCGGCAGCAAGCGCAGTCGAAAGCGCTTCTGTGACGCTTTCGCGCGAAATACCGCGCTCCTGCTGGAGCTCGTCGAGAGCGGAATTGAGTGATTTGAGGTCGAATAGAGCCATACGATAGTTTGGTTAATTTTGTCGCGATTTGGCGTGCCTTGACCCCCTTCGAAAGGCCCTTTGGGCCAATCGGGGGGTTAAAAAGCTGCTAATTCGCTTCGCTCATAAGCATTTTTTAACAAAAGTCCCGCCAGAGGCGGAACGAATAGACGCAGTATATATGAATGAATGACGGTGTCAAGAAAAGTGGCTGCCGCACAGTATATACATAACGACTCGCAAGCACTGCATCTCGGTTTGTTGTAAACTCCTAGGATGAGTGAGGCCCTTGATCGGAGGAGGAGTGAACGAATCGAGCCAATGACTCGCGTTGATCCGGTGATTTTCCGTGAAATACACAGAACTCTGTTTCGTTACATAACACAACTAACCGATTCTACTGAGACTTCTGACCAGAGTAGTGCGCAAGATTCACCGCAAGACCGGAACAATTTTTGGGATCGAATAACGGAATCGACATATCACCCCTCTCAAAACCTACCTCCACTCTATTATAGAGAGCTCATGAGAGAGGTCGGGGATCTCTTAAAGATGCGTGCTGTGGGAAATTTACCGACGGATCCAGCACGGATTGATGCGCTAGCGAAGGAAAGAACTCAACGCCTCATCAACAGGACGGGCCATCTTATGGCAGATCTCTCGGACGCTGCAATCTCGTCAAATGCGAATCTCAAGCAATTAGACATTGAAAAACTTCAGGTAGACATTGTGGGTGATATCACCGCATTGTTAGTCGCAAAGGGGAAGTTAGTGGGCGACGCACAGGAGGTATCGGACAAGGACATCGAGGATATTATCGATAAGTATGCGATCGGTCTCCCCGAACCGACAGGAGAGTTTGATGAGAGCGATGAGACGGTGCTGGAGGCAAAGACTATCCTCCTTGGAGGTGTAGCCGAAGAACATTATGTGTGGATAGATTTCGACGGGGCGAAGAGGGCCGCCGGTCACACATACTCCAAGTATGCGGCGCTCGTTTATGAAGACATCAAGTTTAGTGCTGATGCTGCTGGGTTGACGATCGACCAGTTCAACGGAGTTGGTGATTTATATTCTAAATTCCGGCGTAATGCCTCACTAAACCATACGGTTTCTTCACGACTGCAAGATCCAACGGGCTTACCACCCGAGGTGGTAATTGAGCTCGAGAGGACACTCCACCTACTGAAAAAAGAGAGATACGGGCAACTCAGCCAGCTCGTACGTTGGAAGAACGAGATCAAATCAAAAAACAGCGCGAAGGGTAGGGAGCATGTGAAGTATCTGTCGGATAGGGTGAAGTTTATCCCGCGCCTTGACCACAAGACCATCGAAGCTGCTATAGCTGCTCGGTTCAATAAACAAAAACAACCTCACGATAAATTGAAAGCCTTCGACGAGGCGCAGTACTCTTTGCTAAAAAATATTCTCAATCAGGTCCTGGAAATCAATCAACTTGCGCAAGAAAATCGGGGGTTGGATAATGACAAGACTGTCGTCGGTCCTACCGAAGTGGTCATACCCCAGGTCATGATTGCGATGGCGGACGGTCCAAAAGACGTCAGTACACTCATAGCAGAACTTGATGACTTGCGGCGCGAGAAATCGGAATCGACCGCTGTCGAGGAACAGTTCAACTACGCTGCGGAGATCTCTTTTGTTCCTCTCTTTGAGTCGGAGGAAACGGTGGATCCAGATAAAATCACGGGGTACCTGGAGAAAATGTGGGATTATTTTTCTAAGTACAAGGGCGGGGACGGCCAAAAAGAGTTTGAAAAACATATCAACGAAGTATTCATAGCGGGATCGGACCTTTCGAGAGAGGTGGGGCAGACATCAGCGCTCGTGCGAACATGGGAAACCGCCATCGCGGTGCATGAATTTAATAAAAAATATACGACCAACGTGCGGGTGAAGTGGGGTACCGGCGAGGCAGCATTTCGGCAGGGTGGTCTCTGGGATCCTGAAGGCTATTTGCCGATGATCAGAGGGAGAGTCCTTGATCACCGACCTCTCAGCGACGTGGAAGCGGAAGCGTTGTGGGGCAAGGACTGGGAGGCGCAGCGCGAAGCGGAAAATAAAGCGGTGGAGGAAGCTAGAGCATTCTTGCAGGAAGCAGTTGGCGATGACTGGCAGAAGAAGTTGCTACGAAATCCGCGAGGATTCAACCGCTTACTGCGCGTACTGAAATGGGTAAATTCTTTCACTAATCAGAGTCGTTCAAAGGAACTAACCCTTGTCGGTATTAATACCGAGCGTCTTCGGCGAATGCGGCAAGAGGCTGTGGAGCAGCACGATAGAAATGTGCAAGCTCTGAAAGAGGGAGGATTACCACTTGTGCCGGAGGCCCTCAAAGCGGCGGCTCAGAACGAGCAAGCTTTTTATCAGACGATGTTTGGAAAGAAAGGGGAGGGCAATACGAAAACGAAGTTTGGCGGGCTTCTCGAATTCTTTGCGGGTCATATGGGCGCGCCGCAGCTGCGCGATCGTGCGAATGCTCGTGAGACGCCGGCGCTGGAAAAATTATTTGCAGATTTGCGTAAGCCCTACGTGAACGTGCGGGCAATTTCGGCAAATTCAACAAGCAACTTCCTTTTTCCACTGTATCTAGTCGGAAAGGGAAGCATGCTTGAATCGGCGGCACAGGCAGGTACGTTGAACGACGTGATGGGTAATCAACAGATTGATGCAAAGGAGCTCCTACGGCACATGAAGATATATGGCACGATAGCGGACGACATATTTGGAATGTTACGTGCTCACGGCATGGGAGATGATGCAGATTGGCTCGAGGAAGAGTGGAAAAAACTCGTTCGCCTACGCCCTCTAATACAGGAGGAAATGTGGCGACAGGAGAGTCCTGAAGGGGTTAATTTTGCTGACCTTGATCCAGAGAAGAAACAGAAGTTTGCAACGCTCACGGTTCCGGGCATGCGTGAACTACTCGACGATACATTTACGAGCGACCGGACGAAATTATTTCAGGAAAATTTTGGTCGGAATAAAGTTATGCTTGATGCGGTAGTGGCGTACGTGGGGGCTGGATACAACTATACTGCTGCGGACGATAAGGAAGCGGCTTTTGCGGCGCTTGAAGAGGCGAAATTGAAAGTGGACGCTATTACTCCGGAGGCATACGGATCGTTTTTGGCCAACGTGGTCACGACCTATAGTCCGGGAATGTGATTAACTTGCATATGTGCATTATGTGTCAGCTGATGAAGGGAAGCAGGGCGAAACTACGTATCGATAAAAAAATGGCGCCCGGGAGTTACCGGGCGCCTCGCATGGGGAGAGGTTGTTCGAAGCTTCGTCGCCTCTCGACCGCGGCCTTCATCCACGCGCAGATGACGGGGTGCGTGTGTTTGTCGTTGTACGTATCAAACAGTGCGCACAGCTGGGCTGAACTGCCACCCCACACAATGTCGAGAAAAGATCGTGGCATATCGGGATTGCCCGCCGTGAGCAGGTGCCGCACGACCATCCCTTCTTCGGGGTCTCCAGGCATACCTCTCCATCCGCATCTCGAGAGCGCGTAGTTGATGGAGCCACGCACGCTAAATTTTAACGCGACGGGCGAGTTTGGCAGCACGTGCCGTCCAAACCGGTCGTACGCAAGAAACCCCTGTGCCCATCGCTCGGGCGGTTTTATCAGTACATAGGCGTACCGCATGAGATGCGTGACCTCCGCGGATGTTATCTCTCGCATGGATTCCTCCGCTGTTTTCCGCACCCTTTGTAACATACGAAAATTTTGAAGTACAGCGGTGATATAATTTGTACTGCATGTATATAAGTGATTCACATCTCAAATCATTTCTCGCCGACGCGGGGCTTGTTTCGCAAAAAGATTTTGATGTTGCGGAAGCGGAAGCGCGCGAGGCAGGGAAGACTGTCGGCGATATATTGAAAGCGAAGAGTGTCATCGGCGAGGACGAATTGCGCCGTACCTATGCGTACATCCTCGGCATCCCTTTCGTCTCGCTCATAAATACGGTGATCAAGTATGAGACGCTCTCGATGATTCCGGAGCCAGTCGCGCGTCGCAACAACATTATCGCGTACAATCATCGCGGACAGGATCTCGAAGTGGCGATGCTCGATACCGACGATTTGGCAGCGATCGACTTCATCAAGAAAAAGACACAACTGAAAATTTTGCCGCGCCTCACCGATGTCGCGTCGATTAAGGTGGCGCTGAAGCTGTACCAAAAAGAGCTCAAAGATAATTTGGGCGACGTGATTCGGCGCGAGACTGTCGCTCTCGAAAAGACCTCTGCTGCGGAGGTGAAGGACGAGGACTTGAAGCAGATGGCTGAGGGCGTGTCGGCCGTTCGTCTCGTAGATACGCTCATCCGCCACGCGAATGCACAGGGCGCATCCGATATTCATATCGAACCTCTGGAGAGTACACTCCTTATCCGCTATCGCATCGATGGCCTTCTCCACGATGCGATGGAGATTCCCAAACACGCCGCCGCCGCGATCACGGCGCGCATCAAGGTTTTGGCCAGCATGAAACTCGACGAGCACCGGCTGCCGCAAGATGGCCGCTTCACGGCCGAAAGTTCGGGAGAAAAGATTTCATTCCGTGTTTCGATTTTGCCAATTTATTACGGAGAGAAGATCGTGATGCGACTCTTGCGCGACAACATCTCGGGCTTCACGCTCGAATCTATCGGGTTTCATGGTACGGGGCTTGAGCGCATGCACGATGCGATGCGGCAGACGACGGGCATGATTCTCACGACGGGGCCGACGGGCGCGGGAAAGTCGACCACGCTCTATACGCTCCTCGACATCGTAAACACGCCGGATGTAAATATTTCTACTATTGAAGATCCGATCGAGTATCAGATGTCGCGCGTGAATCAGACGCAGGTGCGACCCGATATTGGTTTCACCTTTGCCAATGGTCTTCGCAGTCTCGTGCGTCAAGATCCGGACATCATCATGGTCGGTGAGATTCGCGACAAAGAAACTGCTTCGCTCGCGATCAACGCGGCGCTCACCGGACACCTCGTGCTCTCGACACTGCACACCAATTCCGCTGCGGGCGCGGTCGCGCGCCTTCTCGACATGGGTGTCGAACCATTTCTTCTCGTTTCGACGTTGCGCGTGGTGATCGGTCAACGACTCGTGCGTCGCCTCAATGGCGATAAAGAAAAATATGAACTCTCGCGCGAAGAACGTGAAACGCTCGAACACGTGATCAATCCGGCCGTACTACTGAAGGCGCTGAAAGAAGAAAAAGTCGTTGCGCAGGATGCTCTCTGGAAAGACGTGCCGTTTTACAAACCGACGGAGAATGGGGTTTCGGCGAGTGGTTTTTCCGGTCGTGTGGGAATTTACGAAGTGCTTCCGATGGCCTCGACAATCAAGGAGCTCGTAATGAAAGGGGCAACGGGAGATGATATTGATGCGCAAGCGCGCAAAGAGGGGATGCTCAGTATGAGTGAAGACGGAATGTTTAAAGCCGCACAGGGTATGACGACAATAGAAGAAGTGCTGCGTGTGATTACAGAGTAGCGCAACCCCGTACAGCCATTTTTGATAAAAGACGAAGAGCCGGCCCACAGCAGTGGGTCCGGCTCTTTTGGGCGGTGGCAGCGATCATCGGCGTTTATCCTGATGCCGTGGGTAGCTTGAACGTATATCCATGACCACGCCGCCCATCGATTGAGCAGCGGTTCCCCGGTGCCTGCTCCAGCTTTTTGCGAATATAGTACTTGAAGACGTCAAGAGTTTTGGGTCCCGGCTGAATCCTCCCGAAGTATAGGTGCTCCATGAGAAACTCCCTCGACAATGTCTTCTCGGGGCTAGCCGCGAGGAGTGCAAAAAGTCGATATTCCGTGTTGGTGAACGAAACGACCTCACCGTTTATGACGCATTTCCAACATTCCAACTCCATTTTCAGCGAGAACCCCTCGCGTCTGTGTTCGATAACGGATGGAAGAGCCCTTCGCGTCATTCTGATCATAGCCCCAATTGCGGCTCTCACGAGGTCAACGTCAATCGGATCGTTGAACATGTAGGTGCCGCCGGCATTGAGGAAATCTACGTGGCATTTGCTTGCGTTTTTGGATGAGTGGCTCTGGATTGCGAGCACTGGCGTTGCGAGCAGGGCCGCCTGCCCGCATATTTGAAGTGCGTACTGGAGATCGAAGCCGCAGCGGCCCGTGTCGACGACCACGCAGTGATACTCATGGTGTTCCACAAACGCACTTAATTCGTCCGGAGCAGTCAGGGTCTCTGACCGAAATTCCCAGTTTTTGTCTCGCAAGTCCATGAGCGTGTCTGGCAACAAGCCGATTGCCAGTACTTGCGATTGTGTCCCGTTACCCATGGGTTCCCCCTCCGATATGTGAAGCATTAAGACCAAGTCAGACTGTACATTGTCCTAAAGAGCGACTTGATGCAAGGCAGGCGATGCGACGATTGCTGAGGTAAGTTCTGCCTGAGAAGGTTATAAAAGGAGCAGGAGTGTGTCGCAGAAAGTGAATAACAACCACATTGGGTGAATCGCACGGGGTATACTTCTTATAAATGACGCGGTATACGTACACGGCAGAAAAAGCCGACGGTGAAATCTATAAAGGCGTAGCGGAAGCGTCGGATCGTTTCGAGGTGTACAACGTCATCCGGCGCGAAGGCGCACATCTCCTGTTTCTCCACGAAGTAGGAAATAGAAGTTTCTGGAGCATCGCGTATTGGAACGCGCTTCTCTCGCACATTAGTGAGTACGAAAAGATTCTCTTTGCTCGCAATCTCGGCGCGATGCTCTCTGCAGGGCTCTCACTTTCCCGAGCGCTTGCGCTCATGGAGAAGCAATCCAAAAATGCGCGGATGGCAATCACGCTCTCGCAGGTCGCGAGCGACGTGCGCAGAGGGGACACGCTCTTCAGCGCGCTTTCGAAAAATCCCCGCGTGTTTACGCGTCTCTTTACCGCTATGGTGCGTGCCGGAGAAGAGAGCGGCGGACTTTCGCAATCGCTCCTTCTCATTGCCGATCAGACCGAGCGCATCTACGTGTTGAAGAAAAAGATTCGCGGAGCGCTCGTGTACCCAGCGGTGATTATGGTCGCGATGGTGGGCATCGGATACCTCATGATGACACAGGTGGTGCCGACCTTGGCCGCGACGTTTGCAGAGATGGGCGGAGAGTTGCCGGCGACAACGCAATTTATTATCGGCGTGAGCAATTTCCTCACGCAGCATACGATTCTCGCATTTGGTAGCATATTCGGCTCTCTCGCGATCATCTATTCTGCGGTGCATACGAAGTGGGGCAAGCGCGGTCTCGATTTCGCCTTTTTGCATATTCCCGTTATTGGCAACATGGTGCGAGAAGTGAATGCTGCACGCACCGCACGCACGCTCTCCTCGCTCCTCTCCTCGGGGGTCGATGTGGTGAGCGCGCTCGACATCGTGAAGGACGTCGTCCAAAATTCTTATTTTCGAGAAGTTATCGAAGACGCGTCGCGCGCCGTCGCTTCGGGACAACCGCTCTCGTCGTCATTTATCCGTCGCTCTGATTTGTACCCGCCATTTGTAGGCGAGATGATGGCGGTCGGCGAGGAGACGGGAGATGTGGGCGAAATGATGAAACGCATCGCGACCTTTTATGAAGACGAAGTGGATCGAAGCACAAAAGACATGTCAACCATCATCGAACCCTTCCTCATGCTCTTCATTGGCGGCGGCGTAGGTTTCTTCGCCGTTGCCATGATCGCGCCGATCTATGGCCTCTCAGAAAACATCTAAAGGCTCGTCTACAAATAACGAGTACGTTATTTGTGGCAGCCACTTATGAACGGGGCCTAGGAGCTAGCGTTCTTTCCACTTCTGCACTTTCCACGCGCCGCCGGCGCCGTACGTGAGGATGGTCTGCGAGAGCGCGACTGAGTAGTCGACGATAGCGTTGTTGATGAGCGTGATTTTGTGTGCTGTTACCTGGCGGAGGTAGACGTTGTTTTGAAGCCTGATGTTGCCGTGCGCGGCGTAGGTGAGTACGTTGCCCGTCGCGCCATTGATGACGTCGATTGCAAGTTCCGCCCCGCCCGTTTCGGCGCTGCTGTTTTGCGAGACGAGTATGACGTAGGAGCCGGCATTTCCCGTCGAGCCGTAAAAGTTGGAATTTCCGTTGATCGTGATTTTCGCACTCGTGACATTGCTCCCTGGGTTATCCGCAAGAATGGGAACGCTCTTGTTGCCCACAGAATCGGCGACACGGATCTGCACGCCGCTTCCGCCGGATCCGTCAATCGTGATATTTCCCGTCACCCACAGTGTGCCCGCGAGCGTGACGACCGTGCCGTTGCCGGTGATCGAAAGGTCGCAGGGAATTTTGCGCGGGCCGATCGTCACGCTCGCGGTGATTGCGTACGCGCCATTCACACACGTTGCCGTTCCGCCTGTCGAAGCGTCTGCTTCCCATTCCTCGATCAATGGGTCGGTAATGGGGAGCGGAAGTACCGGCAGATCAACGCTGTTGGGATACTTGGTGCCCGTAACGGTGACGCTCGAAGTGGCGCCAGCAAAGTGCTGATAGTATGCATCTTTGTCGACCGTGATGTTTTTCATCACGTGCGAGTACGCGGTACTCGTTGACCGCACTCTTTCGACAAATCCCGAAGGCCCGGCTGAGACGACACTTCCCTTGATAATGTTGTAGGAATTTGCGCTTGCGTTGGTGCCGATGATCGGGCCGTTTGAGTACACGTCGCCGCGGACCGACGCGTTGTTGCTAAGAGAAATGCCGCCGATCCCGGTGAGGAGGGCAAAGACAAAACCGAAGCCGTTGGTGACCGTCACATTTTTCACGACTGTGCGGATCATATCGTGTGCGTTGCCCTCGGTAACAATTTCTTGATTCAGCGGATCAAGCAAAGTGCGTTCGGTCGTCGCGGTCGCGTTGTTGAGTACGAGCGTTGTGGGGAATGAGATGCTCTGATTTGTATGAACGCGGTAGTAGGCATCCTCACTTCCCGCCTCGGCCGTAAAGTAGCTTTGCTTCGAAAGATGGAGATCTTTGCCCGCGCGAATTTCTCGAACGATGGGAGCGGTCACGCCGGTGATCGTTGTGACGACAATGAGTGTAAAAAAGACGAGCGCGACGACGAGCACTTGGCCGCGCTGTCGCGCATTGCGTGGACGCACTGAAGGGGAAGGAGGCATCATATCTATTGTACGGGGTAGGAGCCGCGTAGTACGGCTGTCGAATAGAATGTTTCTGCTCGGTAATCCTTTCCGCTCCCGCTCTCGATTTGCATCTCAATTTTAATACCCGACGACTTCGCGCTTGCGATGGGGCGAAATATCAGGCTCGTCACGCGCACCGCGTCTGAAGCCAGAGGCCCCTGATCGACGCCATCCTCGGCGACATGTGGAATATCACCGACGAGATTGAATCGTGTGGTCGTGGTCGCGTCTGCGTCGTCAAACGCGTTGAGTGTAAGTTGGCCCGGAGACGCATTGAAGACGCTGTTTGGAATATCGACGCTCGATGCGGCGCGGATGTCGCGTACCATCCGCTCAAGCGTTACCTGCGCGGCCGCCTTGATAACGGTTGCCGATTTGATAGAGCGATACAGGCCGCTGATCGCAATGAGTGCGTACATAATCGCCGAGAGGAGGAGCACGAGAATAAACGTATATACCAACAATTCGATCATGGTTGCTCCGCGCGTATGTGTGGTTCGGCTGGTGTTCATATTTATTCGTCAAAGACATTCGCTAGGTACGTGGCGATCGATCGGGTGGTCGTGACGCCTCGGTTTGACCACGAGACGAACACCTCCACCTTTTTGGTATTTGAATCGAGCGTGCCGGCCTGCGCGATGTTTAGGCTCCCGTCGCGATACACATTGGTGAAAACGACGCTGCGCTCAAATGCGCCGATGTAGTAGTCGGTACTCGTAGAGATCCAGGTCGTGCCGTTGAAATACAGGTATGTGGTCGCGCCCGATGTTTGTGCGGCGATCGTGCTCCATCCGTTGTCGCGGATGATGCGCGCCGCCTCCAATCCTTCTTCTGCAAGAAACGCTGCTTGAATATGCGCGGTGTTTGCCGTTGCCGCTCGATAGAGGTACGAAAACGCGCTCAGACTTCCGACGAGTGTGAGGAGCGCGATGCCGATTCCGATCACCGCTTCGATGAGCATCGTGCCGCGCTCGAGAGAATTTTTTTGTCTGCGTTTGCGTCTGTGCATAATTATTGTGGTGTCTCGACGAGTCCCGTCCCGTATATGGTAACAGTTCTCGTGCTCGATGCGTTTGATACAAGTGAAATGATGATGGTGCCGACATTGGCCGTTTCTCCGGTGAGTCGCTCAAAGAGCACTTTCGATCCACCTCCCGCGAAGCTCGTGGAGGCGATTTGCACCGAACCATTCAATAATATGACGTCATTGGTTGAACTCCCGACTTCGTACGTCGGTCCCACGTAGGTGGTGAGGCTCGTTGTGGCGAAGTGCACGCCGTAGGCGCGCTTGTTTTTCGAAGCGAGGGTGAGTGAACGCGCGCGATTGAGTTCTGCCACGACGTGCTGGGTCTCCGTATCGAGCGCTTTGTTTGCATTTGCGCTGCTAAAGGTGCGCGTGGTGAGGACGAGAAGCACCAAAAAAATGGCGATTACGATCAAAAGTTCTACAAGCGTAATACCGGCGGCGAGCGACCGCTTCAGAGAGCTCATGTTCACCAAGTATAGCAAGTAGAATGCAGGAAATTTCGGTGCCCAGCGGTGCATGGTACAATCGCCGCAATGAAACCAATTGTCGTTGCGAATTGGAAGATGAATCCGCCCTCGTGGCGCGAGGGGAAGGCGCTCTTTGACGGCGTGAAAAAAGCGCTCGACAAGGCCCCTCAGATAACGCTCATCGTCGCTCCGCCTTCGCTCTACGTTCGCGAACTGCGCGCAACATATAAAGGTAAGCGAATTAGCTTTGCACTGCAAAATGTGCATTTTGAACCGAGCGGCGCGTTCACGGGCGAAATCTCGTGTGCAGAGGCGAAAGATGCGAAAGTTTCTTATGTGCTCGTCGGACACGCCGAGCGTCGCGCGATGGGCGAGACCAACGAAGATACGAGGAAGAAGGTCGCAGCCGCGCTTGCCTCTGATGTTGTGCCGATACTCTGTGTCGGAGAAGCAAAGCGCGCTTCGGACGGTGCATACTTTGGAGTCGTGAAAGAGCAGCTTCGTGTGGGGCTCGCAGATGTCGCACCGGCCAAACTCGGACGCGTGATCATCGCCTATGAGCCTGTCTGGGCGATAGGAGCCGAACGCGCCATGAGTCCGCGCGACATGCACGAGATGGCGATTTTTATTCGCAAAACGATTGTCGGGTTGCGCGGCGAAGGTGGCATGAATGCAAAAATCCTCTACGGCGGTTCTGTAGACGAGACGAACGCCGCGACGATGCTGCGCGAGGGCGATGTGCACGGGCTTCTAGTGGGGCGCGCGAGCGTGGATTCCGCGAAGCTCGGAGCGCTTATGAAGTCATTGGTATAGAAATGTATGAAATGCATTGACGAATTGCCCGCGAGTGAACTAAAGGGAAAGCGCGTCTTTCTCCGCACCATTCTCAACCTTCCGACGGATGCCGATGGCAAAGTGACCGACATCTTCCGCCTCGAACGCGGGCTCCCGACCCTCGAGTATCTCGTAAAAGCGGGTGCGAAGGTGGTGATTGCAGGATTTTTTGGCAGAAAAGGAGAATCAATGCGGCCGGTGGCAGAAGCCTTGCAACACTTAGCGCCACAGGTCCCGATTCGATTTTTTGGTACGTCGTTTGAACACGCGCCTGCGGAGGCGGCTGCGCTCAAAGAAGGTGAGTGCTTGGTGCTTGAAAATACGCGTCGCGATCCGCGCGAAGAGGCAAACGATCCTGTGTTTGCTCAGCTCCTTGCGAGTACGGCAGAGATGTTTGTGAGTGATTCGCTTCCCGATGCGCATCGCCCGTACGCTTCAAATGTCGGGATTGCGCAACTCCTCCCGTCGTATGCGGGGTTTCTCATGCGCGATGAGGTGAAAAATCTGAAAGAAGCGGGCGCGCCTGCGCACCCCTCCGTCGCGATTCTCGGCGGCTCGAAGTTTGAAACGAAAGCGCCGCTCATTAAGCTCCTCCTCGAAAAATACGATCACGTTTTCGTGACGGGCGCACTCGCAAACGACGTTTTGAAAGCCAAGGGATATGAAGTCGGCCGCTCTCTCATATCGAAAGAATTGCCCGATGTTTCGCTCTTGAATCATCCGCACTTTCTCGCACCGCTTGATGTGACGGTGGAGGATGCCGATGGTCATGTGAAGGTGAAAAAGCCCGAGGACGTGGCTGAAGGAGACAAAATCGTCGACACCGGGCCGGATTCTGTAGCTATGCTCGCCCCGCACATCGCAGGTGCAAAATTTATTCTTTGGAATGGGACGACGGGTATGTATGAAAATGGATACATACACTATATGCAGCAAATTGGCGAAATGGTATCGCAAAATGATGGTCACAAACTCATCGGCGGCGGCGACACGATCGCGGCGATAGAAAAAACGGGGATGTCGCAAGGTCGTCTCGGATTCCTCTCGACTGGCGGCGGCGCGATGCTCGAATATTTATTGAAAGGCACGCTCCCTGCGGTTGAGGTATTGGGGTAGTAATGTGCAACGCTCGGCGCACCGATATTTGACGCACCTCCTGCCTCGTGCTCTCATACACGTTGGATCGATCTTTGATACAGGCTCCTCACAGAGGAGCTATGTTGTTTCCCGTGTCGGCAGTACTCAGATAGTGCCGAAACGGGGAGCCGCGTAGTTCCTAGTATTGGGAGTTCGCCACCCAATATTCCTACATGAGTCCGAGGCGGCGGGCACACCATTGGCCTTGGGGCATAGCGCCCGAGGCAGGAGCAAAACATGCCGAACACTTTCGTGCCACTCCCTCTGTACCCCATCAACACTGCGGGTGGCGAAAAGCCAGTCGCATTCGTCGAGTTCGAGTTTCGTCGGGAAGATCTCTCGTTGGTTCACACTGTCAAGAGTTCCAAGGCAGCTGTAACGGCCAATGACCTCGGATATTACTTCGATCTTCGGGCACCGGCGGGCACGCACCTTCTTACGGGGGGTACCGAGCAGAATCCGTGGTCGCGCGCGTCGTTTCATGGTGTCGTTCCGCAGCCAGAACATACTACGCTTCGGCCACGAAGGATCGTCAGGCTCGTACCGCGGTTCGATCGGCCCACCGAAACCAAGGAGCGGTGGACGAACAACATGGAGGCGGCTCGCAAGCTGGTTGCGGCGATTGGCATCCCCGCTCGGCGCGTCGAATATCCCTTCGTTAAGGTCGATTCTGCCTCGGGAGCCGTCACGATTGGCATCCTTCAGATTCTGGGACTTGAGGAGAGGGGTTGTCGGCCGAATCTGACCGGGGATGATGTCTTGCGCATCGCCGACTGCGCGTATACCGGGAGGAAGGGTCCGGGGTGGGTCGACGCATTCTCCGGCGACGGCGACATTCCTGAGGGGATGGAAAGTATCGCAGCAGCCGCTGCGCGACTCGCGGATATTCGCACCCGCTTTGAGGGGTGACGCTGGGTCGACAATGACTAATGGTTCAGGGGTACCCACACTAAAACCCCTGCCTTTTATAGATGTGTATCTATACTGATGAGCTCGAAAGAGCGAAAAGGCAATAATTCTCCTTATTTTCAATACCCACACGGTAAGGCTTTGCCCATGGCGCCGTCTCATGGAGTGGTAAGATGAAAGCAATTAGAAGCTCTTATTATTTTTCATGAAAAAATATACATTTACTGGCATCGTGGTCGCCGTGCTCGTCGTAGGAGGAGTATTCCCATCGCTCGCGTCAGCACAATCGTCCAGCACCTCAAGTCCTCCCATTTCTATACCTCGCGTTTGCGGCCTCCTCGCCCGCAGTCTCTCAGTCGGCGCGCAGGGTGATGACGTACGCGCACTTCAGGAATTCCTGCGCGACCGAGGAATGCTTCCGACAGATCCAACAGGCTACTTCGGCGCGGTTACTTCTGAGGCCGTACGCAGATGGCAGACGGAGCAAGGCGTTACGCCAGCAGGAATCTTTGGCCCCGTCTCTCGCGAGCGTCTCGTGAGATTGTGTGGTGGCGTTGTGCCGCCAGTTCCTCCAACAGCAACATCATCACGACCCACGCCACTTCCGCAAGCCACGTTGACACACCGCGTCTGCAGCCTCCTCGCTCGCAGTCTCTCAGTCGGCGCGCAGGGCGATGACGTACGCGCGTTGCAAGAGTTCTTGCGCGACCGAGGAATGCTTCCGACAGATCCGACCGGTTACTTCGGCATGGTTACTTCTGAAGCGGTACGTAGATGGCAGACGGAGCAAGGCGTTACCCCCGCAGGAATCTTTGGCCCCGTCTCTCGCGAGCGTCTCGTGAGATTGTGTGGTGGCGTCGTGCCGCCGCCGGCTGTACTCAATGCGATTCCGATGTCTGGCGCTGCCCCGCTCGTAGTTTCATTCAGGGCAAATGTGTCCATCATGAATCCGCAAATGGTTGCGGATGCGGGCAGCTACAAGGTTACTTTCGGGGACGGAGCTGAGCAGGTACTCTCGTGCACGGGCGCCGCGCCGCAATGTGCTGGCCCTCACGTGATTTCGCACACGTACACGGCGAATGGAGCGTACACCGCTTCACTCGTCCATTACGGTTACTTCGCTCCGCCGGGTGATTCTGGATCGCGCGTAGTCGGCAGCGCGCAAATCCGTGTTGGTCCTCAAATTTGTACGATGGATTACAATCCAGTGTGCGGTTCGAAGCAGGTGCAATGCATAACGACTCCGTGCAATCCTGTGCAGCAGACATACAGTAATCGTTGCGGCATGGAGGCTGATGGCGCGACCTTCCTCTACGCGGGCGAGTGCCGTCCGACGACCAATGACCCTTCGTCCGATCCGCGTTGCAAAGCGTGGTACGACGGATGCAATACATGCAGCCGCGCATCTGCGAGTAGCTCCGCAATGTGTACGCTCCGCGCCTGCCTCAATGACACGGGTGTACGCGCATACTGCACCGCGTACTTTAGCGAGAACGAAGGCAATCTCCCACCGACCATCTCCTCATTCTCCGGCCCTACGGCGCTCGCCGTGAACTCTTCGGGGACGTGGAGCATCAATGCATCTGATCCGGAAAATGGGACGCTCACATATTCGATTCAATGGGGAGACGAGTGGTATGCGCGCAGCAGTTTGCTTGAAGGAATTTATCCGGGCTCTGCGGTCGTTCAGACGACCACCTTCACGCACTCGTATGCGAGCGCGGGCACGTATACGGTGAGGATCGTCGTGCGTGATTCTGCCGGCAAGACGGCTACAACTTCGGCGACGGTGCAGGTGGGGGCCTTGCCCACGCCAGTCAATTAATCGTTGAATGAAAAGCGGGCGGCAGCTTCGCTGCCGCCCGCTTTTTCATTGAGGAATATTGTGAAATTGAGTGCGCTCGTTACCGATCTCGGAATTCATGGCACAATGTGCGCATGTATCTGATAGCGATCATAGGCGATCTTTTTAGTTTCATCCCGCTTCTCAACATAGTGACAAACCCAATCACCGCTGCGGCGCTTTGGATGGCGGGAGCGGATACTAAGTACAATATTTTTTCTCAAAATTACATTCTGGGAACTTTAGTTACCCTCCTCATTGAGTTTGTTCCCGGTTTAAGCATGATTCCTACCTGGACCATTCGCGTGTGGCTCATGAAGAGACGACAGCGAAAATCTGAAGCTGAGGGAAGAGAGGTTGATGAAGGGGGAGGGGATGCGTTCGCCGGGGCGTACTAATGCTCGCCAACCGCAAAGATTATTTCATTACGCCGTTAGAGATTTTTTCCACTATCGCGTCTGCCTCGCCGTCTTTGTATGTCGCGTGTGACCACTGTCGGTGTGCGTCGCCCGTGAATCGCGGGATGATGTGCACGTGTGCATGATCCACGACTTGGCCCGCGTGCTCGCGGTTGTTCATTGAGATATTGATTCCTTTCGCATCAACTGCGCGTTCGATGATTCCCGAAAGTGCGCGTACCGCTTCTGTTACGTGAGCCCAAGACTCTGGCTCAATCTCAAAAATATTTTGCGCGTGCACTTTTGGTACCACGAGTGTGTGGCCGGGATTTACGGGATGAATGTCGAGAAAGGCGAGCACGTGATCATCTTCGTACACCTTGTAGGAAGGCAACTCTCCGCGCACGATTTTGCAAAATATGCATGTCTCCATGTCGGCAGTATAAGGGTTCTCTTTTGTCGCGCAACGGTACATTGTTTCATGTACAATCACGCGCATGGCAGATTACTCCGAATTACTTCGCACGCTGCTCGCTCGCCGCGGACTCACACACGGAGACGATATGGCCGCGTTTCTTGCGCCGGATTATGTGCGCGATACGCACGATCCGTTTCTCATGAACGGTATGGATCGGGCGGTGGTGCGTATCAACTCGGCCATGCGAGATAACGAGCGAATCGCGATCTACGCGGATTTTGATTGCGATGGGATACCGGGGGCGGCGTTGCTCGGAGATTTTTTTCGCAAAGTAGGATATGAAAATTTTGAAGTGTATCTCCCGCATCGCGATCGAGAAGGGTATGGGTTTCACATTGCGGCCATAGACGCGCTTGCCGCGCGCGATGTCGCGCTCATCATCACGATCGACGTCGGTACGAAAGCGACGAGCGCGGTCGCGCATGCAAAAGAAAAGGGGATTGATGTGATCGTTACCGACCACCATGAAGTTTCGGACGAGTTGCCGAGTGCGTTTGCGATTCTTAATCCAAAGCTGGAACCATATCCATATCCCGATTTGTGCGGAGCGGCGGTCGCCTTCAAGCTCGTGCAGGCGCTGCTTCTTGATGGCCGCAAGCGTGACGACGCTCGTTACACGAATATTCCAGAAGGCTGGGAGAAATGGCTGCTCGACATGGTCGCGATTGCGACCATCGCCGACATGGTGCCGCTACTCGGAGAAAATCGCGCGCTCGCGTACTGGGGTCTCGAAGTGTTGCGAAAATCTCCGCGACCGGGAATCATCGCGCTGTGCGAAAAGTTGCGTCTTCGCCAGCGAGAGCTTACGGAGAATGACATCGGCTTCTCGATAGCTCCGCGCATCAATGCGGCCTCGCGCATGGATGAGCCCGCGCTCGCGCTCGAACTCCTCATCACGGCAAGTCGAGATCGCGCGAGTGAAATCGCGGCGCAATTGGAAAAATTAAATACAAAAAGAAAAAGTATCGTCGCGAGCGTAGTGAAGCAGGCGCGCAAGAGCGTCGAGGCTCGTTATCAAAAAGAAGATCGCGTTGTGGTCGTCGGCAATCCGGAGTGGAAGCCGGCGCTCTTGGGGCTTGCGGCAAATTCCATCATGAATGAGCGCGGCGGGGTCGTGTGTTTGTGGGGGAGAGATGCACTCGGTAATCTCAAAGGATCGTGTAGATCGGATGGCGAAGTTTCGGTCGTCGAGCTTTTCGAAAACGCGGGCGACGCGTTTATAGAATTCGGCGGACACAGTGCATCGGGAGGATTTTCTGTTTCACATGAGAAGGTGCATTCGCTTCCCGAAGCGCTTTGTGCCGCGGCTGCGAGATCGTCGAAGGGCGATGCGAAAGTCCCTGTGCTCACTCACGATTTTATCCTTACTCTGTCGGAGGTATCGAGCGTGCTCCTAAAAGACGTTTCGCAGCTCGCGC
The DNA here is from genome assembly GCA_964437185.1 of uncultured Candidatus Saccharibacteria bacterium. Lineage (GTDB taxonomy): Bacteria > Patescibacteriota > Minisyncoccia > Phycocordibacterales > UBA2100 > UBA10103. The sequence goes on along the minus strand of CAYTFU010000001.1, from coordinate 72,203 downwards.
CTTTTGGAATCGGAAATCCAAAACCCGTGTTTCTCATGAGCGGATCGCGCGTGATCGGCGTGAAGCGTTTTGGAAAAGAAGCGAATCACGTGGAGGTGCTGCTCGAATGTCGGACGACGGGGCGGGGAATGCGCGCGTTCGATTTTTTTAAATCACCGGAGAACTTCTCTGTCGTTCCGGCGCCCGGTGTCGCCGCCGGCGTCCTTGCCACCATCGAGCGCGACACCTTCCGCGGCGGCCTCGCGCTCCGCATCGTCGATGTAATCTCGGCATAGGGGCAATAGCGAGAAAGGGCACAGCCCCTCCTAGAGTTTTTTAGTGCACATGCTAGCCTTATCGATATGAACACATTTTCAATCGAAGCGATGGTGCGGTTTGGCTGGGAGACGTTTAACAAGAACAAGGGGGTGTTCGTGGGAGCGGCGGCAGTAATAGGTATCGCACAGATTATTTCGCAGGCAATTGGCGCGATCCCACTTCTTGGTGTCATACCTTCTACAGTGATCGGACTGTTTGTCGGTATGGGTATGATCCGATTCTTTTTGCGCGGGCATGATTCGGCGTCAGATGTGACCGTCTCCGCCCTGTGGAACCCCGTCGGATTTTGGCGCTATTTCGGAGCCACTCTCCTCAAAGGATTTATCATTGCCGGGCCGATCGTAGCGGGCGTGGCAGCATTGGTAATTTCTGGCACGATGTTTTCGGCCGATCAATGGACCGACATGTCTCTGAATTTTTTCGTGGCACTCGTCGTACTTATCTGCCTCGCTGCATCATGGATGCTGTATGCGAGCGCTCGACTCGCGCTCGTCGAATACCTAGTGCTCGATGGGGGTAAGGGCCCGCTCGAAGCGATCAAGACGAGCTTTCAGTCGACGCAGTGGGCAGTGTGGAAGATCATTCTTCTCTTGCTGGTTCTCGGACTGATTAATCTCGCGGGAGCGCTCGTGCTTCTCGTGGGCTTACTCGTGTCGGTGCCCGTTTCAATGCTCGCGATGGCGCATCTATATCGCACGCTGAGTGGAGCCGTTGTGGCGGCGCCCTCTCCGGCAGTTTCTATGCCACCTCCGCCCGCCGAAGCTCCGACTGTATAGCGTGTGTCAAAGATAATTATTTACACGGATGGTGGGGCGAGAAACAATCCCGGCCCTGCGGGTGCCGGTGCCGTGATTCTCGACGGAGCGAAAACGCTCGCAGAGATCAAAGAGTATCTCGGCGAGCAGACCAACAATTGGGCCGAGTATGAAGCCGTAGTACTCGCACTTACGGAGGCGAAACGGCTCGGGCTGGGGAATCGAGAAATTGAGGTCCGCTCTGACAGCAAACTCATCGTTGAGCAAATTTCGGGCAACTGGAAAATCAAAGAGCCGGCGCTCAAAGTGCAGTGTGCAAAGGTGCGCGCGTTGATTGCGGCTGATTTTCCGCGTATCCGTTTCGTATACGTCCCGCGCGAGCAAAACAAAATCGCCGATCGACTTGTGAACGAGGCTATCGACTTCGCAACAAAATTGTAGTATACAAAAGCTCGGCTCATTGAAAACTGCCACAAACACAACGGAGGTTATCGTGATACCGCAAAAGCCACCCCACGTCGCCTACAAGGAGGTGACGTTCGAGGACGTCTCGCTTACCGTTTTCGCATTCAACAAAAGGCTGACTGCCCGAGCGATGCTAGGCGCGTCACTGCGCCTTCCGACGGAACTGACGATCGGAGAAGTTGCCACGCTCCTCAAGGAGAGGCGGCACCTTCTCTCAATTTCGCAACTGGATCGCATGATCGAGATGCAGGACAAGTTCTATCGCCGACAGGATGGTGGCAGCGATCTCGGACTGCGGACCGATGCGTACGCCAATCTCATTCTCGTCGAGCACAGCGGCGTTGTCGCCATGAACGTGGGTCTTCGCGTGTGGGGATGGCGTCGTTACCCTACGGCGCTCGACAGTATCACGCCGTGGTACCAAGAAGCTCTTCTGGTGCTTTGTAATGCGTCACCGATCCGCTGACAAATGTGCCCCACTCGCCATTGCGTTTGGGGCACATCGATTTCGCTCGCAGATAGACGAAGCGCTCGGATCGTAGTACAAATAGATTCTATGCAAGATGCTGTCGTCGGATCATTTCAGGGTTTTCTCAACTTCGTGCGCGAGCAGGGCGTGATGGGTCTCGCCATCGGCTTCATTCTCGGTACGGCTGTCACGAAGGTTGTGACGTCGTTTGTGCAAGACGTGCTCAATCCCATCATCGGCATCCTCGTCGGCTCCACCGATTCGCTCGCGAATTGGGCAATGGGCACGGTAAAGTTCGGCGCGTTTCTCACCGCCACGATAGATTTCCTCATCATTGCCGCGATTGTGTATGCGCTCTTCAAAGCGCTGAAGCTTGAGAAACTCGATATCAAGAAGTTGTAGTTGTTCCGTAGTTTTTCCTTAGTTGTTTGTGAGCGGCGCGAGCACGCTACGCGCTTCCTTGCTACGCTGTCTGCATGAAGGCGGGCATTCTGTGGGCCGTGATCGTCGGTTTCCTCGCGGGAGTGTTTGTTGCGTCGTTTGTCCGCATCGACCTGCAGACAATAGGCTTTGTCCTTGTTATCGCGTGCGCAGTTTTCGCAGTGCAATGGCTCGAGGGAGTGCGAATTCGCGCTCCGGTGTTTTTTCTCATCGCTAGTATCGCGTTTGTCTTGGGATCATTGCGTGTCGGTATTGCAGTGCCCATCACTGATTCATCACTCGAGTCGCTCCTCGACACCACTGTCCAGTTGGAGGGCGTGGTCACATCTGAGCCGGACGTTCGCGAAGCGAGCGTTCGGATTTCGATCAATGTTGACCGCCTCGCAGGCGAGGTGCCTGAGAATACGAAGCTGCGAATACTTGCCGTCGCTCCTTTGCACACAGAAGTTGCATACGGAGATCGCGTGCGGGTGGAGGGCACACTCAAACTCCCGCAGCGTTTTGACACGAGCAGCTCCGTCGACGATCCCGCATACACGCGTCAATTCGATTACCCGATGTATCTCGCAAAAGACGGCATCACGCATATCCTTGCTCAAGCGAGCGTCGAATCGCAGGGAGAGAATAGCGGCAACGTGTTGCAAGCGGCGGCGATAGGGGTGAAACAACAATTTCTCGCCGGCCTGCAGGCGGTATTGCCGGAGCCCGAGGCGGGACTTGCAGGCGGAATCATGGTTGGCGACAAACGCTCAATTGGCGCCGAGCTCACCGAAGTCTTTAAGACCGTTTCGCTCATCCACATCGTCGTGCTCTCGGGCTACAACATTACAATCGTGATCAACGCCTTGCGTCGCGGCCTCGTTTTCTTTCCGAGAATAGTTCAATACTTAGGAATCGCATTTTCCGTTTTGCTCGTCGTCCTCATGACAGGCGCTGCGCCGAGCGCCGTGCGCGCGGGTGCGATGTCGCTCATTGCCGTCTACGCGCGCGCCACAGCGCGCGTATTCATTGCACTGCGCATCTTGGGCGTGGTTGCGCTCGGCATGGTCGTGTGGAATCCGCTCTACCTCGCGTTTGATCCGGGATTCCAGCTATCGATTCTCGCCACGCTCGGACTGATTGTTTTTACTGAGCCAATAGCGGCGCGATGCGGGTGGATGACGGAGCGTTTCGGACTTCGTGAAATTTTCGCTTCTACAATCGCGACGCAAATCACCGTCTTGCCGTTTCTCCTCTACCAAGGTGGACTCCTCTCACTCGTCTCCATTCCGGCCAACCTTTTTGCGCTGATTGTCGTCCCGTACGCCATGGCTGCTTCGGGCATTGCCGCGCTCGGTGGCATGACGCTCGGCTCGTTTGCGCTCCCGCTCGCCGCACCTGCCTACGCGCTTTTGTGGTACATCATTGCGATCGCGCAATTCTTCGCATCGCTCCCGTTTTCTGATGTCTCGATTCCCGCGTTTAGCGCGTGGTGGCTCGCCGCCGCGTACGCGGCGCTCGGCATCGTGGGGTGGAGGGTGGGACAAACGAAAACGGCCCCGCGAAGCGGGGCCGTTTGAAACGTCGTACTAAACTTTACATCGCTGGCTGCGCCACCTCCTTTGGCTGCAAGTACCATCCGATAAGTGCTGCGGGGATAATCCAGTATCCTATGAGAAGGAGAGTAGACCAGTTGTAGATAAACGGCCAGAAGTTGGGAAGAACTCCGACAACTGCCGAGAAAGTGCCCGTCTGAGCCAAGACGCCAGCCACACCCGTCACAAATGCGGTCACGACGGCGACGACGACGCCCATAACGCCGAAGAGTACGCCGCCCTTGATCGTCCGAGGCGCGTCATTCATATACCACTTGGCGAGCCCTGCGACGACGAGCGCCGAAAGGGAGACAAAGAGTACATACTGAAGGGTCACAATGCCGCCATCAGGGGATCGAGGCGCAAGCGCGACGATCGCCGCTACGATAGTGTTGATCAAATAATTGCCAAGGAAAACGACGAGAAATGAGCGTTCGAGGTTCATAGGATAATAATTATAAATAAGGTGTAACGGATATAGCGTATCACATATTTAAGGCGTGGTGCCCGTGAGCCGCGGTGGCTGTGGAAACGTGGATCAAGAGAAAAGGCCGCCGACTATTTCATGTCGGCGGCCTTTCCCTGAATTTCCACAGGCATCCACGTCCTGCGGGTCTGCTGTTAGGCGGCGCGTTGCCTCTGCGCATATTCGCCGAGGTGCGCCAATGCAGCTGCTTGGAGTTCGATGATCGCCTTGGCGATATCGCCCATAGTCGCCACGAAGTCCTCGTCGCCGTAGCGGACGATCACGTGCTGACACTGATGCGTCCACATGTGTCGCCAGGCGTCAATCAGGTTGGTGTTGCCGGAGCATTCATAGTTTTCCCGCGGTTGTCCAGCGATGGCGATCCACGAATTCGGCCAGTTGTTACCGAGCTCGTTCACCAGTCCGCATGCAGGCAGAACGGCAACAATCTTTCCCACGTCGCTTGTGAGGGCGACGCCAGTCAGCTTATGTTTGTGTATCAGGCGTGCAGCTTGCTGGATCGGCGTGCGTCCAGGCGTGGTAGGGAGCGGTTTGAACCACTCCAGCGTACGTATATCGGCGATATTCAACCTTTGTCTCCTAACAGAATTGTTCAGGGGTTTGCCTCGCCTCTGTGGCGAGGACTTCTCCACTATCGTGGAAGTGAAGATACTAACCGAATGAAACATGTTATGCAAATCGTCAAATGTGTGGATATTTATATGGCTCACTTGAGCCACAAAACGAAACGGGCCGCCAATCTACGAAAGGCGGCCCGCGTGCTTGATGACAGAATGCAATCATCACCTTGCCTTCTCCGGCAGACGCTGGCCCGTGTGCCGGTCGTATGATCCCGACGATAGGAAGGCGTTTTCTGCTTTCAACGCGTCCGCGTACGAGATGATGCGGGTGGGTTTGTTGTCCGCATCGCAGATGAGGGTGAAGAAGTGGGTACCCTCGATTTCCACGCGTGTTCGCAAATCAGCGACCGTCTGATCGGGTGAGCCGCTGAGGGCAGGTGTCCGAATTGCCCATACATCGAGCTCGATCGAAAATTTCGGATTCGTGACTTTCCGTGCCATTGCGCGGTCTGTCACCGTCCCAGCATAATGGCCCTCATCGTCCACGATCACAAGGACCCCGACGTTAAAATCAATCATCTTCCATGCCGCCTCCCGCACCGTCTCATTCTTGCGAATGGTAATCGGCCGTTGAGAATCCGTCATTGGTATGTCGCGGATCAGCATTTTCTCTTACCTCAATGTTCAGATTTGCCCTCGGCACGCGCACGAGGGTTGCTCCGTGGGTGGAGCGTGGGGAGAGGTTACAGCGGGCAAGAGGCTGGTGCAAGCTTCGCGCTAGCTCTGTACCGTCGCAAACCTCTTCTCAATGACACTCCAATTCAAGTTTTTGAAGAATGCGTCGAGGTATTTACCTTTGCCGAGTGCGCCGTAGTCGAGCAGGTAGGCGTGTTCCCACACATCAAGCGCGAGGATGATGGGGAGGGTAGCGAAATGGCCCTGGTGTTGTTCGCCTGAGAATCCGGTGAGGAGTTCTTTTGCCTCTGGATCGAAATACAACATCGCCCAGCCGGGGCCGCGCATGCTACCGATCATCTTCATGACCTTTTCGAGAGTAAATGGGGCGTATGCAGCCGTGAGCGCTTTTTCAAGCGGGCTGCCTGCTGTAATGGGAGTTGAACCACCTTCGAATTGCGCGAAGTAAAGCTCGTGGAGGCGCATCCCATCGAATTCAAATGAGCGGCGGCGTACGAGCTCCGAAATCGCGTGCGCGTACTTTCCTGAATCGGTGGTAGCGAGATCCGCAATTTGCACGGAAATGTCATTGAAATTCTTCACATACCCTTGATAAAGCCCAAGGTGTTCTTCGATAGATTTCGCCGAGATGCCGTCGAGCGTAGGAATAGTAAATGTCTTTGGTGTATATGTGTGCATATAAAAGGAGTATATCATTCGCGCTATGCGTCGCAGCAGCGCGGTCAAGGGGGTTGCCATCGCCGTCCTCGTTGTTGTATGTGCCTCGATCTGGTACGTGCTTCTCAGCAGTGCGCGCGGGGAGCGACTCACCGTCTCCTTCCTCGATGTGGGCCAAGGTGATGCGATCTTTATTCGCGCGCCTTCCGGACGACAGATGCTCATCGACGGTGGGAAGGGGAGCTCGGTGCTCAGAAAGTTAGCCGAAGTAATGCCCTGGTACGATCGCTCAATTGATGTGGTGGTCGCTACACACCCCGATGCCGATCATATCGGAGGCCTTATCGACGTGCTCGATCGTTACGAAGTGAGCATGATTGTGCGATCAAGTGTCGAAGGAGATACGCAGATGTGGCGCGTACTCCTCGATCGCATAGAGCAGGAAGAAGCCCCTTCGGTCATCGCTGAGCGCGGGCACGTTGTTGATTTGGGAGATGGTGCGTATCTCGAGATCCTCTTTCCTGATCGCCCCGTGCCCCACATAGAGACCAACACGGGATGCACCGTCGCTCGGCTCGTGTATGGCGAGACTGCTTTTATGCTTTCGTGCGATTCGCCGCAGGCGATTGAAAAGTACCTCGTGGCTCTTGATCCCGCCTCACTTAAGGCCAATGTTTTAAAAGCAGGGCACCATGGATCAAAGACCTCATCCGCACTCGTGTTTGTCGGTTTCGTTGGCTCCGAGTACGCAGTGATCTCGCGCGGGTGCGACAACTCGTATGGGCATCCGCATCAGCAGACGCTCGACACGTTTGCTCAACTAAAAATCCCCCTGAGCGACACGTGCGCAGAGGGGACCGTTACTTTTGTGTCCGATGGAGTGAATGTCTCAAAACGCTAGATCATTCCGGCCTTCTTGAGGGTGAGAAATGCCCCGCGCTTCTTCATTGTCTTGAGGCCTTTGGCCGATACCGTAATCGTGACCTTCTTGCCGAGTTCAGGAATGAAAAGGGTTTTCTTCTGGAGGTTGACGAAGCGGCGACGCTTGCCCGTAGGGTTGAACTTGGTAGCGCGAACGCGGTTGGAGTATCCTCCACCCACCTGACTCTTTTTACCTGTTATTTCACAAATTTTTGCCATATTTTTTGTACCGTCTTTCCTTTACCTGCTTGCCCCCTCGATAAACCGGAGGTTTATACGAGCGGGGTTATTTCACAAATTTTTGCCATAAGGTCCACATGCTAGCATGCCTAGCATGGGAAATCAAAAAGTCGAAGGTAGAATGGAGAATGACAAAGCAAAATGGAAGAAAGATTTTGTGAGTCGCCTCATCAAGTTTTCTGTCTCTATTTTTCGGCTTTGCGACCATTTTCGCGAGAACAGAACTCTTTGGGCGTTGTCGGACCAGTTAGTTCGTTGCTCAAGTTCGGTCGGAGCCAACGTCGTTGAGGCTCAGTCTGCGAGCTCGAAGAGGGACTATATAAAATTCTTTGAGATTGCACTCAAATCGTCGAACGAGACTCGATATTGGCTTTTACTTGCCAAGACCTATGACGCAAAGTATGCGGGCGACGTTGATGTATTATTGAAGGAGGCGGTTGAGATTAACAACGTTCTCGGCGCGAGCGTCCTTACACTCAAAGGCAAGCGTTGATTTCTTCATTATTATCTGTCATTCTCACTTCTACTTACTCAATTTCTCATTTCTTGTTATGCAACTTGCCGACACCCTCTTCCTTATCGCCGTCATTGTATTCTCGGCGATCATTCACGAAGTGATGCACGGTGTTGCTGCGGATAAGCTCGGTGATCCGACGGCGCGATACGCAGGCCGTCTAACCCTCAACCCATTTCCGCATATTGATTTGTTTGGCTCGATCCTTTTACCCGCCATGCTCGCGCTTTCGCACTCGCCGCTTTTCTTCGCTTGGGCAAAGCCTGTCCCGTACAACCCCTTCAATCTACGCGCAGGGCGCTTCTCCGAGGCGATGGTCGCGTTTGCAGGACCGCTTTCAAATGCGGTGATCGCACTCATCTCGGCGCTCCTCATCCGCTCTGGTGCTCTCGCACAAATCAACGACATTCTCCTCATCATCGTGATAGTCAATGTAATGCTTTTCTTCTTCAACCTCATCCCTATCCCGCCGCTCGACGGCTCGAAGGTGCTACAGCCATTTTTGCCCGGGCCCCTTGGAAGGGGGTACGAGGAATGGAGGACGCGTATGGAGCAAAATCCTTTTCTTGGGATGGGTCTCATCGTGATCGTAATTCTCCTCATGGGCAACACCTTCGGCCGCTTCATCTACGGCATCGCCAATGCTGTTGCGGGGGTGTAATTGTTCGTGACATTCTTCGTATGCGCGAAGGAAGAGAAAAAGGGAGTGAAATAAATCGAAGACGCTTTCTTGCGGGTACCGCTGCGCTCGGGGCGATGGGAGCCCATGGTGCCGATGCTGCGCGCACGGCATCTGATCAGGACATTGTTGGCGGAGTCGTTGAAGGTGCGAGTGACATTATGAGTATCGATAAGCGTGCGGCAGCGCACATCGCCGGTCTCGGAGGAACGTACCAGTACGACCTAAAGGCCGGCTGGGTGCGAGCCTATGATCGGGTGATTCAGGGTTTCGCGTATGCAAATGAATTTGATGAGAAGTTGGATTCATATATAACGATTTCACTAACGCACGACCAGAAGATCATGATCCGCACATTGAAGAAGAGCGGGGCAAATGATATTGCGGTTATACGTGTGGAAAGAAACGGCCGGGTGCGCGTTGAGCAGTTTCATTACGTGGCTCCTCCGCGGCGGGGAGAGCGTAAGTGATAGTCCGTAGTAGATAGTAATAAAAGGGTACCAAGAATTTCAGGCAGCTTTTGATAATTTCTGCGGGTTCCCGTATCGCCGCTGGATATCATGGACGCGTTTCGTCAAACGGTCAATTTCCTTTTTCATCGTCGCCGGATTCAACTTTGAATGTTCACCGCGGAGCTTGTTTTTCACTTCGTCGGTCACGTCACTGCGGTTAAGCACTCGTTGGTACGGAGTTTTCGCGACCTTCTCGCGCTTCACTTTCCATCGCGCACCAATGCGTTCCTTGGAAACAATGCGTCTCGACGCAATGAAGTGGTTCAGGTATGGAGTTAGTACGTCATATAGATCGTTGAGTGCGTCGACTGTTGCCCGTACGTCGAATCGTTCATATCCCACGTACGCGCGGACCACGTGACCGTTACGCTCCTCCACGAAACAGTTGTCGTTCTTGTGGTATGGACGCGAGCGGGTCACGCGCAGCTTCGTATCCTTCGCGTACGCGAGTACATGGTGGTTGATGAACTCGGTTCCGGAATCGGGGTGCATCTCTGTCCATGGAAACGGGGAGTCCCTCCGCATGGCCTCAAGACTGATCTTTGTCGTCTCTTGCCCCTTGTCCCACTGTGCGCGGCGGGATCCCCACAGTGTGGCTACATCAGTGCCGTTCGTGGTGAAGTCGAAGTCTCCGGCGTTCGCAGCTCCACAGTGCGCGACTGTGTCGACTTGTGTCACACCAGTCTCCGCCTTGTCCCACCCGTCCATACGGATCGGCACCATCGAAATGACGCTGCTTTTCTGTGTCGTGCTCTTGCCGCCGAAGTTCCGGCGCGTGCGGGCGAACTGGCCGACATATGTCTTCACTGACCCAACACTCATCTTCCGCAGTTTGTGCGTGGCCACCTCACCATGTTTCCACTGATTCTCCTGTATCTGGATATCGACGTATTCAGCGATTTGTGGATGAAGATTCTCTCCGCAGGACTCACTCCCGATCTCCCAGACCTCTTTCAGTGCAGCAATGACATCGAACGTGTACGTCCGAGGCCGTCCCCGCCTCTCTGCGGCACGTGGATCACGCATCTGCATCGCGCGGAACCGCCTGATCGCTCCTTTTCTGGTGAGTCCCGAGACCTCCACCACCGCGTCTAGGATCTCGCTTCTGCGCTTCTTTGGTCCCTTCAGGTACGCTTCCAACTTCTCCTCAAACACCCCCTGTTTGTGCGCCATATTCATATGGCGATTACGGTACCCTTAATTACTATCTACCCGAGGGATTTCGGTACCTTTTATTTCTAGCTACAAGGTAGTCTTGCGCATAGGCGAATTAGCGGCTATACTCCTCGCACTCCCTTCGGGGATTTTTAATTGAGCCTCCCGTGTCTATGCACGGGATGAATGAAGCCTCTAACTCGCTTCGCTCGTAAGAGTTTCTATTCAATGTCAACAATAAATCAGCTTACGCGCAAAGCGCGGGTCAAGAAGACCTGGCGCACCAAGACCATCGCTCTTTCGCGCGGTTTTAATACGCTCAAAAATCGTCCATCTTTCTACGCTGCCCCCTTCAAGCGCGGCGTGTGCACTCGTGTGACCACGAAGACTCCTCGTAAGCCAAACTCCGCTATCCGTAAAATCGCTCGTGTACGCTTGACCAACGGCATGGAAGTGACTGCCTACATCCCAGGAGAGGGTCACAACCTCCAGGAGCACTCAGTAGTACTTATCCGCGGAGGTCGCGTGAAGGACATCGGCGTGCGCTATACGATTGTGCGTGGCAAGCTCGATACTTCGGGAATCGAGAAGCGTCGCCGCGGCCGATCACTTTACGGTGCGAAGAAGCCAAAAGCGGCGAAGTAACTTCGATATGAGAATTGAGAAATCAAAAATTAGAATGACAAATAAGAATATTGAATATTTCGGTAGTTTTGACTTGCGCTTCTCATCTCTAACCTCTACTATCTAATTTCTTTAGCTATGCGCCGCCCAGTAAAAAACAGAATGCAGCCTCAGCCGGACGAAGTGTACGGATCTTTTAAGGTTGCAAAGCTCATCAACTACGTGATGGAGCGTGGTAAGAAAGACACTGCACGCAAGATCGTGTACAAGGTGATGGAAGAGCTCAAGAAAGATGGCGACCCCGTCATGTTCCTCGAAGAAGCGCTTGAGAAGGCGTCTCCATCTGTGGAGGTCCGTTCTCGCCGCGTCGGTGGAGCCAACTACCAGGTTCCCCGCGAGGTCAATCCAAATCGCAAGCTCTCGCTCGGCATGCGCTGGATCGTAGAGGCTGCTGAGGGTACGAAGGGCAAGCCAATGCATGAGAGTCTTCTTGCAGAACTCCGAGCTGCTCACAAGGGCGAAGGTGCTGCTGCGACCAAGAAAGAAACCACTCACAGAATGGCGGAAGCGAATAAAGCGTTTGCGCACTTCGCCTGGTAGCTAGGCCGACTTGCCCTCCGAAGCTTTAGCAAGGGGGGAGCCAACAAAGCCTTCGCCCACTTCGCGTGGTAATATTTTTGTATGAATAGGCGGATCATCTTTGCTGGCGTGATTGTTCTCGCTGCGGTAGGTGGATACTTCGTTTTTCAGAACAGGATAAACCAATCTCCACCTCATTCACCGCAATACTTCTCTTATATCGATGTCGAAAAAATTCAAGTGGGGGATTTGGTGGGGGAATTTGAGGTAGTAAAAGTCGAACCTTTCGAACCGAAGGTAGATCTTCCGCGTGAAGAAAACTTCAAAATTACCTTCAAGGGTCACGCGGCGCTTGAGGGAAAGTTTCTTAGTGGAGAAATAAGTGGACCTATGCTCGAAATAGCCAAAAGCAGCACGCGGCTCCCGCATTCGGATCCTCAATGGGTGGTAAATGGAATTTGTATCGGCAATTCGGAAGTTAAAGATGCTGATGTTTCTTATGGAGATACAGTGCGAATAGTACTCGATGAGTATATAGCTGGGAGCTATCCGGCCGGCGGTTGCGTAGAGGAGACAGTCGTGAGCATCACAAAATTACAGTAAGACCAACAAGGCGCATGTGGTACCTCCCGAGGTTTAACCTCGGGAGGTCATGTCTTGCTTAATCGCTGGTACCTCTTGTTACGGTATGAAAGGCGCATACGTGCCGTGTCTTCCACGCGTCCATTAAAAATCTGAACACTAGCTTTACCTACTTGCCGAGTAACTCAAGAAAGTTAAGAGTCGATATCCCGGCCTGCTTCAGGATGGCTGCAGTCATCTTTCGCGACAAGTCGCCCGCGTGCATGGGAAGGGTGACGGATCTATTGATTGACGGATTTACGAGCCTCAAATGACTCCCAGTTTGTCGCACCACATAAAAGCCAGATTTCTGGAGGACACGGAGCATTACTCGAACTCCGATTATCGGAATGACACTCATGCCATCTGATATTTGTTGTTCTTCACTGCAACAGATAACGGGGATTCGATGGCGGTTGTTTCGATCATCAGCTCGAGTGCTTCTTTGGCCATTGCTTTCGCGTGAGCGATGTTCTTGCCCCAGGTAACGACGCCCTTAATATCTTTGGCGACCACGAGGTATCCTTTCGTGTCCTTTTCAAACACACAGACGTGAGCGCCGAATCGAGTTTTGATTGTATATTGCCGCCGCTTCATAGTGTCAGTATATATGGTTGACTCCTTGGCGCAACCGCTTGGCATTTCTGGAAATCCAAGGTACATTACCAGCACGCCTTCGGGCGTTTTCATTTTGTATTAACTAAAAGCTATAAGCTGACAGCTGTCACCTATGAGTCGAGATTACCCTCTGGAGAAAGTTCGCAATTTCGGGATTGTGGCCCACGTCGACGCGGGGAAGACCACCACGTCTGAGCGCATCCTCTACTACACCGGCGAATCGCACAAAATCGGCGAAGTGCACGAGGGCAACACGGTGACCGACTGGATGGAACAGGAGCGCGAACGCGGCATCACCATCACCGCTGCGGCGATCACGTGTTTCTGGAACCCTACCTACATGGGCGCTGATACGTCACAGAAAATTCGTTTCAATATTATCGACACCCCCGGACACATCGACTTCACCTCCGAAGTGAAGCGCTCCATGCGTGTGCTCGATGGCGCGGTCGTCGTCTTTGACGGCGTTGCGGGCGTCGAACCACAGTCTGAGACCAACTGGCGCTACGCTGAAGAGGCCAACGTGCCACGTATCTGCTACATCAACAAGCTCGATCGCACCGGTGCGTCGTTTGAAAAGTCCTACGCGTCCATCCTCGATCGTTTGTCTACGAAGGCCGTGCGTCTCCAGATACCAATCGGTCTCGAAGATCAATTCTCTGGAATCATCGACCTCCTGCACATGAAGGCATACAAGTTTGAAGGAGAGATGGGCAAAAATGTCTCTTCGTTCGACATTCCCGAAAACATGATGGCTGAAGCCAAAAAGTATCACACAGAGCTCGTAGAGCGAATTGTTGAGCTCGATGACGAAGTAATGGCCGAATTTCTCGATGGTAAAGAGATTTCTGTTGAGGTGCTCCAGAAGACCCTCCGCAAGGGCGTTATTGCCAACAAAATCTTCCCCGTCCTTACGGGCTCATCGCTCAAGAATAAGGGAGTGCAACTCGTCCTCGACGCTGTTGTCGATTATCTTCCATCGCCGCTCGACATGCCAGCTGCCAAGGGGACGAACACAGACACGGGGGCTGAAGATACGCGCCCCGCTTCGGACGAAGCGCCGTTTTCGGCACTCGTTTTCAAAATCCAAACGGATCCGTTCGTCGGGCAGCTCTCATTCTTCCGCGTGTACTCGGGTTCTTTTACTGCGGGTGAGACTGTGTACGATTCTGCCAACAACAAGAAAGAACGTGTAGGCCGAATCGTGCGCCTTCAGGCCGACAAGCGCGAAGACGTGAAGACAGTGTACGCGGGTGAGATTGCTGCTGCTGTGGGTATGAAAGAAGTGAAAATCGGCCACACTCTCTGCGACGCCGATCATCCGATCGCGCTCGAGTCCATCGTCTTTCCGGAGCCGGTCGTTTCGATGCGCATTGAGCCGAACACCAAGGCAGACCAAGAGAAGATGGGTATGGCACTCTCCAAGCTCTCGGACGAGGACCCAACCTTCCGCATCAAGTCTGATCCCGAGACGATGGAGACCATCGTATCCGGCATGGGCGAGCTCCACCTCGAAATCATCGTTGATCGTATGAAGCGAGAATTTGGCGTGCAGGCGACGACAGGTAAGCCGCAAGTCGCATATCGCGAGACGATTCAGGGCACTGCCGATGTTGAGTACAAACACATCAAGCAGACGGGTGGTCGCGGCCAATACGGCCACGTAAAAATCCGCGTGAAGCCACTTGAGCCAGTGGAAGAAGGGAAGAAAATCAAGAATAATGTCGAACGCGAAGATCACTTCGAGTTCATCAATAACATCAAGGGAGGCGTAATTCCGCAGGAGTACATCCAGCCGGTCAAAAAGGGTCTCATCGAAGCAATGGAGCGCGGCATTCAGGCAGGATTTCCGGTGGTCGACATTTCCGTCGAGCTCTACGATGGCTCTGCTCACGACGTCGACTCATCCGAAATCGCTTTCAAGCTCGCCGCGATCAATGCTATGCAAGAAGCAATGGCGAAAGCAAAGCCCGTCATTCTTGAGCCGATCATGAAGCTCGAAGTGGTCGTGCCAGAAAAATTCATGGGCGATGTGACAGGTATGGTCAATTCAAAGCGTGGTTCTATCGAAGCGATGGGGGAGCGCGGGCAGGCGCGCGTCATTACCGCCAAGGTGCCCCTTTCAGAACTCTTCGGCTTTACGACCCAGCTCCGATCCGCCACCGAAGGCCGGGGCGTTCCCAACCTCGAATTCAGTCATTACGCCATCGTTCCAAAAGCCGTGGCTGATACTGTAATCGCCTCTCGTAAGTAAGTCACAGAGTTTACCCCGTAGCGATGCGCAGCATCTGCTACGGGGCGATTGTACCCAAAGCAGTGGCTGACACCGTGATTGCCGCTCGAAAGTAGGCTACACTTGCGGCATGAGTACGCAATCTATTCTCGGGCTCGCCCTTGCCGCGAGCATCGCCTTAACAGTGTGGTATTTTTCATCTTCTAGCCGTTTACTCCCTGCTGATGTCGGCATTGATGTGGGAGAAAATGCGAGCACCACCATACCGGCCACGGGCGAACCCGCGCCTGCTCCAACTCCCGCGAAATCATCCTCTAAGCCTGCTGCTCCGAAAGCGCCGGCAGGACCTGTCACATCGAGCAGTGTCTTTTGTCCGCAATTTACCGCGACCGCAAAACTCGGAGATAGTGATACCGCATCGGGTTTTGTTGGCGGTGTCGCCACACTGCAAAAATTCTTTATGGGAACCTACAGCCTTCCCGCGTCGTCTATCACAGGCACGTTTGATGCAACCACTGAAGCAAACCTCAAACGATATCAACGCGAGATGGGGCTTGCGCAGACAGGCGTGCTCGACACCGCGACGCAAGATCAAATGTTGCGTCCGTGTGTGAAGGGGCTCATTGCCAACGGAGTGGAGTATCCCCTCAAGGGCTTCTCGCTCGCGACGAGCACCGTCACCGAATCGCTCTACATCCGCCAAGGTCTCATCGAAGCGCAGAGTACGATCGCCAACGGTGCGTATCGGATTGAGCTGATGTCTGTTTCGGGCGGCGCGAAGCTGCGCGTTACAGGCAAAGTAAGCGGCGGCCTCCAATCGCAGGTTGTGACGATTCAGAAGGGGAGCAAGGTAACCACTGACCACTCGCGCCAACTCACCATCGCTGTCACATCGCTTACCGCTTCAAGCGCCACGTTTGTTTTCACACGCTAATAGCGCCCCATTTGAGTACAAGTCGTTGTCAATGATATGAGACAAGGTCCCGAGAACTTGAGACCAACGGTGCGGCTCGCCGGCCATGAAAACGTTGGAGGTAGCGGTGTCGGGCGGCTTGAGTTTCAGATGGATGATTTGGCCGGCAACCTTCTTGCGACGCACCATCACCTACTCGATACCGATGAAGGTTTTCGGGCGGTGCGGGCGGAGCGATTGAAGCTACAGGAGCAGCCCGACGAAGTGCGTGAGTCACTTGCTGGCATGGCCAATAAGGAAGTCGCTCCCTCTGCGAATCCAGAAGATGCGCCACGACTCCTCGCTCTCGCGGAGTTGTACCTTGAAAAGCAGATCGATCCACTTGCGAAAGCTATCGCTGGTGGAGTCGCTGAACCCCAAGAAAATCCGTATGCGAGAATGAGTACGATGGATATATTGCGAAAGTTGCGTGGCTACGATCCTAACGACGCAGAGAGTCTCAACATGAGTCTAAAATATATGGCGCTTGAATATATAAAAAGGCGACGGAAGCCTTCAACGACGTTCGCGGACCGGCAATGAAATCGTGGTCAGATTCTAAGGCTGCGTAGGGAAGATATTTTGAAGCGCGAGGCGCATGTTACCCATGCGCTCGTTAAAGACAGGATCGTACCATGAAGGATTCTGAGCTTTCTCGGCTGCCGAGATGCGTCCGAAGTACGCCTCGATTCGTACGCGGTCTTCAGTCGTGTATCCCGATTCTCGCATTATTGCAAAAATTTGATTGAAAAATTCGAGAGATCCAGGCACTGACTGTAAAAAGAGTTTGACATGCGGGTTTGCTCTCTCAATACTCGGAAGCTCAATATCCATTTCTTGGAATCTTTTATAATCGTGCCAAAGGCCGAAGTAATAGTTGAATAATGAGTTTTCGTGACCTTGTGCCCCGCGCTCAATCTGTTCGCGTGCTGCAACAAAATCTCCGTTGAGGAGATGTTCAATTGGATCAGGTGGTAGTGGCGCTTCGTTCGCCACAGCCACCTTGAGAAGGGGGGGGAGTCCGCGGTTTCGGCGCGCGTCATTCAGGTCAATGATATTGTTCGTTGTTTTTTTGCCTCCTTCGTTCATGTCGAAAGAGTACCATATGGGTTGGTAGAAGAACTGACTGTGGATAGGGCACGAGTGTGAATATATACAGCGTATACTGAATGTGTGAATATTGGGAAACCAATCCTCTGGCTCGTCCTTGCGGTCGCCGCACTTTTCGTGCTTTCGGCGGTCGCAGCGTTTTTTGCTATGTCACGTACGTCGGTCACGGCAGATAAGCCAGCCGTACGGCGTTCAATGACTCCTGAAGAGGCGACCGCATCGCAAAATCCAAAAGGATTTCAAATGCTTATTTCGTATTCGGATGGGGGGTTTGATCCGCGCACGTTTACGATAAAAAAGGGTGACAATGTGCGATTTTACAATGGGTCTTCCGGCGATTTGTGGGTCGCCTCGGATCCCACAGCAGGCCCCATCTACCCAGGGTCAATTACGGGGTGCGGATCAAGTGCGTTTGATTCCTGCGAGGCTTTGTTTCCCGGTGAGTATTATGAATTCACTTTTGATCTACCCGGTACATGGGGATTTTCTAACAAGCTTGATGCGGGTAAATCAGGTACGGTGACTGTCACTAAAAATTGAAGAGACGCGCATGAATATAAAACGCCTCATGGCCCTCTGTCGTTCGTATGACCTCGATGGATTTCGAGCCGCGCTTATCGTATTCGTTTGTGTGCTCGGCATACTTTCTGTACTGGCGAATTATTCAGGCCAACAGGGATTTGTTTCTTCGGAGGTGAAATTTACCGACGCCTCGCACTCCGGCCTCCAGATCATCCCCGCGTCGTGCCCTTCGTCTCCAGACTACGCCGGACAGTGCAGCCTCCCTGTCGATGGCACCTGTGGTCTCGACGTCTCGCTCGTGATGGACGTCTCGGGATCAATCGATAACACGGAACTCTCTCAGATGAAGACTGCTCTGCAATCATTTGTAAGCGCACTCCTCCCAGAAACCCCCACGCTGTTTTCGGTCGTTAGCTTTGACAATCTCGCGGTCGTGCGTTCTCAGTTCTTTCCCAATGGAAACAATCTCACATCGGTAAATTCGACCATTTCATCCATCGACGGATCAGGGAGCACCAACTGGCAGGGCGCACTCCTCGCTTCACAGAGCACCTTCGACCCTCGCCCCGCTGCCAACAACCTCGTGATATTCGCCTCCGACGGCAACCCAAACACGATTAATAATGCGACCGGTGGATACACGAGCGTGAGCGAAAGCACCGCAGTCTCAGCAGCCGTGACGGTCGCCAACTCCATCAAGTCATCGGGAACACGCATCCTCGCCATCGGCATCGGCAACGGTCTCGATGCGGCGAACCTCCAAGCAATCGCGAGTCCCAACAGCGTGTTCTTGTCGAACTTCAGCACGCTCGCTACTGACTTAGCGAGCATCGCACGCGAGCAGTGTGGAGGCACCATCACCGTCAAGAAGATCTACGACGTCGATGGCAATCTAGGCACAACCAACGACCAAGCTCCAGCCTCTGGATGGGACTTCACGGTCGCGGGCGTCTCGCAAACCACCGACTTCCTGGGCTACACCGAGCCTTTCAAGGTGAGCGGCTTCGGCCCATGGTCCGTTGAAGAAATTCAGCAGAGCGGCCACACCATCCTCGGCGCCTCATGTACGGGCGCAACCGACAACGGCACGCTCTCCGGTAGTATCGTCAATGGCATTATCGGTGGCATTCAGTTGAACCAAGACAACATCGTCTCCTGCGTGTTCTACAACACCGGCGGCACCCTCGGCCCCGACCTCACCGCGCTCAATACGAGCCCGACGTCCGCCACGATCGACGTTGCGACCACGCTCACCGCCATCATTACCAACGCGGGCGTTGGCTCAACGGGGATCAGCTTCCCCAACTTCTTCCAAGTCGCGTCCGCAGCAAACGGCGGAGGTACCATTACTGATCTCACTCCCGCTGTTTCTCTCTCATCCCTGAGAGGAGGCACGAGCAATACCATATCGCTCCCACACACCTTTACCGCAGGGGGCACATACTCAACTCGAGCGTGTGCCGACAAGAGTTCCTCCACAGATGCCGGGATCATCAACGAGGGCGCGAATGAGGGCAACAATTGTAGTGAGTGGGTGAATGTGAATGTTCCTTTTCCTCCACCCTCGTGCTCTGTCAATCTCAGCCCAGATTCCGTAGTAGGCTCTCAATCGAGCACGCTGACGTGGTCCTCGACCAACGCGACCGCAATGAGTATTAGCGGTGTCGGTGCGGTGTCCCTTTCGGGATCCACTTCAGTTGTTCCCGGCGTGAGCACGACATATATTGGATCGGTCAGCGGACCGGGAGGAGATAGTACGTGCACAGTGACCCTCAATGTGCTTTCGTGTTCGATATCTTTTGATTCGAATCCCATTAATCCAACACAGACGACCAACCTTAATTACACATCTTCCGGGGCTTCCTCTTTTACAATCGCGAATCATGGAAACGTATCGGTCGCCTCTCCAGGATCCGTAGCAGTGTCACCGGTATCGACCACCGACTACACTGGTACAGTTGAGGCCGCCGCAAGCGGAGCTCAGAAAGTTATTTTTCTCACCGATACAACTGCTACATCGTGGATAGCACCCGCCGACTTTTTCCCTCCATGGAAGATTGAGGTTATAGGCGGGGGAGGAGGAGGTGAATTCGGAAGCGATGGTGGAGGCGGAGGCGCGTATTCGAAGATCACCCACTCAGATCTATCTCTCTCGCCCGGTCAGACTATTTATGTGAAGGTTGGGTCAGGAGGTGCGTCAGGTATCGGAGGCGGCGATTCGTGGATCAACAAAGATGTAAGCGCGCCCCCTACGAGCACGACAAACGGTGTGTTAGCGAAGGGAGGTGAAGCGGGCACGACGGGTGGCGGCCCCGGAGGCGCGTCGGCTCAAGGAATAGGTTCGGTGAAATATTCAGGTGGTAAAGGTGGAGCGGATGGTGGCGGTACGCAGCGGCGCGCTGGAGGCGGCGGCGCAGCCGGGCCCGGTGGTGTGGGTGGTGTAGGCGGAAATGGTTCGGCGACCACCGATTACGCGAAAGGCGGCGGGGGTGGCGCATCTACACTTGCTGGCCCTGGGAATGCAGGTGCAGCGGGAGATACCGATGGAGGGAATGGTGGTGCAAACGGATCGGGCGCTGGTGCTGGTACCGGAGCGACCGGATCGTCGGTGGCGACCAATGGTACTGTGGGTGGTGGTGGGGGCGGGGGTTTCAATAGTGGCAGTTATGCTGCGGGGGGATATGGAGGTGCTGGTACTATTTGGACCCAAACCGCTGGCGGCGCGACTGCCGGTCCGGGAGGTGGCTCCGGCGGTGGTGGTACTGGGGACGGAGGTTTATATGGGGGAGGTGGAGGCGCCGCGGGTACAAGTCCTGGTACAGGTGCACAAGGTATTATCGTAGTTACCTATAGTCCATCTTTGCCTCTTAGTACGAGCTGCCCCGCGATACTCACCGTGAACCCTCCATCAGGCACATTCACCCTTACCCCGTCCACAATATCTCAAGGAGGCAGCGCCACACTTTCGTGGACAAATATTGGGGGCGCAAGCTGGACAATCTACGCAAGCACCGCAACGACAGGACCCACTCTATTTCTTACAGGCTCCAGCGCCGATGGGTCAGTAGTTGTCACGCCTTCTTACTCAACGACCTACACGGGTAGCATTACCGGCCCCTCTGGTATCGGCTCGTTTAGCCCAGCGACTCTCGATGTCACATGCGCGCCAGTTTACAGTTGTAGTGGAAATACGATTCAGTATAAGAACGCGTCCTGTATCATTTCAAACGTAACGACGTGTGTTTCTCCCGGATTTTGCTCTCCTGGATCGTCAGTGTGTCTGTATCCGCCGCCGACGCCCACTCCATCGAGCACACTCACCGGCAATTTGCAGGTGTTCCCCTCCATCGTGCGTCCGGGGGTGTCCACAAAACTCTATTGGAATATGGCAAACGTCTCATCGTGTTCCGTCACGAGCTCGCCAGATATTGGATCGTGGGTGGGAGCGACAAACGTCGCGGGCGGCCAAGCGACGCCCGCGATCAATCAGCGAACGGTGTTCAATCTTTCATGTGTAGGACTGGACGGCTCAACATTCACAGGCAGTGCAACCGTGTCAATCGTGCCGACTTTCCAAGAAGCGCGATAGGCAAAAAACTTGACGCTCCGAACGACTTTGATACTATGGTGCAACGCACGTCCAGTGCGTATTCTTTTGCTCCATTTTGTATCGCGGCGTAGCGACCCGCCCGTCTCCTCAGGGAACGGAAGTAGATGCACGTGAGGCAGAAAATCACAGCTGGACACCGGAGCATTCGCTCCACCTCGCGTTGGCGTTACACACATATTAGTAGTGTTGTTAGCTAGTCCCTAGCGACATAAGAGTAAAAGAAAAATGGTATGGCAGAAGAATTTAATCGAAGCAAGCCGCACGTCAACGTCGGGACCATTGGTCACGTTGATCACGGCAAGACCACGCTCACCGCGGCCATCCTCACCGTCCTCTCAAAGGCCGGCAATGGATACACCGCGACAGTGAAGGGAGTCGATGACATCGACAAGGCACCAGAAGAGAAGGCGCGCGGTATTACGATCTCACTCTCGCACTCTGAGTACGAGACACCAGCTCGTCACTACGCACACGTCGACGCCCCTGGTCACGCCGATTACATCAAAAACATGATCACGGGCGCAGCGCAGATGGACGGCGCTATCCTCGTGGTCGCAGCGTCCGATGGTGTGATGCCTCAGACACGTGAACACGTACTCCTTGCCAATCAGGTGGGCGTGAAGAAGTTGATCGTCTTTCTCAACAAAGTCGACCAGGTAGACGACAAGGATCTCATCGATCTCGTCGAAGAAGAGGTTCGTGAATTGCTTGAGAAGCAGGGCTTCGACGGCAAGAACACACCGATCATTCGCGGTTCGGGCTTGAAGGCACTTGAGAATCCAGCTCCGGGAAATGAATGGAGCGACAAGGTCATGGAGCTCGTAAAGGCGCTCGATGAGTACATCCCACAGCCGGTACGTGATCTCGACAAGCCGTTCCTCATGCCAAT
The DNA here is from genome assembly GCA_964437185.1 of uncultured Candidatus Saccharibacteria bacterium. Taxonomy (GTDB): domain Bacteria; phylum Patescibacteriota; class Minisyncoccia; order Phycocordibacterales; family UBA2100; genus UBA10103. The sequence goes on along the minus strand of CAYTFU010000001.1, from coordinate 50,002 downwards.
TGAAGACGTGTTCTCGATCGAAGGTCGAGGCACCGTCGTCACGGGCCGCATCGAACGCGGTGTTGTAAAGGTGGGTGAAGAAATCGAAATCGTCGGTATCAAGGATACGGCGAAGACGACAGTCACCGGCGTGGAAATGTTCAACAAATCCCTAAGCCAAGGTCAGGCAGGCGACAACGCCGGTGTGCTTTTGCGAGGTACGAAGAAAGAAGACGTGCACCGCGGCCAAGTGCTCTGCAAGCCAGCGAGCGTGAAGCCTCACACCGAATTTGAGTCTGAGGTCTACATCTTGACCAAGGAGGAGGGTGGCCGTCACACGCCATTCTTCACTGGGTACAAGCCACAGTTCTACGTCCGCACCACGGACGTGACGGGCGAAGTGACTCTCAAAGAGGGAGTCGAGATGGTGATGCCGGGCGACACCGTTACGTTCAAGGTGAAGCTCGTGGCACCGATTGCTCTCGAAGACCAGATGCGTTTTGCTATTCGCGAGGGTGGTAAGACGGTCGGAGCAGGAGTTGTAACAAAGGTTGTTGCATAGGTCGGTGCTCGCCGCATTCGCTTTGCGAATGCGGCATCCGAAGTTTTCTGCGGATTACCGCATAAAACATCCTGAGGAGTAGTCACCAAGGTAGTTGCGTAATTTCTTCTCTAAGAAATAACAAAGAAAACCCGCTCCGCTTATAGACGGATGCGGGTTTTCTTTGTTGCTGAGACGGTACACTTTATTCAAATAGATCGGCGTGCGTGCCAGTACGAGCAAGCCGAAGTACCGTCTCCGTGAAATCGTAGATAAGCACCCAATCAGACTCGACGTGGCACTCCATTTTCCAGCGTACATGCCACCGAGTTTGTGCGTGCGAGCGGCTGAAGGGAGAGGGCTCGCTGTGCGCAAGAGGGTAACGATATTGTCTAATTTTTCGATGCTCCAGCCTCGCCTTGCGATTCTTTTCAGATCTCGCTTAAATGACCCGTCAAAGCGGAGATCCTTCATGACGGAAAAATAATTCTACTTATCCTTGAGTATCGCGTCGAAAATATCTGTGGTGGTTCCCTTGTAGGTGCGGCCCGCACCGCGTTCGAGCGCGGCAAGTGCTCGACGAGTTGTCGCGTTGGGTATGTGCGATCGAGTGCATACTTCGAAGGGCAGACCCTGCTGAATAACGACCTGCTTATAAAACATAGTGAGGGCGTCCGACGCATTCACACCGACTTCTCGAAGAACCTTCTCGGCTTCTGCCTTGAGCCTCTTCTCCATCCGTACATTTACGTACCCCGTCTTAGCCATGGGACTATTGTAACACGTATGTGTTGCAGTGCAATCACAGTCGCAGATTCTTATGTGGTACCATGACAAGACTAACAGTTTCTAATTTAGTTTTGCATGAAAAAATTCTTAGTCTTGTATAGGATGGACATGGAAGTAATGAAGACAATGATGGCGAGTATGACACCGGAGCAGCAGAAGGAGAGTATGGGGAAGTGGGGAGAGTGGCTGAAGAAAAACGCCGCCAGTTTTGCTGACATGGGCGCGCCAGTCGGGAAGAATACCCAAGTTATCGGAAGTGCTTCTTCTGCGGTGTCCAACGACATCGGAGGCTACTCCATCGTTCAAGCGGAGTCAGTGGAGGCAGTCGTGGAGCTTCTCAAAAGCAGTCCGCATGTCGCAATGCCAGGTACGACGACTGACGTGATGGAGATTATGTCGATGCCGGGGATGTAAGGAGTCATACGTTCGCTTCGCTGTTTGGTGATATTGTGGAGCCATGCAGCTTGAGTTGCCCTCTACAGAGTACAAAGACTCGTTTATTGAGGCGGTAAAGAGTATCAGGCAGATGGGGAAAGTCCCTCGACGAGTACGTCGTACAGGGCGATTTCGATCACGGAGTTGGAAAATGATTTTGATTCGTTTGTAGAGCGACAGCGCAGTCATTCCAAGGGTGAAAATCTGCCCGAAGGGTACGTACCGCAATCAGTGTATTGGCTCATCGACGGAGAGTATATTGGGAGCGTAAGAATCCGCCATCGACTCAACGACAATTTGGAAAAAGTAGGAGGCCATATTGGTTACAACATCCGACCGAGTAGGCGAAGGCAAGGGTATGGAAAGAAACTCTTGGCACTTGGCTTACAAGAGGCAAAGGAATTGGGTATTTCGCGTGTGCTCCTCACGTGCGATATCACCAACGAACCATCGCGACGAGTGATCGAGAGTAATGGTGGTGTGCGTGAGAGTGTCATACACAATCAGGAGACTGGTATCGACAAGGCGCGATATTGGGTTGATGTGCCGTAGAGTGTCGTTGAAGCAATTGAGAGGAGTAGGTGATACAGTGTGCATATGCACTGGGATACCGTAATCAAGTTTTGGTTCAAAGATTCCTCGCCGAAGCAGTGGTTTACAAAGGACAAGAAGTTTGATGCGCAGGTCCGCCTCAAATTTCTTACAACATATTGGCAGGTAGTGAGAGGGGAAACAGCGCACTGGAGAAAAGCGCCTCGTGGACGACTCGCTGAGATAATCGTACTCGATCAATTCTCTCGCAATATGTTTCGTGGTACGCCAGCAATGTATCAGTACGACGCCCTCGCTCTCGCCCTCGCGCAAGAAGCGATCGCGCAGGGCGCGGAAAAGTCGCTCTCAAAGGACGAACGGATGTTTATGTACCTCCCATTTGAGCACAGCGAATCGAAGGTCATCCAGCGTGAGTCGGTGCGCCTCTTCAAGCAGATTTGGGGGAAGGACATGATGAAATACGCGATTGATCATAAGAGAATAGTCGATCGGTTTGGTCGATTCCCACATCGCAACGCGATATTGGGAAGAAAGAATACGGCGGCAGAGAAAAAGTTCCTCAAGACGCACAAGGGGTACTAGTTTCGCCGTATGCCGTTAGTTTCAAACACGTCCTAAATGGCTATGCCATCCCCAAAAGATTGCGTTTACGGGACGCAACCGCGCATTCGTCAACGTTTTCTCAGGTGTACGTATATTAGTGCGCCGCACGCAAAAGCCAGGGACGCCGACCAGAGAATCCAATAGGCCAGCTTGATCTTTTCGAGCAACGGATCGTCAATAATTATCTCGGGAGGGACTTTTATCTGAGAGTTGAGGTTGTATCCGAAGCCCGTTTTATACACAGGGGTACCCAAAAACTCAGGCTTGTCGATTTGTATCCAGTCATTGTGGCCGATTGCCCGATAGGTAAGCGCGCACGCGTCTTCCACGTCTACGATGCGTTCGTACGCGCCACCGTTGATTGAGTGGTCAAACGTCCATGCGATTCTCTCGATGATGCTATCGCGAGTGCAGAGGGTCTTAAGCGGGAACCAGTAGCGGTACGGATCGCAGCGATTGTTGGCGACATGATTTTCACGGCTTGTTACGACAGGCTCTGCGTCTTTGCGATAGGTAGTGGTTTCCGAGATGCACTGATGGTTTGCTTCAAACATATACAGGCCATAGTAATTGCCCTCGAGGGTTTTTTTCTGATCACCTGGCGTGAGAATTCCGATAAGTTGTCCGCAGATGAGTAAGAATAGAAAACCGTACCCGAGAAGGGTGGTTTTGGAGACCTTTTGTATTTGAAAGTGGCCGGGTTGTGAGAACAGGACGAATAACGCGGGTATTGAGATAGCAATATAGCGGTAGTTGACGATAATCCCTGAATACGCGTGGAAGAGTAAAAAATAAAAGAATGCTGCCTTCTGCAGTTTGCTGTTACTCGAAAGCAAGAACCAGCTTCCGATCATTTGCATCGCAATGAGAATGTTTGTAAAGAAAGGCAAATACGGGGCCGCAAAGATTGGGGCTCCTGTGAAAAGGGAGTTGAAGTAGTTGGCAAAAATCCACCCTCCGTCGATTTTGATAGAAGATGCGAGTACGTACAGAAATACAAAAGTGATTTTTGCGAAGTATTCTTTTTCTCGCATAAAGAGCCATACGCTGGCGAGGATCATGTCGTAATAGTCGAAATTTCCTAGTACGCCATAGGTGAGAAAAAATCCCAAAACCACTTTCCATACGAGGCAGACTAAGAGTGCGCCGTGAGCGGCCACCCAGTTTTTACGGTATGCGGAGTACACTCCATACCCCAAGACTAGAAAGAGAAATACGTAAAATGCGCTCTGCGTGTATCCGTATGGGAGGGCTTGCAGGAAGTAATATTCACCGCACGATGGAAGGTATGGGGGGCAGACGTGCCCGCCACTTTGGAATGTTGAGATACTAATGACGCTTCTTTCAATCCAGAGAAAAAAGGTGACAAAGAATGAGAAACTAACTACATAATAGAGTAGCTGTAGGATCTCGCTCGTCTCGATCTCGTGGAGAGCAAAGAGGCGGTGGTACCCCCTTAATAAGCTCTTTTGCATTCGCCCAGTATTACACGTCCGTTTCGCGCTATCCAATGACCGATACAAAAATTTGCTTTTCCCCCTCCTCTGGTGCATACTCTTTGGGTTCTATGACAGCGGAATCGAAGGTTACCAAGGCCCCTGCGAAGGCGCGAGCTTCTCGTGGGGCAAAGAAATCGGCAGGGCCGAGTCGTTTGCGCATTCGCGTGCGCGCCTATGAGCACGGAGTGCTCGACGGAGCGACGAAGCAAATCATCGACGTCGCCGCCCGTCACAATGCCGAGGTTATTGGTCCCGTTCCGCTCCCCATCGATATCAAGAAATACACGGTCAACCGTGCAGCTTTCATCGACAAAGACTCCCGAGAGCAGTTTGAGATGCGCATCCACAAGCGCATGATCGATATCATGAATCCCGAGCCCAAGGTCATCGAAGCGCTCACCAATATCGATCTCCCATCTGGCGTCTCCATCGATGTAAAGATGATGTAAATTCTGTAATCCCGCTTCGCAGGATTCAGAATTCACGCGGCTTTTTTCCAAAAAAAGCTCCGTTGTTTGGCGTTTCCGCACCCCTACGCTGTACTCGGCCGAATGACGCGACGATTTATTTGAGGCGAGAAGTTTGTATAATGCGTTCATGCGCTTGCTTCGGTACGGTTGGAAAATACTCTTAATCGCTTGCATAACCTGCGCCCTCTTCCTGGCGTATCTTGTGGTCAACCGGCCCTACCTCTTCTATCCACTCAGTTCGAATGTAAATGGGCACACCGAAGTGAACTCCAAAGTTTTGGAAAGTTACTACGCGGTTCACGGAGGAGATTCGCTCGTGGAATGGGCTAAGGCGGAGGGTGTTTATGAAGCTCGCACGCGCTATCACGCAATCGGTCACGCTGTGGGAAAACTGCTTTTTGAACGTGAGGGGGCTCTTGCTATAGAATCGTGCGGCGATGCTTTCGACTGGGGATGTTTGCACGAAGTCGTCGGCTTTATGCAAGAAGCGTTGGGTCCAGATAGTCTAGACCAAGCTGCAGAGCAGTGCCGATCACTCAATGGCAAAAGGCGAGTTGGACAGTGTATCCACGGGCTTGGCCATGGGCTTGTGTACGAGACTGGCTATGAGCTTGGAAAAATTAATGAGGTTATGAAAGTGTGCGACAAGTTCTCGCCAGAGCGGCCGATTCCCTGGACTTTGAGTTGTCACGGAGGTGCGATGATGGAGTATAATGAGCGGTTCTTGTTGGGAGGGGACATGGGAAGCAACCGACGGTCAGTGAATCGCGACAATCCATTTGATGTATGCGATTCCATGCAAGATACGGCGCACAAGAAAGTTTGCATTTTAATATCGCCCCTACGAATTCATAGCGATCTGTTTCAGTCTTTTTCGCGTCCCTCCGTTCTCGCGAGTCTTGGTTCTACGTGTGACACGTTAAAACAGCTAGATTTACGTGAGACCTGCTATGGAGGGATAGGACTGAGCGTCGGTCTAAATGCTAATCTCCGGCCTGAGTCTGTCGTATCTCTTTGTGAGAGCGCGAGCGACGTGCCGCTTTATCAGAAGCGATGCATTCAGTTCGCGGCAAATCGGTTTGTATATGCTCGCAAACGTACCGAAGCCGCAAAAATCTGCGCCCTCGTCGAGAGCGACCAACAGCGTCGTTGTGATCCGGAATATTTGCAGATTTACTAGTGACCCTGCGTGCTCGTATCGCTAATGGCATTGGAAGTTAGTCTGTCACGTGTGCTACCATCTTTTACGCATGCTATTTTCGGGACCGACGATGACGGGGTGGGATTGCTCGCAGTGTAACGAGACCTTTGATATTGCTTTGATCGGGGATCTTGTGTTGGGCAGCCGATTGATGCGGTCTCGATTCGGGGCAAATAAAGGTGTCGCGCTGCGATATTTCGGTAAGTTTCTGACTCGGTTGCAGGAGGCTGACGCGGTGTTTGCCAACTTTGAGGGATGCGTGTACGAGCGCTCTCGCCCGCGGGATAAGGGATTGACCGAGCATTTTACTTTAGGATTTACCCGCACACAGGCTGCCTTTCTTTCGGATCTACATCCTAATCTCGTTCTTTCGTTAAGTAATAATCATATTGCCGACTACGGACACGAAGGAATACAGGAAACGACTAAATACTTAGATGAACATCACATCCAACACGCGGGAGTAGGCGATATAGAATCGGCGGTACGTTTTGTTCGCGTAAAAAACGCGACGATAGCATTCGCGGCATTTACCGACATGTTGCCGGAAAGGTTTTATTCAGCAAGCGGTGCGCCGTGTGTTTCAAGGGCTACCGAAGAAAATATACATAATGCGATTGAGTACGCACGAAAAAGCGCAGACTTAGTATTCGTATCTCTCCACATAATGGCTAATTTTTTAGCTCCGGCTCAGTTCACGCCGGACGCACATCAAGAGCGGCTTGCGGCAGTAGCGCGTGACGCAGGTGCCGATGTAGTCTTCGGGCACCATCCTCACAGATTGCAATCCTTTGGCAAGATACACAATGCTTTTGTATTCCACGGTCTCGGGCCATTTTTGTACGATCCCGCAATCTCATCAATAGTGCATAAGAGTTCGCGGCTTTACGACGCCGTCCAAATCGGGGGTGGCGGGATAGCTGTCCTGCAATGCTGCAAACACGTCGTCAGGTCAGCTCGAATCTTTCCTACAAGGACTGTCGAGCGTCCCGATGGCGGTTTCTTAGTTTTGCCCGCAACATTTTTACAAAATATACGAATGAAAATCGCTTTAGCGCGAACCCGTTGTTAACTAATCAACGCTTTTGGGCATTTTGGCACCCATGGATGGGGGTGCTGAAAACGATGCGGATCGCAGCTGCGCGAGAGCCCTACGAATGCCGCTTTCGCCACTCTCGAAAGAGTTTGTAGAGCACTATAGTCAGTGTGGTAAACCACAGGGCGGTCCAGGCAGCGATGATTAGATCGACATGCGGTTCCATCATGATCTGTATTGGGTAGAGCGTCACAGGGTCGTTGCCTGCGAGCTGTTTGAGCACGATGAGGTTTGTGGTCGTTGCTGGTTCCATATCAAAATTGATAGAAATTTTTAACAGGGTATCCCACGATTTTCGCCGCGGGTGGGACGGCTATCCATTCATTGTGTGAAGCAGCGGAGTATGACAAATCGCATATGTTCGAGGTATCGACGATTCGATAGAATGGACCACCATTGATCGAATGGTCGAAGGTCATTCCAATGCGAACAATCCCGGCGTCCCTATCGCACTGAGTGTGGTACTGGGACCAAAATGTGTGTGGGTCGCACCGATTCCAGGCACTTGCCGCCTCATGCCGTGTCGTCGTGACGGCATTTGCGCCGTTTTGGTACTGAGTTTTTCGGGTGACACAATAAAATCTTCCGCAAGAGAAGGGTGATTCGGTAATCGGCTTATCGATGGTCCCAGCGACAGCGCGATCATTGCGTACGGTCGTAATAGTTGCAATGCATTGATGATTTGCCTCGAACATAAACATTCCGTAGCGGTTGCCTTCGAGTGTCATCCGTCGATCACCAGGTGAGGGGATGATAAGTCCAGGGACCTGGAAGAGCATAACCATCAGCACAAATATCCAACTCGGAATTGATTTCCGGTCCGTGGGTGGCGACGTGTATGTATAAAGAGGACCAAAAAGGATGATAAGAAGCGGAAGAATAACCGATGGATAGTGATAGTAGACAAAAATTCCGGAATAGAGATGAAAGAATATCAAGAACGCAAGCGATATTCGCTGCCAGAGCAGATTTCTGGAAAGTAGAAACCATGCACCGACAATTTGTTCAAATATAACGAGATTAGTAGCAAGAGGGATGAGTGAATCGGGGAAGAGGGGGAGGCCGGTTTGTAGGGCCGAGAAATACGTACCAAGAACCCATGTCGAATGAAGTTTGATCGTTGCCGACAAGAAATAGAGAATGACTACCGCGAGCTTCAAAAAATATTCTTTGTAGGGTAGAAATAGGAAAATGACCGTAAAGACGACGTGGTAGTAATCGTATGGGCCGTTCATCGTATAACTCAGCACAAATATCGAAAACACCTTCCACAGGAGGAGCGGTACCAGTAGAAGGTGTGCGACGGTCCAGTGTTTCCGCCACATGGCGTAAGCGACCGAGAGCATTATTCCAAACAGAACCATGTACCATAGAGACTGAGAATAGCTGCTCGGGAATGTTTCTAGGAAGTAGAGATCTGAACAATTTTGAAAATAGGGCCAGCACACAGCTTTTCCTGCCGCTGCCGTGCTTAATGTCGTGGAGCTAGAGCGCATCCACATTTGGAACGTGAGGAAAAAGAAAAAGAGAATCGCTCCGAGCGATGACTTAAGCACGAGCGACTCCTCGATCTCGTGGAGTCTGAAGATTCGCTTGTATGCTTTGAGTGTAGGAGCTAAAGCAATTTGTGTCTTGCGCAGGAGACTTTGTAGCTGCAGCAGCATCGTACAAATTATACCACCGTAGGAATCTTGCGAAGGCAATACATCTCATTTGCCTGCGTTGGCACGAAGTATACCCCCGTCTTTTCATTATGGGCAATTCTGTTAACTATCCTCTCGGTTGCTTGGAAAAAACTTTTTAGCTTGCCGCTCGCCGCGTTAATCTCATATAGTTTTCCGTCGTTTGAGCCGATCCACACATGTCCATTTAGTACTATGGGCGAGGCAAAGATCCGCCCGCCTGTCTCAAACGTCCAGCGATCGGTCCACGTGTTCATGTCGATGGCGTATATGCACTTATCGAGGGACGCGACGTAAGTCGTGTCGCCGTCAATAGTCGGGGTCGAGTACATACCCCCCGTTATTTCTTTACTAAACAGTGGGTTGCCGTTCTGAGCGGAGATTGCGTAAAATTGTCCGTTCACTGTCCCAAATAAAATACACCGCCGTGATTTATCGTACACAAATGAAGCTTTCGCGTCACCGACGACATAACAATGCCATAGCGGCGTACCGGTGTTAGCCTCGTACGCGTAGATTGTTGCATTATTGCTCCCCACGACCACCATATTCTCTTCCGGTATATACAGTGGAGAGCAGTGTGTAAGTGTCGGCATTTTTTGTCGCCAAACCTCACTGCCGGTTTCAATGTTGAGGGCCACGATTCCGCCACGCTTGTTCCAGAGGCCAAATTCCAGTCCGACAAATAGAAGGTTAAGATTTGACGCAATGCAGGGCGACGAGCCGACCCAATCGGCATCGCTATATTTCCACGCCACGGCACCCGTGTCGGATTTGAGTGCGTATACAGTGCCGTCATATGCGCCAAAAAACACTCGGTCATTATGGAGTGCTGGGGACGAAAGTATGCCTTTGTTTTCGGGGAATTTTCCGATGCGAAACGACCAGCGAATATCTCCGGTTTTTTGGTCCAGCGCATAGAAAATGCCAGCATCGCTTCCGAAATAGACGGTATCCTCGTCGATCGCGGGTGCGGACTTTTGTACCACCAGGCTGTAGCTTGGGTTGGGAGCTTCGAAGTGCCACAAGGTCTCGAAGGTGTTTTGTATCGGCGTGTTTTTCTTGTTTTTGACGGGGGGCAGATTGAAATCCTGCAAGGTGAATAGGTGTGTGATGGAAATGCCTTGAGATGTGAGAGCGCCGTACTCCTCTATTGGACGAAATGCGAGGAGGGCAAAAATATGCGCAACGGAGAGATGGCTTCGCGATAGGATGTCGATTTGTTTTTTGAAGGTGCTTCCCGAATTGATGAGGTCGTCGACCAAAATAACCTTCTTGTCGTTTGGGGTACCTTCAATTTGTCGTAAAAGGCCCGTTCTCTTCCGTGATTTGCGTATGTAGATACCATTTACGGGCGTCCCGCGTTCTGTGCCTTTCATAACGATGGCGGCGACCAGAGATATTGCAGCACTCTCCATTCCACAGACCTGGAATGGGTACAGGTTTTTATGCGTATCCCAGAAGATCTCCGCGTAGGTATTGAGCCATCGGGGCTGCAAGAGGAGCGCTCGGAAGTCAAAAATCCAAGAGTCCAAGGATTTTTCGTCCCCGCCAATTATGCGCGTATGGGCGGAGGCGCGCACGAATGCTTGGGCGGCTATGGCATCGCGTAATTCTGCACGTAAGTCCATAGTGGTAGTCATCGGCACAGTACGATGGTATGTATCGGCTGCTCTTCCTCGGGGTCCAGATCTAAAATCTCAATTATCTTTTCATCAGAAAAGCCAGCCATTGGTCGTGTGAGAAGGTTGAGGGCAGTTGCCGTGAGAAGTATGTTCTCAGACATATGTCCGGCTTCAAGAAGTGCGTGCGTGTAGGCAAGGTCTCCATACTTTGCCGAAGAGCGCTTCCACACGCTTGTAAAAACTATGAGCGATGAAAAATGAAGATCATCCGGTTTTCGAGCCAGGTCTTTGAGGGTGAGACGGGAGGAGAGCGGCCACAATGTTTCAAGCTCGTGGTGCGTGGGATTGTAGTGAAATACGGTTGGTCCGAATCCGTCGAGTGCCTCGGTGATCAAATAGGTCTCGACCGGATATAGTGCTCCTCCCGAAGGGTAGTTTCTATTCGAAGCTTCGGCTCGCTTTTTGAGTGCTGATCCCAAAAGTGTACTTAATGTCTCGATGGGTATGGCAGCGTCCTGGCCGTGCGTGCAATTGCGGTAGGAAGTCCTTGTATGTATCACCTCGCCGAATGGAGCAAGTATTGGGTTCGGTGGAGGAAGGGCAACCTTCTGCATGCGTGCGTATTCCTTGTGCGTACCCCTCGGAACATCTCTCGCGCTATGCGTAGCACCCCGCTTCGTAGTGCGCGCTCGCCGTATCTCGGAATGGATGTGTGAGATAAATAAAGTCATGGTTTTTATGTATAGGGGTGCGGAGCGTCAATAAAGGGGGTATCACGAGGAGTGAATCCCAATTGTCTAGGTACGTTTTTCAACCTCATGCCACCGAGGTGTCTCATGGGCTCAGTCAAATGTATTGGGTGCAATTCTGGTATCACGACCATTTCAATATACCAAGGCGTTGGGTTGGCCTTTGAGTCTCCGAGCGACACAGAGGCGCAGGTGAAATCATTGGCCCTACACCAATCGAGTACTCGATTGAGGTGCTCTGTCTCAGTATCATTTTCCCAGGGTGTTTTTGTGTAATCAAATTCAGCACCCCCAATTAAGAAAGAGAGACGCTCGGAGTTTTTGGGATCTGCCCAATAGTGTAGACGTTCGCGATGGCCGATTTTTTCAATGGGCGTGGTTCCGTCCCATGGACCAGTGGCGACGAATTTTCGCGCTCCGCGCCGAGCACGCAGTGCTTCCAAGATCGCTCCTTCTATAGCCTGTGGCAATGAGCGGTGCGCCTTGAGGCCTATAGCAAAACGAGGCGCGTGCCCAGAGATATCCTCGAGTATGGCTGCGATGGCGTGAGCGGGCGCGTCGGTGGGCATTTGAAGGGCGTGTACGCGCAGCTGATATTGCTCGCATTTTTTTACCAGCGCGTTGAGGGGGGCATTTTCCTCCTGAAGTGGGAGAAGCAATATTCGCGGTACGGTGAGTTGATTAAACCACATAATGGCGTATGCCTCGCGCTCGATCACTTCGAGGGCACCCGCGAGGATGGCCCCTTTGTGTGTCGGCCAGGTAGCCAGTCCTATGGTTGATTGTTGACGTATCAAGGGCTCTGCGGGGGTTTGTTGTAATGGGCGCCATGCAGAGCTTATCGTTTGCGCTGGAACGTACACAGTTTTGTTGTCGGTATGAGAACGTGCCCGAATCCACATGTAGGTCGAGTCTTCCTTTATCGTCAGTTTGGAATCAGCCTTTCGTTGTGCTTCTGAGAATGACACAAATTGTCGCGGATCTATATATTTTCCATAAGAGGCGATTTTTTGTACCGATGCTCGGATCGGGCGCTTGAAATAGTCATCCTGCGTAATCCAGATGTATCGCTCAAGCCCTTCAGCAAGAGCCGCAGTTAGCGCGTCCTCATCGCTGTCTATGGATGCGCCAGCAGTAACAGACCGAATGGGGGATGTGTACTCGCACATCCAAGATTTTATGGGAGGCTCGTCGCACAGCGCTTGTTGAGGTCTAAATGACTTAATGATCCCCTTTTGTTTCAGGATATGCGCGAGGGAGAATTGCTCTGCGAGGTCAGGACGCTCGTACGGAAAATCTTTTCGATCTGCCAATACCGAGACATTGAGCCGCTGTTCAAGGAATCGAATGAAGGGGACGACCCGTCGGTGGAGCCCATCTTTTTTGTGTTGGTAGAGGTGGGAAAAGGGGATGCCGTCAAAAATCATGAGGGCATTATACCCTAGGGCTGCAGACGGACCCGGTTCTCGTTACTTGTCCACAGGATTTGCGTCTCGGATGTCAATTTTATGAGAGAATAATCCTGCATGATCGTAATACAGAATACGTATGGTCGGATGGGGCGCATGGCGAGAGGTGCGGTGGCCGCATCTGCGGTTTTTCTAGGATTCCTTGTGTTACTTGTTCTCTTCCCGTCGAAAAAGCAGCTTTCACTGGATGGTGGAGGAGAGGCCGGTCTTTCCGTGGTCCACGCAGATGCGCCGGCTGACAGTGCTGCCGACAGTGCTGCCGCGGATAGCGCTATCACCGGCGACGGCGCCGGTGGTGGTGGTGGCGACGGTACCGACGGCGCCGGCAGCGATGGCGCTCTGTAACATATGCAATACGGAATCGTGCATTAAAGGACGAATGAGCGATTTATCACCACAAGCTAAAAGGCCCATTTCTCCGCTCGTTGTGGTGGCTGTGTTTCTAGTCGTTGGTATAGGGGGGTATGTAGGGTACACGCAGTATCATGCGCAGAGGTTTCTATCATTGATGAGATCTGCAGACGCGTCTTATCGAAAGGGAGATTTCGCAGAGGCCGTCGCGTACAGCTCTCAAGCCGTGGCGGTATCTTCGACAGACCGAGAATCGCGTGCTGCCAACAGCTTTCTCGCTCGATCGCTGCTCAGTCGATCTGAGGGAGATGATACCCAGAATGGTGTTGCCATTTTGAAGGACATAACCGCAAGTCCTCGCATCGATGATCAGCTTAAAGCGAGGGTGTATAACGGATTCGGTGGTCTGTATCGTATTGCAGGGGACAATGAAAATCTCACGCAACTCGTGTTTGATACTCCTCCCTATAATGCGTACTTGACCCAAGCCGGGGGGGATGTAAGAGAAGCGACACTACTCCTTCTTAAGGATTCAAACGCGCTCAACCCGACGCCCTTCGCGAACTTTAGAACGGCAGTCATTCTGGCTGAGAAGCTTCATGAGCAAGGCGTGAACGTAGAGAGCTCAGAGCAACTCAAGGTTGCGGCAGTTATACGCGAACTAGTAGCTGCTGGCGATAGCTTGCTAGACGCTACCGGGACTTCAACAATGCCGAAAATAAGGGAGGTGCATTTGTATAGAAATCGCTCAATCGCCTTTGGGACGATCTCACTATATTTTCCAGAAACGGAACACAGAATTATCGACGAATCGTATGAGCGCACAATTGCGCTGATGGAGGCTCTTGATGCGGAGAGTAATTTCACGCAAGAGCAGAGGTTGAGGTTTCTATTGCATTACGCCGCGGTCCGTTCTGCTCGAGCAGGTTCGGCAGGCGATGAGAGAATAAAATCAATACTGCAGGACTTTGTCGACAGTGCATCTGGGTTGCCGAGTGTTGGTCAAGATGTGCTCGATATGCAAGAGCGACCCGCTACGAATTTCATGAGGCGGCAAATCTCTGTGCTTGCCGAAATGTCTCCAGAGTTTTCGGATTATCTGAAACACATTGGGTGGAGGTCGTAGCGCGATCATTGTTAGCGATGATCGGATTGATTGCTTAAAGGCTCGCGCGCTATACTAATCGGTATGCGTTGGTTAATTCATCATGCTGTCCGCATGTCCGTGAGAAAGTTCGTGTTTCTTTTGTTTGCAGCTACTATCATTTTTGTCGGTGTCGTATTGCACGTAAGCGGTTCCGAAAGTCAGACGAGAGAGAATATCACCTTCGCGTTTTATCCGTCGGCCGAGCTCGCGTACGAGTATGGCAACGTGCACTTTAATGCGAGCAACGTCGACCAGTACGATATTAAACGTGCCGAGTATTGGTATGAAGAAGCGCTCAAACTCGACTCCACCTTCCCCGGCGTATACCACCAGCTCGCTCGCGTGTCGTTTCTGAGGGGTAATTTCAATAGAGCAATGGTGCGAATAAACGCGGAGATCAATCTTCCGAATGGTCCCGTGTCGGCATCCTCGTACTATATTCGGGGTTTGATCGAGGGGTATATGGGTAGGTACGACGACTCAGTGAAGGATTACGAACGCTATTTAGAATCAGATCCTCGCAACTGGGCAGCTCTCAATGATCTGGCTTGGGTGCTCTTAAAGGGCAATCAATATGCATATGCAGAGCAAGTCACTCAAAAAGGGCTTATCTATTTTCCCTCAAATCCTTGGCTGCTCAATTCGAGCGCAACCGCATTGTTTGAGCTCGGCCGCTACGAGGAGGCGTTGGCGCAGGTAGAGAAAGCGCACGCTGCGGTTTCAGATCTTTCGCAGCAGCAATGGCTCGTGGCATATCCCGGCAATGATCCTCAAGTTGCGGGCCTAGGGGTTATGGCGTTTAAAAACGCAGTGAGCGACAACCGGCACACTATTCAGATGAAAGTAGATTCCGATAGGCTATGATTGTATGTGGATTTTTTGACGACCTGCGCTAGGAGGTGTTTGCCTGAGCATGGTATACACACCCCCGGAGCATTAGTCTCTTAAAGCGCGGTATTATATAAATATATATGGTAGCTCCTAAGAGGCGACGTGAGGATGACTCGGTAGCTCCTGCAGACCTATGGCAGGGTGTATTTGTGGTCGGCGCTTTGCTTGCGGCCGCACTTATATTGAGTGGAGCTTTTACACAAGTTTCATCGAAGCCTTTTACATCCTCCGAAGTCCAATTCACCGACGCCTCGCACTCCGGCCTCCAGATCGTCCCCGCATCATGCCCATCCGATGCCGACTACGCGGGGCAGTGTAGCTTGCCTGTCGAGGGCACCTGCGGTCTCGACGTCTCGCTCGTGATGGACGTCTCGGGATCAATCGATAACACGGAACTCTCTCAGATGAAGTCTGCGTTGAAGGGATTCACAAGCGCACTCCTCCCAGAAACCCCCACGCTCTTTTCGCTCGTGAAGTTCGATAACACAGCAACAGTCCGTCTCCAGTTCCTACCCTACGGAAATGATCTTTCGCGGGTAAATTCCGAGATCGATGCCATCGACGGATCAGGGAGCACCAACTGGCAGGGCGCACTCCTCGCTTCGCAGAGCACCTTCGACCCCCGTCCCTCAGCCAACAACCTCGTCATATTCGCCTCCGACGGCAACCCAAACACGATTAATAATGGGACCGGTGGGTACACGAGCGTGAGCGAGAGCACCGCAGTCTCAGCAGCAGTGACGGTCGCCAACTCCATCAAGTCATCGGGAACACGCATCCTCGCCATCGGCATCGGCAGCGGTCTCGATGCGGCGAACCTCCAGGCAATCGCAAGTCCCAACAGCGTATTCTCCTCAAACTTCAGCACGCTCGCTACTGACTTGGCGAGCATCGCACGTGAGCAATGCGGAGGCACCATCACCGTCAAGAAGATCTACGACGTCGATGGCAACTTGGGCACAACCAACGATCAGGCTCCAGCCTCTGGGTGGGATTTCACGGTCGCCGGCGTCTCGAAAACCACCGACTTCCTAGGCTACACGGAGCCTTTCAGAGTCAGCGGTTTCGGCCCATGGTCTGTTGAAGAAATCCAGCAGAGCGGCCACACCATCCTCGGCGCTTCCTGCACGGGCGCAACCGACAACGGAACGCTCACCGGCACCATCGTCGACGGCATCATCGGCGGCGTGAAGTTGAACCAAGACAACATCGTCTCCTGCACGTTCTACAACACTGGCGGCACCCTCGGCCCCGACCTCACCGCACTCAACACGAGCCCGACGTCCGCCACGGTCGACGTTGCGACCACGCTCTCCGCCATCATTACCAACGCGGGCGTTGGCTCAACGGGGAGTTGGATCAGCTTCTACAACTTCTTCCAGGTCGCATCAGAAGCAAACGGCGGAGGTACCATCACCGATCTCACTCCCGCTGTTTCTCTCTCATCCCTGAGAGGAGGCACGAGCAACGATATATCTCTTCCACACACCTTTACCGCAGGCGGCACATACTCCACGCGAGCGTGCGCCGACAAGAGCTCCTCCACAGACGCCGGTACCATCAACGAGGGTGCGTATGAAAACAACAACTGCAGTGAGTGGGTGAATGTTAATGTGCCTGTGGTGTCGTGTCCGACCGGTCAGGTCTTGCTGGACGGTGTGTGTGTGCCCACGGCTTGTCCGGCAGGACAAGTGCTTCAGAGTGGCTCTTGTGTCGACAATCTGCCCGATCTTACCGCGGTAAATACAAGTCCCGGCAGTGCCACTATCAATGCTCCGTTTACCTTGTCTGCCACTATAATGAATAGGGGTCCTGTATCCATAGGTGTTGGCTTCAACAACTTCTTCCAGGTTGCGGGTGGCGCTGGAGGAACCGGTACCATTGTGGATCTTACGCCAGCGATTCATTTCTCCGCGCTCGCAGCAGGCGCAAGTAGTCCGATTACTGCGACACACACTTTTTTGACGGCTGGCTCGTACTCTGTGCGCGCATGTGCTGACAAAAGTTCGGCGACCGACCTCGGGGCGATCAATGAGGGTTCAAACGAGGACAATAACTGTTCCGCGTGGATAGACGTTGTGGCCTCTAGCATCACATTCTGCTCTCCCGGCAGCACACTTCCAGAGTGTCAGGGATCATGCCCGTCTGGAACCACACTTATGACCAATGGCGAATGTCTTCCCAATGGCTGCACCCCGGGTAGCACGCTTTCTGGGTGTGTTCCACAATGTCCAGTAGGTGAGTCACGCGACGTGAATGGTCAGTGTGTACCGACGTCGTGTTTTCCTGGGTACACCCTTGTGGGCGGCGTCTGTGTGCCGATAATCGACTGCCCAATCGGATCCATATTTGTCGGAAATTCATGTCAGTTTATGGGATGCCCCTCCGGATATACTGAAACATCACCCGGCGTGTGCACGTTCATCGGTTGCCCCACTCTATGGACTCTCGACCCGAGTACGAGTCTCTGCGTGCCGCCGCTATCATGCACGAACGTATGTTCGGGCAACAATGTCGTCAATAGTTGTACGGGTGCGCTCGTTCAGATGTGTACGAATGGTTGTTCTGTCGGTGGATGCATAGGTACCGCCGCTCCCGCCATCACTTCGTGGAGCGTTATCCCGCTCCTCGTACGCGTCGGCACGTCCGTAAATGTTTTCTGGACCGCAAGCAATGTTTCGTCATGCAGCGTGACGGCGACCAACGGCGATGGAACGGGCAGCAATGCCACGGGTGTGTGGAGCACTCCGACGGGAGCAAAGACGAGCTCGCCCATCGCGTCTCAGACAGTCTTCACCATCGTCTGTCAGGGCCTTCCAGGCTCGACTCCTTCGAGTGTCTCGCGATCGTCCACGGTCAATGTGCTACCAACGTTTGAAGAAAACTGTGCTGCAGGATTTGTGAAGGTGAATGGCACGTGTGTGCCGATATAACGTTTGATCCACATGTATTACGCGTACTGCCGCCCTGCCTCACAACACGGTGATACAATGCACACAATGAATCAATCGACTCTGGCTCCGAAAATATTTTTCGTAGTACTCGTAGCGCTTTTTTTGGTGCCCGTCCTTGCGCTCGCAGAGAGCGACTCAGACATTCGCGCGGTGATCCGAAGCTCGATTTTGAATGACCCGCGCACATCTACACTCTCTACCGCACAAATTGATTCTATGGTCGAGGCGCTCGCGGCCGAGGCAAACAGCAGTGGTCTAACCGCGGAGGCGATTACGTGGCGCCCCGAGAGGGAGGCCTCGCCCTCGGCATCGTTGGGGGAGGTCGCGGAGGAAGAGGTGTGCGATTCGTGGCCGCCACTTTGCACATTCAACACCGCCTTTGGTTTCGATGATCCAAATAGTCCTGCGCCAATACTTTTTGGCGTGACCTCGATTGGCATGGTATGGATTCTCGCGGAAGTGCTTCATATCCGCTCTCGTAGAAGTAATGTCGCTCCGCAGGGGTAGGTATTGCATTTTCTCTTGTCCTGCGTATACTGCTCTGCACGTCCTCCTCCGTCCGCTTCGCGCGGACTATGGAAGGACAAGCTACGTCCCCATACGGGACCAATGGTGTAGGCTAAGGCCGCGCTGTTGCGCGGATTTTTAATGAGGCACAGAGTATTTGTGAGCACAGCGAAACAAATACGACAATGCCGAATTAACCCCGTTAGAAGTAATGGGGCAGGCCGGAAAGATACGAAGAACACGTGAACAACAACTATGACAGACAAAACTTCTAACGGGGTGAAATTCATGCTCGGAACAAAGGGTCGGATGACACAAATCTTCGATGAGAAGGGTGTCGTTTCTGCCGCGACGATCATTACCGCAGGTCCGATCACAGTCACGCAAGTGAAGGGGAAGGAAAAGGATGGGTACGACGCCGCCCAGATTGGATTTGGGTCGCGCAAGGAGAAAAATGTGAATGCCGCACAAAAGGGCCACCTCAAAGATCTTTCAATGTTTCGACACCTAAGGGAATTTCCGCTTTCAGGTGAGGCGAAGCGGGGCGATGTGATTGATGTGTCGGTGTTTGTGCCTGGCGATGTAGTCGCCGTCTCAGCTATTTCAAAGGGAAAGGGTTTTCAGGGCGTTGTGAAGCGTCATGGTTTTAGCGGCGGTCCTCGATCGCACGGTCAGAAAAATAGAGAACGCAGTCCGGGCTCAATCGGCGGCGGTGGTCGCGCGGGCGGCAGAGTCGTCCCCGGTATGCGCATGGCGGGCCGAATGGGCGGCGACCGGGTGACGGTCAAAAATTTGAAAGTCCTCCAAGTCGACGCAACGACGAGTACGCTCCTGATCTCAGGTGCAATTCCAGGGAAACCCGGTACGCTCGTTGAAATCCGAGGCTAATCATTTACATATGGAATCTACTATTTACAACGCACAGGGAAAGAAGAAAGGATCGGTCACGTTGCCCGAGAGCGTTTTCAACGTCGCATGGAACGACGGTCTGATGCACCAGGTCGTGACCGGCATGCAATCAAACGCGCGAACGAGCGTTGCGCACACAAAGACGCGCGGTGAGGTACGTGGAGGCGGAAAGAAGCCGTGGGCACAGAAGGGCACGGGCCGCGCACGTCATGGTTCGAGCCGATCTCCCATCTGGAGAGGGGGAGGAGTGACGCATGGCCCTCGCGCTGAGAAAAATTACAGCAAAGTAATTCCAAAAAAGATGCGTGCGAAGGCGCTGTTCATGGCACTTTCACGGAAGTTCAAGGATGGCGAAATCATGTTTGTCGATTCCTTTGGTATCGATGCGCCCAAGACAGCAGTCGCGCGCAGGGCGCTCGTCATGCTCTCCGGGGTTTCGGGATTCGAGAAGCTTTCGACAAAAAAGAAGAATGCCGCGCTCATTGCGTTCGCGGAGCCGACCGAAGCAGTGCAAAAGAGTTTCCGCAATATCGGTAATGTCGAATGCGTGGCAACGCGCAATCTCAACCCGGTTTCTGTACTCAAGAGCTCGTTCCTCGTGATTGAGAATCCTGAGGCGTCGGTCGCGATTGTCGAGAGCCGCGCCACCAAGAAGACCAGCTCGAAAAAAACTAAAAACTAAAAACACGACCCCTTATATATGGCACTCTTTAGCAAAAAAGAAAAGAAATCTGCGGCGAAGCCTGTCGCCCCTGAGGCGTCTTCGGTGAGCTCTGTGCGCGATCTATCGCACATCTTGAAGCATGCGCGCATCACCGAAAAGGCGACCATGCACTCTGCCGATGGGGTTTACACATTCGATATTGCCGACAATGCGACGAAGCGCGACGTGATGCAAGCGGTCCAGGCGCACTACAAAGTCATGCCACGCAAGGTGCGTGTCGTGAGTATCCCGACGAAGAAGCGCCGCAATCCTCGCACTGGCAAGGTGGGTATCACGCACGGAGGCAAAAAGGCCTACGTGTATCTGAAGAAAGGCGAGACGATCACTATCGGATAATTTTTTATAACGTATGGCAATGAAAGAATACAAACCAACGTCACCATCCCAGCGCGGACGAATTTCGATCAACTACCGCGAGGTGCTCTCTGGTCACAAGCCGGAAAAGTCGCTCATGAAGGGCGGGAGGAGCTACGCCGGCCGCAATTCCTTCGGTCGCATCACGGTGCGTCATCAAGGTGGAGGTCATAAGAAGAGTCACCGCATGGTTGATTTTCGGTTTGATAAGAAAAATATCCCTGCGAAGATCACGACGGTTGAGTATGACCCGTTCCGCAGCGCATTCATCGGTGTCGCGGTGTATGCCGACGGCGAGAAGCGCTACGTCCTTCTTCCGAAGCTCGCGAAAGTTGGCGATACGTTCATCGTATCCGAGACAGCTCCCGTAACGCGCGCAAATCGCTTGCCGCTCGGCAACATGCCTGTCGGTACGTTTGTGTACAACATAGAGCTGAAGCCCAACGGTGGAGCAGTCCTCGCGCGTTCAGCGGGCAATTTCTGCGAAGTAGTGGCTCAAGACGCCGGGTACACACACATTAAGATGCCCTCGACCGAAGTGCGTCGCGTGATCTCGACCGCATGGGCCTCTGTCGGCGAAGTTTCCAACGAAGAACACCGTCTCGTTCGGATCGGTAAGGCTGGAAGAAATCGATGGCTCGGTATTCGTCCGACCGTCCGTGGGTCCGCTATGAACCCCGTGGATCACCCACACGGTGGTGGTGAAGGTAAGCAAGGTCGCGGCTCTCGTCGTCAGAAGACGCTCTGGGGCAAACCTGCAGGTAAGGGCCAAAAGACGCGCCGACCAAAGAAGTATTCAAATGTGTTTCTCGTCTCTCGACGAAGAGTGGGGAAGAGAAAATAGAAAATCAAACAAACAATCCGGCACAAACCGGATTTTTGTTGACAGCAGGTCCTCTTTCCTATACATTGTGCGGACTCCCGCGCATGCGGGTTTTAAATTGAACACATGACACGCTCACTCAAAAAAGGTCCGTACGTGGACGTCAAACTCATGAAGAAGGTCTCTACCCGCAAGAGCGGGCAGGGCGCTATCAAGACGTGGGCGCGCGCAAGTCAGATCGCACCGGAGTTTGTGGGCTACACGTTTTCAGTACACACGGGGAAGAATTTTGATGAGGTGTTTGTGACGGAAGACATGGTGGGCCACCGATTGGGCGAATTTGCTCCGACCACCAAGTTCATCAAGCACGGCGGTAAGATGCAGAAGGAAAACGAAATGGCAGCAAAGGCTGCGGAAGTCGCCGCAGCAACGGCGGCGAAGGCTACGGCAACAGCGAAGAAGTAGTTCGGACGCTCACAATAAATAATAAATACTATGAAAGCGCTTCTCACCAATTACCATCAGGCTCCACGCAAGGTACGCCTTGTCGCTGATCTTGTGCGTGGTAAAAGCGTGCCTGCAGCTCGCAGAGCACTCATGTTTCTTCCGAAGAAATCTTCTCCTGCAATTGGCAAGCTCCTCGATTCCGCAGTTTCAAATGCAGGGCCAAAGGTGTCTGCAGAGAATCTTTTTGTCAAAACGATTACCGTAAACAAGGGGCTTGTCATGCGTCGCGCTCGACCGTTTGCGCGAGGGCGCTCCGGCTCAATTCGCAAGGAGCTCAGCATCGTTGCGATCGAGCTTGGTTTGCGCGAGGTAGCTAAGGCGCCGCGAGCCAAGAAGGTGAAAGAAACGAAGGCGCGTGATAAGAAAGTTGCGGCAAAAGCAGAATAAACATATATATGACACACACCGTACATCCATACGCACATCGACTCGGGGTCATCCGCGACTGGAAGTCGCGCTGGTTTTCGAAATCGCCCGCCAAATATCGCGAAAATGTCTGCGTCGACGCAGCGATTCGCCGCTTTCTCAAGAAGCGATTGCGCGGAAGCTATGTCACATCCGTAGAAATTGAGCGCAATGAGAAAGCGGTGCGCGTGATCATTAAGACGTCGCGCCCAGGTCTCGTCATTGGGCGCGGGGGAGAGGGTTCGGTGAAGCTCACGAAAGAGATTGAGCGCGTGATCGGCACCGTTCCGCGCGCAGAAAAGAAGGCCGTTCGACTCGACATTGAGGAGGTTCGCTCGCCTGAATCGCAATCGCCGGTTGTTGCGTACATGATCGCTGAAGGGTTGGAGAAGCGTCAAACCTTCCGTCGTGTGCTCAAGCAGACGGTCGAAAAGGTGATGGCCAACCGCGACGTGCAAGGCGTTCGCATTGCGATTGCTGGTCGTCTCGGCGGCGCGGAAATGTCTCGTAGCGAGGAAATCAAGCGTGGCCGCGTTCCACTCCAGACGATTCGCGCAGACATCGATTTCGCGCGCGAGCAGGCATACCTTCCATACGGCGTGATTGGGATTAAGGTCTGGATTTACCGCGGAGAGATATTCGAGAAGGAGGCGAAGAAATAATTTTTCGAGATTCATTTTTATTTATGTTGGCACCAAAGAAAGCAAAATATCGAAAGTGGCAAATGGGCCGTCGCCATGAGCGCCGCCTGAATGCTCCCGAGACGCGCGGCATCACCGTGGCGTTTGGTTCGTTTGGTCTCAAATCTTTGACGCAGGCTCGCATTACCTCCAATCAGCTGGAAGCGGCGCGTCGCGCGCTCTCTCGCGCAGGTGGGAAGAGCGCCAAAATCTGGATTCGCATCTTTCCTGACCGACCGTTTACACGCAAGGCGGCGGAAGTGGGCATGGGTAGCGGAAAGGGCGATGTTGCGGGCTACGTGTGCGATGTTCGGCCTGGTCGCGTCATTTTTGAAATTGATGGTGCTCCGGAAGCTATTGCGCGCGAAGCCCTTCGCAAGGCGGGGACCAAGCTGCCGGTAAGTGCCCGCGTGATCGCTCGCGAGTAAGTATATACATTGATATGTCCGATTTATCTACACAAGACGTTGCAGAGTTGCAGAAACTCATTGCCGAAAAGCGGGAGGCGCTTCGCGCGTTTCGCTTTGGAGGCGCGGGTTCGCGCACGCGCAACGTGCGTGAGGGTCGCAATCTTCGCCGCGAGATTGCGCAGATTCTGACCGAACTCCGGGCGCGCGAGATTTCGGCAAAAAGTTCAAAGGTTGCTTCGAAGGCAAAGAACGCGTAGTATCCTCAAACATTTGATATGGAACAAGAAAACAAGCAAGGAAAAATTCTCGATGGCGTTGTGGTGAAGGCTGCCATGACCGACACCTGCACGGTGCTCGTTGAGCGCTACGTGAAGCACCCGAAGTACAAAAAGTTCATGAAGCTCAGCAAGAAATTTCTCGTACACAATCCGGGCAATACTGCAAAGGTGGGAGAGAAGGTCTCGATCCGCGAGACGCGCCCGATTTCTAAGCGAAAGCGCTTTGTCATTGCAGCATAAATCACCTCTATGATTCAAGATCGTACCTTAGTAAAAATTGCAGACAATTCCGGCGGAATCATCGGTCGCGTCTTTAAGATTTTAGGCGGCTCGAAGCGTCGCTATGCAGGCATCGGAGACGAGATCGTGATTTCCATTCAGACTGCGCAGCCGCGTAAGGCAGTGAAAAAGAAGGAAGTTCACCGCGCGGTCGTAGTGAGACAGAAAAAAGCATTCCGACGCGAGGATGGTTCGTACGTGCGCTTTGACGAGAATGCGGTGGTCTTGATCACGGGTTCTGGTAAGGAGCCCAAAGAACCAAAGGCCAATCGTGTGTTCGGCCCGATTCCGCGTGAGGTGGTAGCCCGAGGTTATCAGAAAATCGGTTCGCTTGCGCCAGAGATCGTATGAAACTCAAAAAGGGAGACAAGGTAGCGGTAATCGCAGGCAAGAGTCGCGGACAGACGGGCACGATCGCACGCATTCTTAAAGATAGAAACATGGTACTCCTCGATGGTATCAATCTCGTAAAGCGGCATCGCAAGCCGACGCAGCAAAGCCGCAGTGGTCAGATCATTGATAAGCCGATGCCGATTCACGCGTCGAATGTGATGCTCGTTGATCCGAAGACCGGCAAGTCGACGCGGATCAAGATTACGCGCGATAAAGAGGGGGTTCGCACGCGCGTCGCTGTGAAGAGCGGGGAAGAGCTCAAATAGTTCGATGGTTCAGCAGATATTCACCACAGGTAAACTCGCTACAAGTAATATGAAAACAGCAACGGTACATACGAAAACATTCGAGGCTCTCAAGGCGCCGCTCGGCTACACCAACGTGATGCAGGCACCGCGCATGCAGAAGATTGCGGTTTCCGTGGGCGTCGGCAAGGCCAATAAGGATAAGAAACGCCTCGAGCTCATCGTCGATCGGATCACGCGCATCACGGGTCAAGCCCCTGCGCCGCGAGGATCTAAGAAATCTATCGCGAATTTTAAAAGCCGCGCAGGCGATACGGTGGGGTATCAGGTAACGCTTCGCGGAGCGCGTATGCAATCCTTTTTCGACAAACTTGTACACGTCGTCCTTCCCCGTGTAAAAGACTTTCGTGGCATCAAACCCTCGGCAATCGACGAAATGGGCAACATAACGATTGGCCTCAAAGAGCACACGGTATTCCCTGAGACTTCCGATGAAGACGCAAAAGATGTCTTCGGCATCGCAGTCACGATCGTCACAACCGCAAAGAACAAGAAAGATGCAGAGGCCTACCTTCGCTACCTCGGCGTCCCGCTTCAGGAGGGGAAGTAATCTCACGTCCCAAATAACTGGTGATGCGTGCCGACGGAACGCAAGTATCAGCGATTATCTTTTTATATACCATGGTAAAGGATCGAATACCGGTTCAGCGGCCAAGTGTGAACCTTCCGAGGGATGTTGAAGGACTTGTTGCCGTTATCAAAGGTCTGAAGGAGCTGTACCCGGACACCGAGGGGTACGGGCCCGAGATCTTGCGGGCTTTGAAAGTGCAGATCGGACGGGTCGCGAAGGATAAGCAGGAGATGGCGACACTTGAGGAAGTTTTCGATAATAAGCTCGCCGAGCTGGTTCTCCACGATATGGACAAGTTTGCCAATAAGCGGGAGCGGGTAAGAAAAGGTTTTAACGCGGCGGATAGAAAGAGTAACCAGGTCTTTCTCGAGATGTTTTTGAAGTACGACATACCTGGACTCCCCATGTTTGACGAACATCGCAGGGCAGCTTTGGTGGTGCGGGCCGAGAAGAAAATATGGGAGAAGGGATACATTCCAGGCGAGAGGAAAGAATGATGGGATCGGGCCGTGCCGCAACTTTGCTCCACGGTGGAGGGCGTGAGGTTCTGTGTTGTTGACTTCCGCCTTCATCTCGCGTATATTTCTGGAGCCTCGTAGGGGGCTTTGTTTTTAGCTGATCTAGGGTCTATCCCAAGATATCGTGAGAACAAAGTCACAGAGGAAGGTTCTTAACCCAACATCCGAAAGGTGGGGTGCACGGCCTTCCAATCTCTCCTCAGGCATACACTCATGGCAAAGAAATCAATGATCATAAAGGCGAATCGTACGCCGAAATTCTCGAGCCGTACGGTACGACGCTGCTTCAAATGCGGTCGTCCGCGCGGATTTATGCGTGATTTCAACCTCTGCCGTATTTGTTTCCGCGAAGAAGCGCTCGAAGGCAACATTCCTGGAATAAAGAAAAGCTCATGGTAGTTCGACTACGCTCACTATAAATAAACTATGGTAAACGACCCTATCGGTGACTTCATAATCTCGCTCAAGAATGCAGGCGCAATCAAGAAAGCGTCGGTTTCGGTACCGTTCTCCGCTTTCAAGATGGCTGTCGCTGAGAAATTGAAAGACGCTGGTTTTGTCACCGCAGTCGAAAAGAAAGGTAAGAAGGTACGCAAGACGCTCGACGTTACGCTCAAGTACGATGGCGCAGGCGAGCACGCGATCAGGGGCGTAAAGCGCATCTCGAAGCCAGGGCGCCGCATGTACAAGAGTTTTCGAGAGATTGTTCCTGTCCGCTACGGGTATGGAGCTCTTCTTCTCTCGACGCCGAAGGGTGTTTTGACCGACAAAGAGGCTCGCAAAGAAAAGATGGGTGGCGAAGCCCTTTTCGAAGTTTGGTAATTTGATGATGCTCGATACATATTTATGTCAAGAACTGGAAAAAGACCAATAGCGATACCTGCGGGCACGGACGTGTCGGTCGTATCTCATGAAATTGTGGTGAAGGGAAAGCTTGCGACACTGAAGCGATCAATCCACCCCGCTGTCACGATAGCTGTCGCAAATGGAGAAGTCACTGTTGCGCCGAAGGAAACGTCTCGCCTCGGTCGTGCGCTCTGGGGCACGTACGCTGCGCACGTGCGCAACATGATTGCGGGTGTCAATACGCCATTTGTAAAAAAGTTGCAAGTTGAGGGTATTGGATATAAAGCAGAACTCTCCGGCAAGCAGCTCAAGCTGGCACTCGGATTTTCGCACCCGGTATTTTTCGTTGTTCCCGAAGGAATCACTGCCCTCGTGGAGAAAAATATTATTACGATCTCGGGCGCAGATAAGGAGCGTGTTGGTGAATTTGCCGCGACGATTCGTGCGAAGAAGAAGCCGGAGCCGTACAAGGGGAAGGGTATTCGTTACGAGGGCGAGGTCGTCCGTCAGAAGCAGGGTAAGAAGGCTGCGTCGGCCGCCGCGTAATAATTCGATTTCACCACTAGTAAATTTATGGAACTTTCAAAGACACAAAAAAGAGATCGGCGGCACAATCGCGTGCGCGCGAAGGTAATCGGCACTGCCGAGCGCCCTCGACTCGCGGTGTTCAAGTCAAATACCCAGCTCACAGCGCAGATTATCGACGATACAAAGGGTCTCACGCTTGCGTCTGTTTCCTCGCGTTCTGAGAAAGGAAAGACTCCCCGCGAGCGAGCGGAGTTTGCGGCTTCCACGCTCGTGAAGCGCGCGAGCGAGAAGGGGGTGAAGGCCGTTGTGTTTGATCGTGGCGGATTTCAGTACACGGGTACGATTAAAGCGTTTGCAGATGCTGCGAGAACCGCGGGATTAGAATTTTAATTACAACGATATGACTGACGCACACACAGAAGAGGCAAAGGGAGTCGAGACGGAAGTCGCGGTCGTGGCTGTTGATGATCGCAGCTCGAAAGCTCCCGCTCCCGCTGGCCGCGGAAACCGTGATCGTCGTGGAGGTGGTGGTCGCGGTCGCCCTGGTCGCGGCGGTCCTCGTACCGACGAGCGTCGCAGCGAGTTTGCCCAAAAGCTCATCGGCATCCGACGTGTTGCTCGTGTTATGGCTGGCGGTCGTCGATTCAACTTCAGCGCCGCACTCGTGATTG
The DNA here is from genome assembly GCA_964437185.1 of uncultured Candidatus Saccharibacteria bacterium. Lineage (GTDB taxonomy): Bacteria > Patescibacteriota > Minisyncoccia > Phycocordibacterales > UBA2100 > UBA10103. The sequence continues at coordinate 22,261 of CAYTFU010000001.1, read as the reverse complement.
GAGATAAGAAAGGGCGCGTGGGCGTGGGGCTTGGAAAAGCGGCAGATACGGCGCAGGCGATCGACAAGGCGACCCGTGCCGCGAAGCGTGCCATGATCAGCCTCAACCTCACCAAAAATCGCAGCATTTCTCGCAACGTCGAGTCCAAGTACTGCGCATCGCGTGTTCAGATTCGTCCGAGCCCAGGACGCGGATTGGTGGCAGGTTCATCGGTGCGTACCGTGCTTGAGCTCGCCGGAGTTTCCGATGTCACGGCAAAGCTTCTTTCGCGAAGCAAGAATCCGGTCAACAATGCGCGAGCTGCGATCGAAGCGCTCAAGACACTCGTGCGAACAAAATAGTTCAATCTACTCACTATAAATAGTATGGCAACACTCAATACACTCAAAAGGGTTACGGCACGCGCTCGCATGCGTGTTGGACGCGGCGGTAAGCGAGGCAAGACCTCCGGCCGCGGTACAAAGGGTCAGGACGCACGTGCGGGACGCAAGAAGCGCCCTGAGATGCGCGATATCATCAAGAAAATCCCGAAGCGACGTGGCTACGGCAAAAATCGCGGCCGTACCGTTGATGGCACCAAACTCGATGCGCTCGTCCTTACCATCCCTCGCATTGAGGCTTTGTTTGATGCTGGAAGCGAAGTGAGCCTTCGTACTCTCGCGGAGAAGGGAATTGTGCGCGAGCGTAGAATGGTGCCTGTGAAGATCGTTGGCGGCGGCACCATGACCAAAAAAATCTCATTCAAGGGTATCTCTATGTCCGCCTCTGCGCGAAACGCAATCGAAAAGGCGGGCGGAGTGATCGCATAGACTTATGGGAGAGGCATTCCTTCGCAAAGTTAAACTCATCTTCCTCGATGAGGTTTTGCGGACGCGCATCTTGTTCGTCCTCGGCGCGCTCATCGTGTTTCGTTTCCTCGCGGCTATTCCAATTCCTGGTATCGACATCGCGCAGCTTGAGGCGTTTCTCTCAAACAATCAGTTTCTCGGACTTCTCAACATTTTCTCGGGAGGCGGGTTTTCGAATCTCTCAATCATGATGATCGGTGTGTCGCCCTTCATCACTGCATCCATTGTCATGCAGCTCATGACCATTCTCGTCCCGAAACTCAAAGAGATGTACCAAGAAGAGGGCGATGCGGGGCGTATGCGCTTTATGCAGTACTCGCGGTATCTCGCTGTGCCGCTCGCGTTCATTCAAGCGTTCGGCTTTTTGCTCCTCTTGCAGCAAAACGGCATCGTTTCGCAGCTCTCGCCGCTTTCGTTTGCGACCAACGTCTTCGTGATCGCAGCTGGCGCGATGCTTATCATGTGGATCGGAGAATTGATCACTGAATTCGGCGTGGGCAACGGAGTATCGCTCATCATCTTTGCGGGTATCGTCTCCGCGCTTCCTTCGAGCATTGCGCAGCTCATCTTCTCGTTCGACGTCGCGCAGATTCCGGTCTACATCGGTTTCGCTGCCGCAGCTGCACTCGTGATCGCGGGCGTTGTCTTCATTACCGAAGCGGAGCGTCCGATACCTGTCACGTACGCGCGCCGCGTGCGGGGTACGAAGGTTCTCGGCGGCGTTTCTACGTACCTTCCACTTCGCGTCAATCAGGCGGGCGTGATCCCGATCATTTTCGCGCTCTCGATTCTCCTCTTCCCACAGATGATCGCGACGTTCCTCTCGAAGAGCTCCATCGCATGGCTCGCATCGGCGGGTAGCGCGGTTGTGAGCGGACTCGCGAATCAGTGGATCTACGGCAGCCTCTACTTCTTGCTCGTGTTCGTCTTTACGTATTTCTATACAGCGATTACGTTTGAGCCGAGTCAGATCGCAAAGAATCTCCAGAAGAACGGCGCGTTCATCCCCGGCGTTCGTCCGGGCGTTACGACTGCCGAGTACCTCGGAAACATCATCACACGCATCACGCTCGTCGGCGCGCTCTTCCTCGGCGTTCTCGCGGTGCTTCCGATCATCCTCCAGGGCATCACAGGCCTTACGGTCATTACAATCGGTGGTACCGCACTCCTCATAGTCGTCTCTGTCGTGCTTGATGTTGTGAAAAAGATTGACGCGCAGACCTCGATTCGAGAATATTAGCCAATGAAACGAGAGCTCATCACGATTGCGGGCTCACTTGGTTCAGGAAAGTCTTCGACCGCGAAAGAAGTTGCGCGAATTTTGGGGTATCGTCACTTCTCCTCGGGAGATCTCTTTCGAAAGATCGCTGCAGAGCGCGGAGAATCGGTCGAGGCGACGAATCTTTCTGCCGAGGAGCAAAAAGACATCGACTTTAAAGTCGATGGTCTGCTCCGCGACATGGGCAAAAGCGAATCAAAACTTGTCATCGATTCTCGTATGGCATGGCACTGGATGCCGGATTCGTTTAAGGTATTTCTTTCCCTCGACGCGGACTCGGCGGCACAACGCATTTTCAACGACGTGCGCGAGGAGCGTCGCGTGAGCGAGAGCGCGAGTACGCTTGAAGAGGTGCGCGCAAGCATTGACCGACGATTTGCAAGCGAGCAAAAGCGGTATATGGCCTTGTACAACGTTGATCCGACCGACCCCAAAAACTTTGATCTCTGTATCGACACAAAGGATAATAGTCTCGATAGTGTCGTAAGCGAGTTGCTCGAAAGCTATTCGCGTTGGCAACGTGAGTAATTTATAATTGCGCATATGAACCCCATCACCGTTTTATTTTTTGGTCCGCAGGGTGCTGGAAAGGGTACGCAGGTAAAACTTCTCCTCGATGTGCTGAAGAAGCGCTCGGACAAGGGAATCATTCACATTGATATGGGCCAGCTGTTGCGCGACATGATCGCGCGCGGCGGATATACGGCGGGACTCACCAATGAGGTCGTCGGTATCGGGGCGCGCATGCCCGATTTCATGCCGATATACCTCACGACCGACGCGCTCGTAAAGCAATTCAAGGGCGAAGAGCACATCATTGCCGATGGTCTCGCGCGCGGACCCGACCAAACGCGCGGGTGGGACGACGCGATGGTTTTCTACAAGCGCGCCGATTATCACATCATCTCGCTGTCGTTGTCTGAAGAGGAAAGCATTAAACGGCTCTTGGGCCGAGGACGCAGCGATGACACCGAAGACGCGATCAAGAAGCGGCTTTCATGGCACAAGGCTGAAGTAGAGCCTCAGCTCACATTTTTGAAAGAGAGAGGGCGCGTCGTTCACGAGGTAGATGGCGCGCCTGATACTGAGACTGTCCATAAGGAAATACTCTCAGTCCTCGGGCTCGCATGATCGCGAAATCGAAAGCAGAGATTGACGCACTGCGAGAGGGAGGGCGCAGGCTCGCGCGACACGTCCGGACGCTCCGCGAGTTAGTGGCCCCCGGCGTAACGGGTCGATTTCTCGAAGAAAAAGCTCACGAGATGGTACGCGCCGACGGCGATCTCCTCGCGTTTTATGGACATACCGAAAGAAAGAACGATACGCCGTATCCTTCCGCCCTCTGCCTTTCAATCAACGATGTGATCGTGCACTCACCGGCGAGCGATAACGGTGTTGTGATTGAAGACGGGGACATCGTGTCACTTGATTTTGGAATCAAGCACAAAGGATTCTACACCGATCACGCGGTGACGGTGATTGCGGGCACGAAGCGCGATCCCCATGATGAAGAGCTCGTGCGTGGGACCAAGGAAGCGCTTGCGGCGGGCATTAAAGAGGCGCGCGTCGGCAACACGACGGGCGATATCGGGTACGCGGTGCAGCGTGTCGCGGAGAAATATCATTTTGGCTACCCAAAGAATCTTTCAGGCCACGGCGTCGGTATCAAGGTGCACGAAGAGCCGCACGTGCCGAATTACGGCGAGCCAGGAAGAGGCGTGAAGCTCGTGGAAGGGCTCGTAATCGCGATCGAACCCATGATGACGCTCGGAAGTGGAGATTTGTATATCGATAAAGACGGACATTCATATCGCACGCGCGATGGTTCGAGAGCTGCCCATTCCGAGCACACGGTACTCGTCACAAAGGATGGCCCAGAGATTTTGACGAAGGAATAAGACTTTCTTACAGAAAGTCTTTTTAGCTCCTCGGCTCGCTCTACGTCGCCGATAGAGTAGAATGAACGAATGGCACTCGATATTCTCGTCATCGGAAGCGGCGCGCGCGAGCATGCGCTCGTGTGGAAGCTGAAGCAATCGCCGCGCGTGGGGAAGATCTACGTCGCTCCGGGAAATGGTGGCACGTGGAATATCGCGGAAAATGTGCCGATTGGTATTATGGAATTCGAGAAGCTTGCTCGTTTTGCTATTGAAAATAAAATCGGTTTGACTGTCCCAGGACCTGATGACGCGTTTGTCGGCGGCATAGTGGATTTTTTTACACAGCGCGGTTTGCGAATTTGGGGGCCGACGAAAGATGCGGCGCAGATAGAAGGCTCCAAGGCTTTTGCTAAAGCACTTATGCAGGAGGGCAGTGTGCCGACCGCGACGTATGAGGTCTTTACTGATCCGGAGGCCGCAAGGGCATACATACATAAACGAGGCACACCCATCGTCGTGAAGGCGAGTGGGCTCGCGCTCGGGAAGGGCGTGTACGTTTGCGACACGATCGAAGAGGCTGAAAAGGCGATTACAGAAATAATGGTAGAGCGCACCCATAAAGACGCGGGAAGTGAAGTAGTTATAGAAGATTTTTTACAGGGACCTGAGATTTCTGCGCACGTGCTTTCGGACGGCGCTTCGCACATCGCATTTCCTTCGTCGCAAGATCATAAGCGCGCGCAAGATAACGACAAGGGTAAGAACACGGGGGGCATGGGCACGATCGCCCCCGTGCCGTGGGTTACCTCAGAAATGACCTCAAACATAGAAACGTATGTGGTGCGTCGGACACTGGAGACGCTCACGCGCCGCGGCACGGAGTTTAAGGGGCTCCTGTTTCCGGGTCTCATTGTGACGCTCGACGGTCCGAAGGTCTTAGAGTACAACGCGCGTTTTGGCGATCCTGAAACGCAGGTGTACATGCGCCTCCTCAAGAGCGATCTGCTGGATCTCCTCGAAGCATGCGTGGATGGAGCGCTCGATAGCGCGGCCACGAAAATCGAATGGAACACGGGCTTTGCCGCGAACATCGTCATCGCCTCTGGCGGTTACCCCGATGCCTACCAAAAGGGATTTCCCATTTCAGGAATTGAAGATGCTGAACGCGTGCCGGATGTCGTGGTATTTCATGCAGGAACCACGATGGAAAACGGGCAACTCGTGACTTCAGGTGGCAGAGTGCTCGGTGTCTCCGCGCGGGGTGGTACCTTGAAGCAAGCGCTCGATCGCGCGTACGAGGCGGTTGGCAAGATTCACTTTGAAGGTATGCAATTCCGCCGCGACATCGGTGCGAAGTCTCTCGTTTTGTAATGATATACTTTTCGCATGCCTCCCATGTTGGAGAAGCCGCGTGGCCATTCGGGCGCTGCGGTTGAAAAATTTAAATCTCCCGAGGAGGAGCTAGCGTACTTACGCGAGAGGGTTCGGGAGAAAGAGGCGCAGCTCGAAGCGCCCTCCAATCGTTTTGAGACGGATCGCATCGCGCATCGCGAAGTCGCATCATACGCCGAGACGCCCGCGGCGACGATTCTTCATGAGACGGTCGTGATGGCCGAGCACGATATTTTGCGCAGTGTGTTGAAGCTTGAGCCGGAGACTCACGACAAGCAGGTCGATGGAATACTCAATATTGTATCGACGCGCGGAATCCGCAACGCACTCTCGGTCGCAGCGCGGCTCAAGAATCCCCACCTCGAGGATGATGTTCATCGTGCGCTTGTGCGATATGTGTCGGAAGGACTGCCTGATAAGGGAATGGGTGTGCCGGAGAAGGTGAGCCGCGCGCTCCACATGGTTCTCTTTGAAATCCAACCACAGGCGCACGGCGAAGATAAACAAGAGAGTCAACAGCACAAACTCGAGCAGCTCCTCTCTTCATCCGAGCAGCTCTACTCAGGCCTCATGTCGCTCATTGATTCGTATGAAGGATTTTCGCTCGAGATTGCGGTGCAAGAGGGAAGTGAAGAAGCGTTTCTCTATCTCGCGGTGCCGCGCACCAAGAAAGTGCTCGCCGAACGATTGATATCTTCCGTCTTTCCAAACGCGCGGCTCTCAGAGGCGCGTGGTGATTACAATATTTTCAACTACGATGGCAGGCACGCGGCTTCGTACGCAACGCTCTACAATCATCCCTCGCTCCCACTTAAGACGCCCGACATGTTTGAGCATGATCCGATGAACATTCTCCTCGCGGCGTTTTCCAAGCTCGCAAAACACGGTGAAGGCGCTGCACTGCAGATTACCGTTTCGACCGAGGGCGATCGGTATAATCGTCACTACAAAAAGATCCTTCGCGAACTTGAGAAGGGAAAGGTCTTTGAAAAGGCGGTGAAGGTCCCCGAGTCTGATCTTGGGGAGGCGGTCCGAATTCTCGCCAAGCAGGTGTTCACGCCCAAAGAGTTTGAGATGGAGGTCGAGAAACAATTCCGTCGCACTTCAGATCAGGTCACTACGGAGGAGATAACGCGTAAGATTAAATCTCGCATAGCGCCCGTATCGATTCGACTTGTCGCTTCCGCTCCGACGCAGGAGCGGGCCGACGAGCTCATCGAGAATCTCGAAACGCCCTTTAAGCAGTACGATGATCCGCGCGGCAATCACTTTGTATTCAAGCGTGTCGGAAGCTGGAGCATTAGCGATTTTTTGAGAGATTTTACCTACCGCTCATTCGACAGCTCGATCGCGATGCCGCTCTCACTCGGCGAGGTGACCTCGATCTTCCACTTCACTGCCGAGCGCGTCACGACCTCGCGGGAGCTCAAACGCAGCTTCGCGAAGCAGGCGCCGGCGCCTGTCGAAACCGCTCCCGACGGCATCACCATTGGCATCAACAAGTATGGAGCCGACGAAACGCCGGTTCGCTTCGGCGCTTCGGATCGCCTGCGGCACGCGTATGTCATCGGTCAGACGGGTACCGGAAAGACGGGACTCATAAAAAACATGATTATTCAGGATATTCAAAATGGGGAAGGGGTGGCTTTCATCGATCCACACGGCAACGACATCGACGACGTCTTGGCGTGCGTGCCGCCAGAGCGCATGAAAGACGTTATCTACTTCGACCCTGCGCATACAGCTCGCCCGATGGGTCTCAACATGCTTGAGTACGATCGTTCGAAGCCCGAGATGAAAACCTTTGTCGTCGATGAAGTGTACGGAATATTCCGAAAGCTCTATGCCGACGTGCCCGAGGCGTTTGGTCCGATGTTTGAGCAGTACTACCGCAACGCGGTGCAGCTCGTGGTCGAGGATCCCGATACGGGCAGCACTTTCGTGGAGATTCCGCGGGTGTTTGCCGACACGGCGTTTCGCAATCTGAAGCTCAGTCACTGCAACAACCCCATCATCGTGCAGTTCTGGCGTAAAATCGCTGAGCAAGCACAAGGTGATCCCTCACTCGAAAACGTTGCTCCCTACATCACGAGCAAATTCGACGTATTCCTCACCAACGACATCATGCGGCCGATCGTTAGCCAAGAGAAATCCGCTTTCGATTTTCGGCAAATAATGGATTCAAAAAAGATTTTTCTCGCCAATCTCTCGAAGGGTCGTTTGGGCGACAGGAACACCTCGCTCCTCGGCCTCATTCTTGTGTCGAAGTTTTTGCAGGCCGCTTTCTCCCGCGTCGATACGCGCGGCGAACTTCTGCCCGTCTTCTACCTCTACATCGACGAGTTTCAAAACTTTGCGACCCCTTCCATATCGACCATTCTTTCTGAAGCGAGAAAATATAAGCTCTCGCTCACGATCGCGCACCAATTTATCGCGCAGCTCGAAGAGGATATACGCGATGCGGTGATCGGCAACGTCGGCACGAAGGCAGCATTTCGCATCGGCACCACTGACGCCGAATTTTTGGAAAAGCAGTTTACCCCCATGTTTACCGCGCAGGATCTTGAAAATTTGCCCAATAGAAACGCCGTCCTCTCGCTTCTTGTAAACGGCGTTCCCGCCCGTCCTTTCACGATTCAGACGCAAGATTTGCCGCCGATGAGTTACGATCACCTCGACGCGATGAAAGAGCTTTCGTATCGTACCTACGGAAAAGACAGGGAAGAAGTGGAGGCCGAAACTCGCCGCAAATTCGACGCCGCGTACGGTAAGAAACCTGCACCTACGTCGGATTTCAATCTGCCCGAAGCTTCGTCGTTGTATCAGTAGCAGAGGCGTATGACAGGTAGACATTGCTTGCCTGCTACGCGAGCACTATTAACATCTCCCCGCATTTGATCTGGACTCTCCCTGAGGGGGGGGGTATGATGCCCGTATTATTTTGCAAGGCGTTTGTGGCATCAGTTTTGAGCGGGTGGTATGATTGCCCGCATGGCGAAGAAGAAAGTACTGCGCGGGGTGACCAACGAAAAGATTATGGAGGTGCTTCTCGATATGGGGAAAAGAGTCGAGGGGGTGGAATCGTTGATGGAGATTCAGGTGAGACGATCGAGCCGCTTGGACACCGGGATGTCGAGGGTTGGCAGTAAAATAACAAGATTCGAGACGTTGGTTGAGAAGACTGTCGTCGAGTTTACTGATAGGCTGAATGAAATGGAGGGCGCTCTTAAAAGTGTCGTGGAGTGGGGCGCAATGAAGTCTGATCTGAAAGATTTTGCAACAAAAAATGATCTCGAACGCATAAAAGATGAAATACTCAAGCCCGTCATCAAGACTGTCGATAAAGATGCGGAGATGCTCATAAATCACGGAAAGCGCATCGCAGTCCTTGAGCGAAGGTCTGGCCTCGTTACAAAGTAATAGGAATGTATATGGAACATCCAAAAAAGGAACGAACGTTTGTCATTATTAAGCCCGATGGGGTGCAGCGCAGCTTGGTCGGCGAAATTATTCATCGGTATGAGCGCACGGGGCTCAAGCTCGTCGGTATGAAATTTGGAGTTGCAGAAGAAAAGAAGTTTTGGGATCACTACAACAAAGACGATGCGTGGTTCCTGAAGAAGGGTACGAAAATCGCCGAAGATAAAAAGGCCAACGGTCTCTCCGTCACAAAAGAGCCTGTTGAGTATGGCAAAGACATCATTCGCCAGCTCGTGAAGTTCATGACGTGCGGCCCCGTCCTCATGATGGTGTGGGAAGGAAATCAGGCGGCACTCGTCATCAAAAAAATTACGGGTGATACCGAGCCCGCCACGTCTGATGTGGGGACCATTCGTGGTGATCTCACTCTCGATTCGTACAACATTTCAGCAGTCGATGATCGCGCGGTGCGCAATTTAATCCACTGCTCAGAATCGGCCGAAGAGGCGCAGCGCGAGATTGCGATTTGGTTCACCGAGAGTGAAATGACGGAATACAGACTGGTGAACGAACAAATCTTGTACGACGTCAATCTCGACGGCATCCTTGAGTAGCTCTGCTATGGAGTACCTGCACCAGTCCACCTACGGTCATGCGGGTGGCTTCCACACCGCGCGACCCATCATGGCGATTGATCGGACAAAGGGGCATATCTACGACATAAAAGGTGGGCGGCCAGACGTTGCAAAACCCATCTACAACATTCGCGCGGAGCACGCCTACGCCACGGAGCATCATCCCGCTGGCCAAGCGCTTCACCCCACGTTTGAAATTCGGGGCGACAAGGTACACACGACACCATTTCATCCGCATCACAATGCAAGCACGCACACATTTGTGATACGCGGCTAGCGCGTGCATATCGGAGTGGTATACTTTTCATAGCGGTAGATACGAAAACCTGCTGGTGCGAAAAAGGGAGCTCGAATCGCTCTGCGCCTTGGTGTAGATGCTGAGGGCACCCACCTGGCTCCAATACCAGGCTCACCGTATCACCGCCCCATAGCAACACCTCACCGCTGTCTGGCAGAGGTGTTTTGTGGTTTATACGGGCACTTTCAATTTTGTAAGTATCGGATTTAGCCGATGTTGCTACGGGGCAGGCCCCCGAGAAACCCTGCACGCTGACGCGTAGGGTTTTTGGGTGCTAGAATCTTTCCATGGCGCGTATTCAGTTTTGCGGGGGAGTGGGCACCGTGACGGGTGCCAATTTTCTTTTGGATACAGGAGTGTCGAAGATCCTCGTCGATTGCGGGATTCTCCAGAGAGAACATCCGCACGGAAGCGTCTGCGATACCGCAAATTTCACACCCTTTCCCTATGATCCAAAAACAATAGACGTGCTTATCGTCACTCATGCGCATGCCGATCACATTGGCCGCATACCGAGGCTCGTGCGAGAAGGCTTTAGGGGCATTATTTACTCGACGCCCGCTACGCGCGATCTCTCAGCGCTCATGTTTGAGGATGCGCTCCGGGTGATGGGACAGGATACTGAGCGCAATGGTTGCGAAATGCTCTTCGAAAAACCTGATGTAGAAAACACGTTGCCGCTATGGCGAACACATAAATACCACGATTCGTTTTCTGTCGGCGATGCTGCGGTCGAGTTTCTCGACGCGGGGCACATCCTTGGATCTGCCATGATCCGTATGACTCGGAGCGGAAAGAATGTCATCTTCACGGGCGATCTCGGCAATTCTCCAGAGCCGATTCTCAACGACACGGAAAGCCCCGAAGGTGCAGACTATATGGTGATGGAGAGCGTCTACGGCGATCGACTGCACGAGGGTCGTGCTGAGCGTCGAGAACGGCTGCGCGAAGCCATTGAGAGTGTGCGAAAACAAAAGGGAACCCTCCTCATTCCATCTTTTTCAATTGAACGAACTCAAATCCTGCTCTACGAAATGAATACGATGATCGAGGAGGGGGTTATGAAGCCGATTCCCGTGTACCTCGATGCCCCGCTTGCGACTGAGGTAACAGATGTGTTTCGAGTTCACAAAGAGCTGCTTAATGCGGCTGCTCAAGCGCATTTTACAAATAACAGCGATCCCTTTTCGTTTAAGAATTTAGAAATCACGTCGAGCATCGACGAATCGCGAGCTATACATGCCGCACCGAGTCCCAAAATCGTGATTGCCGGTGCAGGAATGTCAGGCGGCGGGCGCATTCGCTCGCATGAGAAATACTATTTGGGAGACAAACACGCGACTGTGCTCTTCGTTGGATACCAAGCCCCCGGCTCGCTCGGCCGACGAATACAAGATGGCGATACGCGAGTAGAAATTGATGGCGAACACATCCGCATTCGCGCGGAGATAAAGACGCTTACCGGATACTCGGGTCATGCTGATCGGGATCAGTTGCTTGATTTTGTCGAACGCGCTCATTCCACCCTTGATCGGGTTTTCGTCACGATGGGGGAGCCGCAAGCGTCGATCTTTTTTGCGCAGCGCGTGCGCGATTTTCTTGATATTGATGCGATTGTGCCGCAGGCAGGTGAGTCTATCGAGATTGATTGGTAAAAAGTATTCATGTGTGTTGAAAAATGAAACAGGCTACCTTGTTGTGGTGCTATACTGAACAGTCAAATGGCAAAGAGGATTCTTCATCCCAACCACACGGCTGTGCCGGCAAATTTCTGCCGCTTGCCGGATGGATATGGCGTCGTAAAGATCGGAGTGTCAGGCGCAGCGGAGACGGGCGCGTGCGGGCTCGATGCGTTTGAGAAGGCGAAAGAGATTGGCCGCGAAATCGCGCGCAAAGGCGCGATCATTACGACGGGCGCTACGACGGGATTTCCCATGTATGCGGCGATGGGGGCCAAGGATGAGTGCGGTTTTTCGATTGGGCTCTCTCCCGCGGCAAATGAGCGCGAGCATGTCGAGACCTATAAGCTCCCACTCGAATTTATGGACGTCATTATTTATACGGGCTTTGGCTACGCCGGTCGCGACCTCCTGTTTGTCCGATCCTCCGACGCGATGGTCATCGGCTGTGGTCGCATCGGCACGCTCAACGAATTTTCGATTGCCTTTGAAGACCGTCGCCCAATGGGGATACTTGAAGGCTCCTGGCAGACCGATGAAATCTTGCGTCATGTCATCGATGCAGCAAACAGGCCCAATGATAAAATTGTGTTCGATTCAGACCCAAAGGCGATGGTAGAACGCCTTATCGAAATCGTAATGAAAGAAAAGGAGAAGACTATGCTCGTGTACAACAACCACGATGGTTGGAGCGCGACGGGTAAGAATCAAGAGGTGATTCTATAAGGGCTGTGGAGCCACAAGGCTCAAACGGCTACTTGCGGGCTACTTGACCTGCTCTACAAGACGGGCGAAGGTTTCTGGATGATCCTTTGCGAGCGTTGAGAGGACCTTTCGATCGAGCGCGACGTCCTTTTTCTTGAGGGCGTCGATAAATCGCGAGTAGGAGAATCCGAGAGGTCGTACCGCTGCATTGATGCGGAGCGTCCAGAGGTTACGAAACTCCTGCTTTTTTGCGCGGCGATGTCGGAAGGCGTGAGAGCCCGCCTTGCGAATCGCTTCTTTTGCAACGCGCTCTTTGGTGGAGCGTCCAAAGCGATAGCCTTTGGTCTGCGCCAAAATATTTCGGCGTCGCTTCAACTTTGTCGTTCCTCTTTTTACTCGTGCCATATTTTTTTGTTATGTTGGTAAGTTTTTACTCGCTTGCCCCGTAAACACGCGTAGCGTGATACGGGGGCCATACGTTAGTGGGGGAGAAAACGGCTTTTATCCGTAGCTGTCATGATTCCGTGGAAAATTACAGATCGCTTCCTTCGCATGCGGCCGGTGCCGCTCTCCTTTGCGTTGAAGTGATTTTGCCCCGGAGCGCGGGCAATGATCTTCCCGTTTTTGGTGACTCGAAGTCGCTTTCCGTACGATTTATTATTTTTCATAGGCTATAAAATATCGCGCTTTCGCGCGGTCGGACCATTATGCCCGAAATCGGTGAAAACGCAAATTTTTGGCTATGCCTCTGTTTCTGACGTCGGGGGAGCCGTCTTCGCTGGTTTGGGAGCCGCAGCCTTTTTGGAAGGGTCTCGTTCGAGGGAGACTGAGAGACCTTTCGGGCCCTTTTGCACGGCTTCGGCGATCTTGAACCCTTCGGGGATGACGGCGAGGAAGCGGTCAAGACGCTCTTTGAGGAAATCGAATTCCATGTACTTGTAGCGACCCCAGAGGAAGAGGTCGACGCGGACGCGGTGACCTTCTTTGAGCCAGGCGGCTGCCTTGGCGGCTTTGATCTGCATGTCTCGCTCGGATGTACCGATCTTCACCTGCGTCACCTTCGTCTCTGTCACGTGGGCTTTGGATTTTACCTCTTTATCCTTCTTCTTCTGCTCGTACTTAAATTTGCCGTAATCGGTGATTTTGCACACGGGAGGCTGGGCATTGGGGGAGATCTCGATGAGGTCGTACCCCAGTTCCTGGGCCTTTGCGAGCGCTTCTCGAATCGGAAGAATGCCGAAGTTCTCGCCTTCGGGGCCGATGACGCGTATTTCAGGGGCACGAATGCCCTCGTTCATGCGTGCGCGCTCCTTCTCCGCCTGCGATGTGTATTTAGTAAACCCCATTTGTTGAAGGGACTATACCACGACGTACCCTTATGTTCCAGCGCGGCGTTCCTCGCGATAATGCGACGTATTCATATCCACAGGGGATTGATTGACAGGTGAACCATGGTTCACTACACTGTGAGTAATGTATGAGGACTACAAAAACAAACTGGTCTCGTTTTATGAGAAGCATCGGCGTATGCCGGGCTACCAAGAGATCATGGCGTTCACGGGTTTTAGATCCAAGAACGCTGTGTTCAAATTTATCGGTAAACTTGTCGAGGACGGAGTGGTCCGAAAGGACAGACGAGGGAGATTATCGCCCGGGGCGATCGGAGGCAGCGTTCGGCTCCTTGGTTTGGTCGAAGCGGGGTTTCCTTCGCCCGCGGAGGAGGAGCTTCTCGACGTCATAGATTTCGACGAATACCTCACGCCCAATAAAGAATCGAGCTATATCCTGAAGGTCAAAGGTGATTCGATGATCGACGCCGGCATTCAGCCGGGCGACATGGTGATCGTCGAGCGCAAGGCTGTATACAAGTCAGGACAAATCGTGATCGCGAGCATCGACGGCGAGTACACGATGAAGTACTTGAGAAAGGTGGGCGACAAATATCACCTCGAACCCGCCAACAAAAAGTACAAGCCCATCTATCCCAAAGAATCATTTTCTATTGAAGCGGTGGTGACGGCGGTGGTGCGCAAATACTGAACATGGAAAAAGATTTTGATGGATGGGGAGAGCAAAAGAAAAAGTTAGATGCTCGGGATGGTGCGGTATTTTTTCATGAGCGTGAAATATGGTGGTGTTCGCTCGGTATTAACATTGGCTTTGAGCAAGATGGTAAAAACGATTTATATGAACGCCCGGTGTTGGTAGTGAAGAAATTCAACCGCTCTCTCTTGTGGACCTTGCCACTTACACGATCTGATAAAAGGAATCAGTATTATTTTCCCATTACAGTAGGAGAAGACGATTCGGTAGTCATTCTTTCCCAGTTGCGCTTGGTCAGTAGTAAGCGTTTGCAGAGACGCATGCATAAATTGCCCAAAGAGCAGTTTAAGAAGATTTTGGATTCCATACAGAGATTTTTTCCGAACGTATAAAATCGAAACCCCGCCGAAGCGGGGTCTCTCAGGGGCCTAGTGGCCATTTGTAAGAACATTATAAGCGGCCGTAACTAAAAGTCAATGTTTCAGATATGACCTGGGGAAAATCATATTCGTGGCCGAGAGCAATCTTGCATATTGATGGCGATTCTTTTTTTGCGTCGTGCGAAGTTGCGAAGAATCCAAGCTTGCGCGGCAAGCCCGTGATCACGGGCAAGGAGCGGGGGATTGTCTCGGCGTGCACGTATGAGGCGAAGGCGAGAGGGGTGAAGCGCGGTGTTTCTTTGCGTGAAGCACTCAAAGCGTGTCCCGATGCAATCATCCTTCCGTCGGATTACGAAACGTACAGTCTCTTTTCGCATCGCATGTACGAGATCGTGCGCCGGTACACGCCTGCGGTCGAGGAATATTCGATCGACGAGTGTTTTGCCGACCTCACGGGCCTGCGGCGTGTGCATCACATGCCGTACCCCAAGATCGCCGAAGCGATGCAGTGCGACCTCGAGCGTGAGCTCGGCATGACCTTCTCCATCGGCGTCTCGGCTACAAAGGTGCTGGCAAAGATTGGGTCGAAGTGGAAGAAGCCTGCAGGTCTCACTGTGATTCCACTGCGCGATGTAGAGCAGTATCTCGCAAAAACTCCATGTATCAATCTGTGGGGCATTGGGTCAAACACCGCTGCATACCTCGCGAAGTTTGGCATACACACCGCGCTTCAGCTTGCGCGCAAAGATGATGCGTGGGTGCGCGCAAACCTTTCGAAGCCCTACGTAGAGATATGGCGGGAGATCAATGGGGAGGTGGTGAATGAGCTAGATATAAGTGGGCGCAAGAGTTATCAATCTATCCAGAAGACCAAGACCTTCACGCCGCCATCGCGTGATCCACAATTTGTATTCTCGCAGCTTTCCAAAAATATAGAGAACGCGTGCATCAAGGCGCGTCGGTGGAACCTCGCGACGAGAGAGATTGCGTTTTTTCTAAAGACACAGGACTTTCGGTATCATGGATACGAAATCAAACTCTCACACGCGACGTCGGTGCCGCAAGACATTCTGAAAGTAGTTTCAGAGCATTTTTTCAAAGTGTTTCAACGAGGCATCGTGTACCGAGCGACCGGCATCACCCTCATGAAATTGCACGATGCGGGCAGTGCACAGCTTGATCTCTTCGGTTCGGTCTTGAAATCAGAAGGTCTGAAGAAGGTGTACGAAAGCGTCGATGCGATATCGCGTCGCTACGGCAAGCATGCAGTGTTTCTCGGTTCAAGCTTCGACGCCATGCGCTTTGGCGCTCACCTCGGCGATCGCGGAGACACACCCACTCGCACTCGTGCACTCTTCAAGGGCGAAACTTCCCGCCGCCGATTAGGCATCCCAAGCTTGGGGGAGGTGTAGTGAGTGAGGGTATAATTCGGGGGTGGAGACCCTAAAGACACGGTGTTGTATCGCGGGTGGGGGGCCAGCGGGCATCATGCTCGGGTATCTTCTTGCGCGATCTGGCGTCGAGGTCGTGGTGCTCGAGAAGTGGCCCGACTTTTTCCGCGATTTTCGCGGCGACACCATCCATCCTTCGACCATGCAAAATTTGCATGAGCTCGGACTTCTCGAAAAGTTCCTCAAGCTTCCGCACCAGAAAACGCGGCAGATGGTGGGCTACATTGGAGGCGAAGAGGTCACCATTGCCGATTTCTCATACGTGAGGACACGATGTCCGTACATTGCCTTCATCCCACAGTGGGACTTTTTGAATTTTATTGCCGAGGAAGCGAAGCAATTTCCTTCATTCAAACTCCTCATGCACACTGAAGCGACGGGGCTTATAGAAGAAAAGGGCCGTGTGGTCGGGGTAACCGCGAAGGGGCAAGAGGGGGAGTATGAAATCCGAGCAGATCTTGTCGTCGGCGCCGATGGGCGGCATTCGACCATTAGAGAGGCATCGAAGCTCGAGCTCGTGGAGACAGGTGTGCCTATTGATGTGTTGTGGTTTCGGCTCGCTGCTTTTGAAAATGATCCAGAGCGCTCGCTCGGTTTCATCGACCATGGGAAAGTTTTGGTGGCGCTCGATCGGGGTGATTATTGGCAGTGCGCCTTCATCATTGCCAAAGGTCACTTCGATGAGATCAAATCAGCAGGGATGGAGCACTTCCGTGCCACCATCGCAAGGCTCGCGCCGTATCTAAGTAAAAGTGCGGAGGCGCTCAGTGATTGGGAGCAGGTGAAATTCTTGAGCGTCACTATCGATCATTTGAAAAAGTGGTATAAGCCCGGCCTGCTCCTCATAGGGGATGCGGCGCACGCCATGTCGCCGCTCGGGGGAGTCGGTATCAATCTCGCAGTGCAGGATGCCATCGCCGCGGGCAATGTGCTGGTACCCGCATTTAAACGAGGAATGCCGACCGAAGGTGATTGTGTCGCGATACAAAAACGTCGTGAATTTCCCACGCGTATGACACAGCGCCTACAAGTCTTTATGCAGGACAAATTCCTCACGCCCTACCTCAAGACCAAAAAACATGTGCGCGTCCCGTGGCCGCTACGACTTTTCAAAGTGTTTCCATTTCTCCGCTACCTTCCCGCTCGCATCGTCGGCATCGGCTTCCGCCCCGAGCACGTGCGGGTTGCGGGGAGTAATTGGGGTTAGGTCAAATTGCACCCCTGTTCAGTGCGAATCATTTACACGAAAGTCGCAGGGTGTACCATTAAGGCATTAGCAGGTCTCAATATCTTTTATATGGAAGAATGTGATTGTGGTGCGCACTCTACGTGTAAGCCAGGGGACGAAGCATGCACGGGGTGCGGAAAGAAGTGTCCGTCGAATCGTTCAAAGATTGAGGGGATAGAGGAGGAATAGAATGCTCCCAGCCAAAAACCGCCACGTCAGACGTGGCGGGTTTTGTGATTAGGCGAGACTGGTAAAGTGATGGCAAAATGCCAGAGCCATTGTGTATGTTGTAATCAATCACATATTGTAGTTGTATAGGCTCATGCGCGGCAGAAACAATCAGCGAATAGAACTCGAAAGCACAATTGAGTTGCTAGATCAGTTTGGAAGACCGTTTGGTGAATTGACGGCAAGACAAGTAGAGTCCTATTCTCGCGCAATCGGTAAATTTTTCATGTCATTTTCGTATCTTGAGACATCGTTGGATCATATGATAATTACTGCTATTTCCGAAAGGGCAGACGAACGTGGTTACCGAGTGATCAAATACCTGAAGTTTAGAGATAAGATATACTATGCGAAAGGTGAATACAGCAGAATGGTTTCTTGCATAAGAAATCGGAGAAGAAAGGATGGATTTTATTCTCGACTAGAGACCATATGTCGTCGACTTATAGAAATTAGCGAATTTCGCAACAAGGTCGCTCATGCAAATTGGGAATCATTAGCCGTGAGCGGTTTTGTAAGAGTAAAAATCAAAGATGAACAAAGTGGAGAGGGTATACAGTTTGTAAGAGTAAAAATGACTCCCCGAGTCATGAACAGATTCTCCCGTCTCGCCATTTCAGTAGCGAACGATATAGACCGATTTAACGACCCATCCCCATTGGAATATATGTAGTGAAATGGATGTTTGGGTAAATGATGACGTCGGTGGTTGCACTTTTTGCTGGATAGTCTGACATTACGCGAGACTTCGCTTTACAGCTCCGTATAGTGTCGTTGCGAAAATGCAGGTGGTCAAAAGTCGAAAGCCTATCAACAAAGGGGCAGCTTCCTCTATGCCGTTCGTATATGTCCACGTCTGGTACAGCAGCCACGGCCCCATTGTAGCGAGGAAGTAGCCGGTCGCTATAAGTGCGATCCGTTTCGGCAGTAGAATGACGTAACGATTCTTGATGTGTCTCGCGACGTACAGAGCAGAGAAATATATGGCGGCGCAGGTCATCAGCAGTCCCAGATTCAATCCACTGCCAGTGAGGTACTCACTTCCACCGGACATGTATATTGTCATAAGGACATATCCGACAATCGTGGGCACGAAGAGGCCCGCAATCACGAAGAAAATCGCCGCTATGTACCACTCGCTTTTTTCGATGAGAACAGGGGATTTTGGCACCTCAGTCATATGAGGCATTCTAACAGCTGCTGTGTGAATAAAGTACCAGGAGACATTTTGATGGGGAATTGGTCAGATGTTTCCTACTCGGCGCTCGTGCGGTCACGCGGGTGAGTCGTGGCGTATGTTGACAGGTAGTATCCAAAATATATACTTTGGATATGAAAACCATGATCAATGTAAAGACAGACTCGGCGCTGAAGGCCAAGGCCCAAAAGGTGGCGCGCGATTTAGGGTTGCCGCTCGGTACGGTGATAAATCGTTATTTGCAGAAATTTGTCCTCGAGCAGCGCCTCGTCTTTGAGAGGCCGGAAATCCCCAATGCGGCGACAAAAAAGGCGATCAAAGAGACAATGCGCGATCTCAAAGCTGGGAAAAATATGATCACGTTCAAAAACTCCAAGGAGATGGACGACTACCTGATGACGCTATAAAGGCATGAAGATCGTCTTGCGACCTTCGTTTGTCAAAGATTTTAAGAAGCTGGAAGCTGGTATTCGACAGAAATTTATAGAGAGAAAAGGTATTTTTGAACGCAATCCGCATCATTCGCTACTCAACAATCACTCGCTCCATGGGGAGTATGTGGGGTGTCGAAGCATTAATATTTCTGGCGACTATCGGGCTATCTACTACATGAGCAATGATACGTGCATCTTTATCCGCGTCGGCACGCATACGCAGTTGTATGGGTGAGGAGTGTAGTTGCAAGTCTTTTGAAATCCTGATTAGGGGTATGTCTGAAAATGTGTCATAACGCAATATCGCTTGCTTCTTGCCAAGAAAGGAACATACTCAACAGGTCGCAAGTATCTCATCAGAGCGCATATTTAGACTCGTTCATTTTCTAGAGTCGACTGCACTAAAATGTGCAGTGGAAAAGCTTCTAGTTGGCGCGCTTAGGAAAACAGATTTGCTTCCGAGGACCACTCGGTCCGAAGAGTAAGGAAATCCCAACACCCCGACTAAGGGTCTCACTACCCGGCCAATTATGCGGAGACGCTTGGTTGGTCGGACAGTTAACGCGCCGCAACTATCTATTATTCTCCTCAAATAAAAAATATGACAACAACAAAAAATCTTCTCGGTCTCTCCGCGATCATCGCTGTCGCACTCTTCGCCTTCGTCGGAGCAGTGCACGCAGATACGCTCTACCGTCAATTAGAAGAAGGGAATTCAGGCGCCGACGTGTCGTCGCTCCAGACTTTCCTTGCAAAGGATCGCACGATCTATCCACAAGGTCTCGTGACAGGATACTTCGGTTCACTGACAAAGTCGGCCGTCTCCAACTTCCAAGCTCGTAATGGCATTGCGACCGTTGGTCGTGTCGGACCAATCACTCTCGCTGCGATCAACGCTCAGATGGCGGGTGGTCTCGGTGGCGATGTGAATGCGCCCATAATCTGGGGCGTAACACAGGCACCAGCCACCAACTCAGCATCTATTCGATGGAACACATCTGAACCAGCTGTTGGAATCGTCTATTACAGCACGTCGTATCCTCAAATGATAGAAGGTATGACGGATGCAACGATTAGTGGAAGTGTTGCTATGACCGACACGCTTCAGCGTACTTCGCAGAACGTAAACATCGTGGGTCTTAATGCAAATACGACCTACTACTACGTGATCTACACGAGAGATGGATCGGGCAACGTGCAAGTAACGTGGCCGACCTCGTTCCGTACGAACTAGGGTGACTGAGCAAAGGCCGTACCTACTAGGTACGGCCTTTGCTGTCCGGGGCGCGGACCAAAATTCGGTCGTGGACGTATTCACGCTTCAAAAACATGTCCGTACCGTACACACGCTATTTAATCGTAGTAATAATTTCGCATGAATACGAACACAGCTCTAATAGGAGGAGCGGTCATACTGCTCGCGGCAGGTGGTTTCTTTCTCTATAGCAAAAATCAAATTGGGTCATCATCGACAACTGCAACTTCCACACTAGTCGCCACTCCGGATCAAATTCCGACGGAGCCGCAGTCTAAAGCACCCGCGGTTGTTACCGACGCAAAGGTAGCTCCTTCAAATTCGACGGTTGTTGTTACTGGGAAAGTGACTCCCAACGGTGTCCCCACAGTCTATTGGTATGAGTATGGAGAGTCTGCAACTCTCGGCAAACAAACATCTTCACAAACGGTCGGTTCTGGTTGGAACGCGATCCCTGCTCCAGGCTACATTATAGGACTAACATCAAACACAGGTTACTATTTTCGCCTCAGTGCCAAAAACGAATACGGTACAGTGAATGGTGCGACACAAAAATTTAACACCAACAACAACCCGCCAGCGCAAGGCACGCCCCCATCGGCGAGCACGAATGCGGCGAAAGATGTCGCGCGCCTCAGTGCAATCCTGAGTGGGCAGGTAGATCCGCGCGCTTCACTAACTAGTTTTTGGTTCGAATACGGCGTTACCACTGACTTCGGACGCGTGTCCGCATTTCAGACGGTAGGAGCGGGAAGCGACAGTGTTTCTGTATCTATGACGGTTTCCGGGTTGAATCCAAAGACGAAGTACTATTTCCGAATCAATGCTCAGAACATATATGGTACGGTCAATGGTACGACACAGAGCCTTACAACTATCAATACCAAATAACCTCTATGGACTCATTCAATTCACCCAGCACGAAGCCGCTGTATCGAGGAACGCAAGTTGTTTGGTATATGCTCGGCCTGGTAGAAGTGCTGCTCGCATTTCGCTTCGCGATGAAGTTACTTGGTGCGAATCCTGATGCGGGCTTCAGCACTCTCATCTACGGTGTCACCTACGTGTTCGCGGCTCCGTTTCTCAACGTGTTCAGCACCTCGCAGCTCTCGGGCAGCATTTTCGAGTGGACAACACTTCTTGCGATGTTTGTGTATCTCGTCGTGGCGCTCGGGGTCATCAAATTGTTTCTTATGGGGAAGACTGTGTCGACTCCAGAAGCCGCCGTCAAATTAAACGCTCAAGAACAATAATAAAACGTATGGGAATCATTATTTGGATCGTATTTGGTGGAATCGTTGGTTGGGTTGCGTCTCTCGTCATGAAGACGGACGGTCAGCAGGGGGTCGTACTGAACGTTATCGTGGGTGTCGTCGGTGCTGTTGTGGGTGGTTGGATTATGAATCTTCTCGGAGAATCCGGTGGCGGTGGGATCAACCTCTACAGCTTTCTCGTCGCTCTTTTGGGTGCGTGTATTTTGATCGCCGTCGTACGTGCCATGCATCGCTAGCACGATGCTATAGAAAAGCCCGCGTCGGAAGCGCGGGTTTTTCTTATTTGGGTGGAGGTGTCGGGGAACGATCCCGAGTCCAGAAAATGATGTGAAAGCGATTCTACGATGCGTAGGACGTTCTTTTGGTTTAGGCTGTGCGTCTCGAGAACGTACAAGATAACGCGCAGCCGGACTCTCTTTCTTTAGATCATCACTCGGAGTGAAGCGAAGATCGGACCCGAAATTTATGACGCTCGCATCAGAATATCGGATGTCGACTGAGCGAACGGTCGTCTAGGCGATTAAGCGAAGGCGAAGCCGAGGTTTCCCACCTGAATAGGTGAGAGAACCCCCCGTGCAGTTTTGTTTGCACTTAGAGTTTGAACATTTTTAGGAAGGTGTTCGCTTCCGCCATG